>NZ_QULH01000002.1:0-323404 GCF_003481635.1 Clostridium sp. OM05-6BH | reverse complement strand
CGAGACGGTGCAGAGAGTATGCAGGAACTTTGGGAGAGAACCGGTCAATTTTTAAGCGAAATTGTATATCCGCAGCTCAAAGAGGGAAAAAACATATTGATCGTTGGACATGGTGCTATGAATTCCAGCATTCTTTGTCAGGTGAAACATATTCCACTTCGGGATTTTTGGAAAGCCGGCATCCCTAACTGCAAATTAATGAAGTTATGTTAAACTTTTGATTCACTGTTAATGACTCAAACTTCCCATACCGGAAGTTATTGTACAACCACATATTGCTTATTATGTCGAGAATTTAATCAGATTTTGCAGCCAATACACTAAATAGTTCTGTCATCAGAGAACTAAGATAATTGCCGCAGAACGCAGAGTTTTTGTGTGATTTCTTATTTTGTTACATCTCTGATGAATACATGCCTGAAGGATTGTCTGAGATGTCCCGGTCTAGCAAGGTATCATCGATTTTTGGACGGGACGCTTTCGCTACGATGCGCTACGTCACGTTACTTAATGTCTCTGAAATACGAGACATAAGTAACGACGAGCGCAAAGTCCCTTTCAAAAATGATGATTACCTTGCTTCCGGGACTTCGAGTTTCCGAAAGGCATGTAAATCAATCATCAGAGATAACAAAATCTAGAAATCACCAAAAACGAAAATGCGGCAAGGCAATTACTATAGTTCTCTGATGGCAGAAATCGCTCTTTGTTGGCTGCAAAATGCTATATAGTTATTGACATAATAAGCAATATGTGGTTGTGGAGGATTTGAGGTATGGGGAGTTTGAGTTAATGACAAAAAGAACCAATCCGGGTTTTACCGGGATTGGTTCTTTTTGGTTCTAAAGACTTATAAAATAAGGCTTTATGGTATTTATAAAAAATGCGAATGATAAAATAATCAGAAGTTATTAGACATCAGAAATGGAATGCATATAATGGGAGACATGGCAAAAAGCCATGGAAAGGAAGTGAGTATTACGGAGGCATTAACAAAGGAGCTGATGGAAGAATTAAACTGCAATACAGTATTCACAATTCCCGCTTTTGGCGGCATCAAAGTTCCGGAATCAGTCGTCGTAACATGGATCATTATGGCGTTATTGATTCTCCTCTCCATTTTACTGACAAGAAACTTATCCATTGATAATCCTGGCAAGGTACAGCTTGCTTTGGAATCGGGATACCAGATGGCAGAGAGCTTTTTTGGTGAACTGCTCGGAGCAAACGGATTAAAATATCTACCGTATTTGCTGAGCGTGTTGCTGTATATCGCAGTAGCCAACCTGATTGGGCTGATCGGATTCAAGCCACCTACAAAAGATATGGGTGTTACCGCTGCAATGGCCGTTATGAGCATTGTTCTGGTAGAAGTAGCAGGAATCCGCCAAAAAGGGACCAAAGGCTGGTTGAAAGGTTTCTTGGAACCAATATGGATCGTAGCACCGATCAATCTTTTGGAAGTGTTTACCAGACCGTTGTCGCTGTGTATGCGATTGTTTGGTAATGTACTTGGTTCCTATGTTGTTATGGAGTTGTTAAAAATTGTCGTTCCGGCAGTTTTACCAGCCGTCTTTAGTGTTTATTTTGATATTTTTGACGGACTGATCCAAGCATTTGTATTTGTATTTTTGACTGCTTTATATATTGGTGAAGCAGTGGAGATGGATTAAGAGTTTAAGTATTAAGAGTTTAAGTATTAAGAAAGCTTGCAAGGCGGGCGCTGTGCGCAGCAAGCTATTGATTACATACAGGCAGCGCAGAAAAGAGGTAAATTATGACACAGTTAATCGCTATTGGAGCAGGTATTGCAGTTTTGACAGGTATCGGAGCAGGTATTGGTATTGGTTTAGCTACATCCAAAGCAGTGGATGCAATCGCAAGACAGCCGGAAGCAGAACCAAAGATCAAAGTCAACTTAGTGCTTGGTTGTGCATTAGCCGAGGCAACTGCTATCTATGGTTTCGTTATTGCCTTACTGATCATATTGATGCTTCATTAATACAGACAGAAAGGCTGGCGATACAACATGTTACGTTTTGATGGATTTATCTTTACCTTGTTAAATTTGGTCGTTTTGTATGTTGCCATGAGACATTTTTTGATCGGACCGATTCAAAATATATTGGCAGCACGCAAAGAGATGATCGACAAGCAGTTTGCTACTGCACAGAGCAAGGAAGACGAAGCTATGCAGTTAAAACAGCGATATGATGGTCTGCTCGAAAATGCCAAAGAGGAATCCAAACAGATAGTAGAAGAATCCCGAACACGTGCCGGTAAGGAGTATGAGGAACGTGTTCAGAAAGCAGAGCGGCAGGCAAATCGTATATTGGAAAAAGCAAAACAGGATGTAGAAAACGAGCGCGAGCAGGCGATGGAAGCCATGCAAAAACAGATTGCCGGTGTCGCCATGGCTGCGGCTGGTAAGATTCTGAAAGAGCAGGCGGACTCCAGTGTGGATCGCTCTATCTACGATCAGTATATTGCTGGAATAGGGGAATCTCATGAAGCAGACGGCAATTAATTATGGAAAAGTTCTGTTTGAACTTGGAATTTCAGAAGATGCTGTTGAAACCGCTAAGCAGCTTTACTTACAGTCGGAAGAATTGCGTAAAGTGTTGAACAGTCCGATCGTGACCCGTGCTCAAAAGCATCGGATCATTGACAAACTGTTTCCTCAGGAAATGCATTCTTTTCTTAAGAAGGTTTGTGATTACAACGAAGCAGAGATTCTTCCTGACATATTCTCGGCATATGAGATATGGCGCAGAGAAAGTCAGGGTATTTTGGTCGGAACACTTTATTATATGACAGAACCGACGAAAGCACAGCTTAGAAATATCGAACAGGGACTTTGTAAAAAGCTTGGCTGTCAACAATTACAGCTAACGCTGGAAGAAGATCACAGTTTGATCGGTGGATTCGTGATCCGGATCGGTGATCTGGAGATCGATCAAAGCATTTTAGGCAGTGTAAACGGCTTAAAACAAAAATTGACTAGGAGATGATGATGTGAGTACAATCAGCTCAGAAAATATTATATCTATTTTAAGAAGCGAGATTGAAAATTACGAAATAGAAAGCAGAGAGCATGAAGTAGGTACCGTAATCTGGGTTGGTGACGGAATTGCAACCATCTATGGTATGGAACATGCGATGTATGGCGAGATCGTGATTTTTGAAAACGGTGTAAAGGGAATGGTACAGGATATTAAACAGACGGAGATCGGCTGCATTATCTTAGGTAAAGACACCGGCATTCGTGAAGGAATGAAAGTAACTCGTACCAAGAAACGTGCCGGTATTCCGGTTGGAGAACATTATTTAGGACGCGTTGTCAATGCACTGGGTGCTCCAATTGATGGCAAGGGCGACATTGAAGCCGATGACTATCGCCCGATCGAATGTGATGCACCGGGAATCGTGGATCGTAAATCCGTTTCCGTTCCGCTGGAAACCGGAATCTTGTCTATTGATTCTATGTTTCCGATCGGCCGCGGTCAGCGTGAGTTGATCATTGGTGACAGACAGACCGGTAAGACCTCAATTGCGATGGACGCTATTTTGAACCAGAAAGGCAAAGATGTTATTTGTATCTATGTTGCAATCGGTCAGAAAGCATCTACCGTAGCAAAGTTAGTGAATACTTTAGAAAAAAATGATGCGTTGGATTATTCCATTGTCGTAACGGCTACCGCAAGTGAATCAGCATCATTGGAATATATTGCACCATATTCCGGAACTGCTTTGGCAGAATATTTCATGTATGAAGGAAAAGATGTTTTGATCGTTTATGACGATCTTTCTAAACATGCAGTTGCCTATCGTGCCTTATCTCTGTTATTAGAGCGTTCTCCGGGTCGTGAGGCATATCCTGGTGATGTATTTTATTTGCATTCCCGTTTGCTGGAGCGTTCCAGCCGGTTAAGCGATGAGTTAGGCGGTGGTTCCATTACGGCACTTCCAATCATTGAAACGCAGGCAGGAGATGTGTCTGCCTACATACCGACAAATGTAATTTCCATCACAGACGGTCAGATATTTTTAGAGAGCGATTTGTTCTTTGCCGGAATGCGACCTGCTGTCAATGTAGGTCTTAGCGTATCCCGTGTTGGTGGTGCGGCACAGACGAAAGCAATGAAAAAAGCATCCGGTACCGTTCGTATTGATCTGGCACAGTTCCGTGAGATGGAAGTGTTTACGCAGTTTAGTTCGGATCTGGATGAAGAAACGAAGGAACAGCTTGCTTATGGTAATGGACTGATGGAATTATTAAAGCAGCCTTTAGGACATCCAATGTCTTTGGCTGAACAGGTAGTCACTTTGGTAGCAGCAACTTCCAGATTGTTTATTCCGATTCCAAAGGAGCAGATCAAGGAAACACAGCTTGGCTTGTTAGATTATTTCCATAGTAATTATCCGGAGATCATGAAACGCATCGATAACGATAAGGATCTGACCGACGAATTGAAAGAATCCATCGTAGCCGGTGCCAAGAAATATTTGGAACAGAATTAATAATTGATGCGCAAATGCGTGTGCAGAAACGAGGAGTATTATGGCGAATACGAAGGAAATACAAAAACGCATGAAAAGCATAAAAGATACGATGAAGATCACCAATGCGATGTATATGATTTCGTCAACCAAGTTACAGAAAGCCAAGAAGAAACTAGCTGACACTGAACCATATTTTTATTCATTGCAGCAGGCGTTTCGTCGTATCCTGCGTCATATCCCGGATCTGGACAGTATTTATTTTAAGGATACCAGTCAGATCCCGACAGAAGACAAAAAGACCGGCTACATTGTAGTTACCGCCGACAAAGGACTTGCCGGTGCATATAATCACAATGTGATCAAGATGGCACATTCCCTGTTCGAAGATGGCGGACAAAACAGTTTGTTCGTACTTGGAGAGCTTGGTCGTCAATATTTTGCAAGAGAGGGGCTTCATGTGCATAAGCACTTTAAGTACACTGTACAAAGTCCAAGCCTGCACCGTGCAAGAATGATCACCGATGATATTTTAGAACGATATCGAAATGGTGAACTAGACGAAGTGTATATCATATACACCTGCATGGAAAATTCGATGACGACAGTGGCGGAAATGCGTAAGCTTTTACCGTTATCGAAAGAGGAATTTGAAGTTCATATGCCAATTGATGTATATCAGGAAGAGCTTAAGGCAGAACCCTCTTGGAATACGATCTTAGAGCGTTTGGTTCCGAATTACATCAATGGATTTATTTATGGTGCATTGGTAGAATCTTATGCGAGCGAACACAATTCCCGTATGATGGCAATGCAGTCGGCAACGGATAGTGCGAAACAGATATTAGCGCAGCTTTCCATCGAGTATAATCGCGTGCGGCAGGCGGCGATCACACAAGAGATCACAGAAGTCATCAGCGGCGCAAAAGCACAAAAACGCAAACACAAATAGGTGTCTATGACTTTATGTCTTAAGCACACATGACATAAAGTTCACTGCGAACGAATTACGTGTGCAGAAATGAGGAATAGCATGAAGAAGGGAAAAATTGTTCAGGTATCCGGTCCTGTTATTGATGTTGAATTTGAAGACAGTGACCTTCCATTTATCAAGGATGCACTGGAGGTAAATAACGACGGAAAACGCTGTGTCATGGAAGTTGCTCAGCATATTGGCAATAATACCGTGCGCTGCATCATGTTGGCATCCAGTGAGGGTCTGCATAAAGATATGGAAGTTATCGCAACCGGAAGTGGAATTAAAGTGCCGGTTGGAGAGAAAACGTTAGGCCGTCTGTTTAATGTACTAGGTGAAACGATTGATAATGGCGAAGCTTTGGATGAGGAGGAGCATTGGTGCATTCACAGAGATGCACCGGGATTTGAGGAACAGAGTCCGGCTGTAGAAGTGTTGGAAACCGGAATTAAAGTCATTGATCTGCTGGCACCTTATGCCAAGGGCGGTAAGATCGGCCTATTCGGTGGTGCCGGTGTCGGTAAGACCGTATTGATTCAGGAATTGATTCAAAATGTTGCTACGGAACATGGTGGATATTCTATTTTTACCGGTGTTGGTGAACGCTCCCGTGAGGGTAATGATCTTTGGTCAGAAATGAAAGAATCCGGTGTTCTCAATAAAACTGCATTAGTGTTCGGGCAGATGAACGAGCCACCAGGAGCTCGTATGCGAGTTGCTGAGACAGGGCTTACTATGGCGGAATATTTCCGTGATGAAGAGCATCAGGATGTGTTGTTATTTATCGATAACATCTTCCGTTACGTACAGGCCGGATCAGAGGTATCCGCGTTGCTTGGCCGTATGCCATCCGCAGTTGGTTATCAGCCAACATTGGCTAATGAAGTTGGTGAATTGCAAGAGCGTATTGCATCGACGAAAAACGGTTCCGTTACGTCTGTACAGGCAGTATATGTACCGGCCGACGACCTTACCGATCCGGCTCCGGCGACAACATTTGCCCATTTGGACGCAACGACTGTTTTATCCAGAAAAATTGTAGAGCAGGGTATTTATCCGGCAGTTGATCCGCTAGAGTCTAATTCACGAATTTTGGAAGAAGATATTGTCGGCAAAGAGCATTACGATACAGCAAGACGTGTTCAGGAAATTTTGCAAAAATATACTGAATTACAGGATATTATCGCTATTCTTGGTATGGAAGAGTTATCTGAAGAAGATAAGATCACCGTATATCGTGCCAGAAAAATACAGCGATTTTTGTCACAGCCGTTCCATGTAGCTGAGACGTTTACCGGTGTTCCAGGCAAATATGTACCATTGAAAGAAACGATCCGTGGTTTCAAAATGATCATTGATGGTGAAATGGATGACTATCCGGAGCAGGCATTTTTCAATGTGGGTACGATTGATGAAGTGATCGAAAAGAGCAAAGAAAAGCAGGCATAATAAAATGCCTGCAGGAAAGGAGGGTGGACAATGAACACCTTTTTATTAAATGTGACAGCATGTGACCGTGTCTTCTTTGAGGGGTATTGCAGACAGGTTATATTGCCGTTGGAGGATGGCGAAAAAGGCATTCAGGCGCATCACGAAAATATGGTGTTTGCCGTTAATGTTGGAGAATTACGTATTCAGACAGAAGACGGAGCGTGGATCACCGGCGTGGTCGGCAGTGGCTTTGCACAGGTGATCAACAATCGTGTCAGTGTATTAGTGGATACCGCAGAGCATCCGGACGAGATCGATGTACGTCGTGCCAAAGAAGCAAAAGAGCGTGCAAAAGAGCAGTTGAGACAGGAACAAAGTATTCGGGAATATCATATGTCCAAAGCTTCCTTAGCACGCGCTATGTCAAGACTTCGCTATAGCAGTAAAGATGATATGCGGATTTGATCCAATATCAATTAGACAGCGAAAACAACTACGAGGTGATTTTAGGAAATAAAATGTTTTCCTTGATCCAGCCACACAAAAAATCATGAAATTCCATGATCGTGCGATTATGTTGTTTGGATTCCGGAACAGTAACGATGATCTGGCGTCTGCAGAACGGACTTTCGATCGGAAGTAGTTTTACATGCTTCGAGAATGAAGATTCCCAAGAGTACTGTGGCCAAAAGCCGATCCCCAGACCGGCTGCAATCAGATTGCGCACTGTCTCCGGGCTGTCGCTTTCATAGACGATGTTCGGCTTAAACTCAGCAGCCGCACAAAATTCGTCACAGATCTGACGAACCGGGCGTGTTTTTTCCAAGCTGACATATGATTCTGTGGCAGTGTCCTGCAATCGTATGGAATGTTTGTGGGACAGTTCCGATGAAGTTGGTACTGCCAGATAAAATTCTTCCGTAAACAACACCCGCTGGGAAGGTTTTAATTCCGTATCTAAGCCGGTCGCTGAAATAAAGTAATCAGCAACGGGATCATCCGGTTTTTGGGACAAGCGGAATTTGACTTCCGGGTGGATTTCCCGGTAAGCAATAATGCAATTAGTGATAACCGAAGAGGCAGAGCGCAGATTCAGGTGGATGACCGGCTGATTTTGCTGCGCTGCCTCTTTGATCTCATCGGGAATAGCATCTAATGCGGCCATGATCGGTGTCAAACGTTTCTGTAGCATTTTACCGGTTGCGTTTAATGTAATATGACGGTTCTCACGATTGAATAAAGGTGTATCAAATTCCTCTTCCAAGTGCCGTATCGCCTGTGAAACAGCAGGTTGTGCAATGTGTAAACTCTCTGCAGCTTTCGTTACATGTTCGTATTTGGCAACGGCCAAAAAGTACTTCAATTGAAATAACTCCATAATCTTCCTCATTCCTTTGCATCAATTAAAGGTGTGCCGTAACAGTCACATACTGCCAGGCACTTTACAATAAATACAATGTTGCCAATATACCATAAGATGGAAAGTATGGCAAATTTATGTCAATTTATGCACTCAAACTTCGCGTATCCGAAGCTTGAACTATACAGAATAACGGAGGGATGGTTTCCTGCTTATTGTTGACGGTTTTCGGGGAAATAGGTATAATGGGGGTCGGAGTTTTAATCAGAAATGGAGGATTTTTCATGAATGCAAGTGTAGCAATTCAGGTATTACCGAATGTAACGGAAGATGAAGAAGTGATCCGTATTGTTGATGAGGTGATCGCATATATTAAAAGTTTTGGACTTTCTACATCCGTAGGTCCCTTTGAGACAACGATCGAAGGTGATTACGATCAGTTGATGGAAATCGTAGCAGGCTGTCAGAAAATTGCCATAAAAGCCGGATGTGATCAGGTGTCCACCTATGTCAAGATTGTTTATAAGCCGGAAGGCGATGTATTAACAATTGAAAAAAAGGTTTCAAAACATCACTAATATCATTATGTAGGCAATTGCAGGAAATGGAGAGAACATTGAAGGAAATTAAAATTGGTTCCCATGTGGGAATGGCTGGAAAAGAGATGTTTTTAGCCTCTGTAAAGGAAGCAGCAAGTTATGGTGCGAATGTATTAATGCTATATACCGGTGCACCGCAAAACACAAGACGAAAAGATGTTTCTGAACTGAATATCGAAGCTGGATGGGCCTATGCGAAAGAGCATGGGATCGAGGAGATCGTTGTACATGCACCGTATATCATTAATCTTGCCAACACGGTGAAACCGGAGATATTTGAGCTTGCAACGGAATTTTTAGCCAAAGAGATCACGAGAACAGCTGCAATGGGAAGCCATATTCTGGTTTTGCATCCGGGTTCCCATGTAAAAGCCGGTGAAGAGGTCGGGATCAAACAGATCATCTGCGGCTTAAATATGGTGTTAGATGATAATGACGATGATGTCTATATCGCACTGGAAACAATGGCCGGCAAAGGAAGTGAACTTGGCAAAACCTTTGAAGAGATTAAGCAGATTTATGACGGTGTACACAAAAAAGACCGTCTGCGGGTATGTTTTGATACGTGTCATGTCAATGATGCCGGATATGACCTGGTCGGTGATTATGACGGTGTTTTTGCAAAATTTGATGAAGTGATCGGGTTAGACCAGATCGCTGTATTCCATATTAACGACAGCAAAAATCCACTGGGTGCTCATAAGGATCGCCACGCCAACATTGGCGAAGGCGAGATCGGTTACGATACGCTGCATCGCTTGGTACATGATGAACGTTTTGCCCAAATTCCGAAAATCCTTGAAACACCTTGGCGCGTGATCGACGGTGAAGGCACTAAAAAGAACAGCGCAGCCCCTTATAAAGAGGAGATTGCCTGGCTGCGGGAACCAATCTCGTAAACGTTGGACATATAACAACAGGGCACAGGCGGACTGTGCAGAAATGAGGATGCATGTGAATTCCCGAATTTTATTGGTGGAAGATGATCCCACTATTGTAAAAACATTGACTGAATTTCTTAAACTGGAAGGCTTTTTCGTCTCAAATACTGCCGGTCAGACCGATGCCATTGCTTTTTTAGAAGAGCATGAACGAGAGACCGCCTTGGTTCTCTTGGACGTATCACTGGCAGAGGGTAACGGATTTTCGGCCTGTGCTGAGATCAAAGCAAAATACGATCTTCCTGTTATCTTTTTAACCGCTTCCGGAGATGAATACAGTGTTGTCACCGGGTTAGATCTCGGTGCGGATGATTATATTGGAAAACCTTTCCGTCCGAGAGAACTGGTATCCCGCATACGCAGTGTATTGCGCAGATGCGGGAAAGCACAGAACATTATTGAATTGGGAGACGTTACAATAGATACTGCCGGTGGTACTGTCCGCAAAGAGGGACAGGAATTGTTTTTGTCGGCGTTAGAATACCGCCTGTTACTCGTTTTTGCCAATCACAAGGGCAACGTATTATCCAGGAATCAGCTTTTGGAAGAGATTTGGGATGTGGCAGGAGAGTTTGTAAACGACAATACGTTGACCGTTTATATCAAACGTCTGCGGGAAAAGATCGAAACCGATGCCGCCAATCCAACCATTATAAAAACAGTACGAGGACTGGGATATCGTGCTGAGTAAGGAGGACAGGAGATTTGCGTTTTTTAAGAAATACGGAATTTCGAGTAGAATTGATCCTGTTGACCATTCTGTTTGTCGCTGCAATTATCGGAATGTATATGCAGTGCGGTACGATCGCTGCTGTCTATTTACTGATATTTTGCGGCGTCATTTTTTGTCTGTATATCAGCTACAGCGTTGTCAAATACCGTAAAATGGCTTCGCTGGCAGAACAGATCGATCGGATCTTACACGGCGAAGAACTGCAGATCATGGAGCATTGCTGTGAAGGCGAATTTGCCGTATTGGCAACGAGTATTGATAAAATGGTGCAGCGTATGTTAGAACAACAGTCTATTCTTCAAAAAGAGAAAGTATTTTTGGCAGATTCTATGGCAGATATTTCCCATCAGATGAAAACTCCGTTGACCTCCATCTCTTTACTATTGAATTTATTGCAGGAAGAACATCTTTCCGAAAAGAAACGTCTGCAGTATGTGCAAGATCTGATGAAACTTACCGGACGTATTGACTGGATGGTGTACGCACTGCTTCGGTTAGCAAAACTAGATGCCGGAACCGTACAGTTACAGCAAGTCCCGTACCAGATCGAGGATTTGATCAAGGCAGCGGTAACGCCGTTAGAGATTGCTTTGGATATTCGAGACATCACACTGGAAGTGCAGATGCAGCCGGATTTACAGCATCGTGGTGATATAAGCTGGATGACAGAGGCTGTCAGCAATATTTTGAAAAACTGCATGGAACATACACCGTCAGGTGGACATATCCGTATTGTAACGAAAGACAATCCGCTCTATCTTTTGATAAAGATCACCGATAGCGGAAGAGGCTTTACCAAACAGGATCTTCCGCACATTTTTGAACGATTTTACCGCGGACAAAATGCCGATACAGACAGTGTTGGCATCGGACTTGCTTTGGCAAAACGTATCATTATTGCACAAAATGGCACGATCCGAGCCTACAATCATAAGAAAGATGGCGGTGCCGTATTTGAAATTCGAATGTATAAAGGTGCTGTGTGACAAAATTGTCACAATAGAGTCATTAAGGAGTCACCTGTATTTTCTATACTTTGTATTGTAAAAAGAAATGGAAAGCCCAATATGTGAGAAATACATTTGGGAGAATGGAGGGATTACCTTGGAAATCTTAAGAGTTGATAATCTGAAAAAAGTATATGGAAAGGGTGAAAATGCTGTACATGCACTGGATGGTGTCAGTTTTTCAGTAGAACAGGGAGAATTTGTAGCGATCATCGGACCGTCCGGTTCCGGAAAGTCTACGTTACTTCACATTCTCGGTGCGGTTGATGTTCCGACTTCCGGTAAAGTGATCATGGGCGGCAAAGATGTTTTTGCACAAAACGAGGAAGCACTGGCAATATTCCGCAGACGCCAGGTTGGCCTGATCTATCAGTTTTATAATCTGATCCCGGTATTGAATGTAACCGAAAATATTACGTTGCCGGTATTATTAGACGGACGCAAAGTCAACGAACAACGTCTGCAGGAAATGATCAGTCTGCTTGGTCTTGACGGACGCGAAAAACATCTGCCAAACCAATTATCCGGCGGCCAGCAGCAGCGCGTGTCCATCGGTCGAGCATTGATGAACGCACCGTCTGTTGTATTGGCGGATGAGCCGACCGGTAATCTGGACAGCAAAAACAGTCAGGAGATCATGAACCTGTTGCGGGAATCCAACGAAAAATTTCACCAGACTTTGATCATGATCACACATGATGAAAATATTGCACTACAAGCAGACCGCATCATTGCGATCGAGGACGGCAAAATTGTAAGAGATGAGGTGAATCGGGCATGAATATAATGAATCGCTTCACACTTCAGACATTATATAAAAACAAACTGCGCACGTTTGTGACGATCATCGGTATCATTTTATCAACAGCAATGTTTACCGGTGTCACATCTATCGTCACCAGTTTGCAGCAATATCTCATTAATTTAGAAATTAACGATAACGGACGTTGGGAAGGCCGCATTAATACCGTATCCATGGACGAAGCAAAAGCAATTCTTAAGGATAAAAGCATTCAATCGGGAATTTCTTTAGACAATATCGGATACAGCAAATTAAATGGCGGTGCCAACGAATCTAAACCTTATGTATGCGTAGAATCCATTCCGGCAAACACACAAAAACTGATCTCAATAAAGCTGACGGAAGGGCGTATGCCGGCCAATGATGGAGAACTGGTCATTTCTTCGCATATTCAAACCAATGGCAACGTTACGTACAACGTCGGTGACACCATAACATTAAACGTCGGAACGAGAACCGTCAACGGCACGACCGCCTCACAGTGTGTTGAATATACCAAAGGGGCTGAAAAGATTGAAAACACGGTCAAAAAACAATATAAGATCGTAGGAATCTGTGAACGACCTTCGTTGGAAAACTTTAATGCTCCCGGATATTCGGTATTTACCACGGGAGATACGTCTGCAATACAGCATGATGTCTTTTTTACGATGAAAGACTCTCATAAGATCGATCAACAGATTAAAAATCTGCTAAAAAAATACACCGACAAAAATAGCAGGGAATTGTTGATCGATGACGACTATGCGATCCATTTAAATCTGCTTCGTTATATGGGGACCGCAGAAAGCGGCAATTACCTTGCTATGCTGAACACGATGGCAGGTGCATTGATCTTTATCATTGTTTTAGCCAGTGTCACATTGATCTATAATGCCTTTTCGATTTCTGTCAGTGAACGTACAAAGCAGTTCGGACTGCTAAAATCAATCGGAGCCACCAAAAAACAGATCCGTCATTCCGTATGTTTTGAGGCATTGTGTCTGTGTGTGATCGGCATTCCAATCGGCATTTTGTCCGGTCTTGTTGGAATTGGAGTCACACTGCATTTTGTAGGCAAGATCATTGGTCCATATTTGAACAATACCAAAGGTGTAAATCTGACACTTGCGATAAGCCCCGCTGCGCTGCTTCTTTCCGCAGTCATTGCAGTGATCACGGTCCTTATCTCGGCGTCGATCCCTGCCAGAAAAGCAGTGAAACTTACTGCCATAGACGCACTCCGCGAAAATCACGACATTCGTATTCGAAGCCGCAAGATCCGCAGCACAAAATGGATCTATCAAGTATTTGGCTTTGAAGGAATGCTTGCCAATAAGAACTTTAAGCGAAATCGCAGGAAATACCGATTGACCGTCTTTTCTTTAGCAATCAGTGTCATCCTTTTTATCGGCAGTGCATCGTTCAATGGTTATATGGCCAGCTCGATAGATATGTCTCTGCAGGAAATGACCGCTGACATTACCTTGTCTGTTTCTAACGATGATATGAAACACCAAAGCGCAGAGAAGTCCTACCAAAAAATGAGATCACTACGCGCTGTAGACGATGCTTCCTATTCGAAATCCGCGATGAATACGTATGTGATCTTAGATAAAGAGCAGATCGATACAAGCTATTACCGCTTTAATAAATCCGGTAATAACCAAAATGAAAACACCGGATTCCATGCTAAAAATGCTGGTGATAAAGTGATCTTACCGGTACAGTTATCCTTTATTGATGACAGTTCCTACCAAAAATATTTGGAAGAACACCATCTGAACGTGTCCAAATATATGGATACTAAAAAACTGTGTCCGCTGATCTGGGATGAGAGTATTCTTTGCTCAAAACAAACCCAGAAAGCAAAGAAGTTTAACATCCTGCAAAATGGCTTTACACCGGATAAAATATATTGTATCCGCAACATTTCGGGTTATTACTATACCGAAGATTTTACGAATATTGATCTGAAACGCATGGAATTTCCATTCGCAAAAGGTTCCGAAGAATATGATTATGATGCAATAAAAATGATGCCGGAAAAACAGGCGTTAAAAAGTATATCGTTAACTGATGGCAAAGTAGTGGACAACCAAGATTATAAAGCACCTTTAGGAATAAATGCGTTCGAATATGCTGATCAGATCACGATGACATTGCCGTTAAGTGCCAAAGAAACCATGTTTCATTCTGTAAGTTTTTTGGATCAGTACGATTTTAATTTTACAGCCAAGGATTATAACACAGCCTACACCTCGATCAGTAATTATTTGAGAAATGATTCCGGCTTTGCAAAATCCGTAGCTAATAATCTGTACAGTCCGCGTATGAATAACGATTCTGTAAGAGTATTGCTGCTGATCTTTAAGATCTTTACGTATGGATTTATCATTTTGATCTCATTGATCGTGATCGCCAATATTTTCAATACGATCTCGACCAATGTGATGCTTCGACGCAAAGAATTTGCTATGTTAAAGTCTGTTGGAATGACGTTAGGTGGATTTGACCGAATGATGAATTACGAATGCCTGTTATATGGCGTCAAAGGACTTCTCTTTGGACTACCGCTTGCCTTTTTGTTAAACTTCGCAATCTATCATTCCCTGTTAGGTGCAATGGACGTCGGTTTCCAGATCCCATGGGGCAGTGTTGCCATCGTTGTCCTTGGTGTCTTTGTGGTTGTATTTGCCAGCATGATGTACTCCATGCATAAGATCAAAAAAGACAATCCGATCGAAGCTCTCAAAAACGACAATATATGATGCTTCGGACAGCTTCGTACACTCATTGAAATAGCCTCCAAAATATGCTATGATGTGTTTTGAAATGTGGAGAAGAGCCGGAAACCGCTTTTCTCCATAAAAATATAGCAGGAGAGTATACACCGAGACGTTCGGTGTGGAATGGAGGAACGTATGGCATTTTTTGACAACATGAAAGAAACATTAACTTCCGCAGGAAGAGACGTATCACAAAAAGCAAAAGAAGTTTCAAACATTGCAAAGCTGAAAATGGATATAAAATCTAAACAAGATGCACTTGATAAACAGTACATTGAGCTTGGAAAGCATTATTATGAAATGAATAAAGAAGGAGAAGTGGATAATGCCGGCATTGCCAATGTCAGCACTCTGACAAATGAGATTGCTGCATTACAGGCAGAGATCTTAAAGATACAAGGCGCTTGCGTATGTCCACAGTGTGGCATGACACTTCCGGAAGGAACTGCTTTTTGCAGTCAATGCGGAGCCAGCATTGTACCACCAAATAACAATTGATTCAAACTTTCCATACCGGAAGTTTGAGTAACTGAATAACAACAACCGTCCATTTGGGACGGGCGGGGGCAAAGCATTAAGCTTTGTCCTTTTTTTGTTCATTAGGAAACTACTGATGTGCGGCGTGACAAAAGTACCGTGTCGACGTTACTTTTTTGATGATTTACTGGATTTTTGAGCGTATTTCTGTTACAATGTGATAATGTGCGTTAATAAGCCAGATAACATCTGCAAACACTGAGTACCTGCATAGCGAAATAGCGATCGACTGCAGGGACGGGAGGTATATATGGATAACGTGTTATTGCACGCAGAGGGATTATGTAAGACATTTGCTCTCTCCAAGAAACAACAAAAAATAGAACATACCGGTGCCAAGAAAAGAGTTGCCGTCAATCATTTATCTTTCGATGCAATGGAGGGTGAGATCTTCGGACTTCTCGGTCCAAACGGAGCCGGTAAGACGACGACGCTCCGCATGTTAGCAACGTTGATCAAACCGGATGAGGGGGATGCTGTCATTGGTGGTTATTCCGTGCAAAAAGAAGCAGAGCAGGTTCGGCGTAAGATTGGATTTTTGACCAGTGAACTTCGATTGGAAGAATTTTTTACTCCAAATTATTTGTTTGATTTTTTCTCGGATCTCCATCAGGTGCCGGCTAATCTTCGTAAAGAGCGAAAGAAGCACTTATTCGAGATCTTTGGCATTGATGAATTTGCGGAAGTAAAGATCGCCAATCTATCTACCGGAATGAAGCAGAAAGCATCACTTGCTATCTCTTTGGTGCATGATCCGGATATTGTCATCTTTGATGAACCAACCAACGGTTTGGATGTTTTGACTGCGAGAGTTGTAACGGATTTTCTGCTGCAACTAAAAGCAGAGGGGAAGACGGTGATCGTATCCACGCATATATTCAGCCTGATCGAGCGTATCTGCGATCGTGTCGGTATTATTATCAATGGAACGATGATCGAATGTGGTACGTTAGCAGAAATATGCGCCGGTAAGAGTTTGGAGGATCGCTTTTTTGATCTGTATCAGGATCATGTCGGCCGGGAAGAGACAAACATTTCAGGAAAGGAGCGTGCATAATGAATTCTACGATCTTAACTGTTATGCGCAAAGAATTGGCACGCTTCTTTGGTGACTACCGTATGGTAATGACGACCATTCTTTTACCGGGAATTTTGATCTTTGTACTGTATCAGTTTATGGGTGACGCCATGTTAAGTCAGTTCACAACGGACAAATTTGCGCCGAAATGTACCGCAGTCAATATACCGGACGATTGGTCTGCAGAATTGAAAAAAAACGGTTTTCGGATCCATAAAGGAAATGCGGATACCATGGATTCTGCCCGCCAAAAGGTCAAAGACCAAAAGGCAGAGCTATGCATAGTTTTTCCGGAAGATTTTGCAAAGCAAGTAGAAGAATATGAGGTAAGCAGCGGTAAACCGGCCCCTAATATTGCAATTTATTATAATTCTGCATCGACGGATTCCGCGAACGCTTATGATACGTTGTGTACTTACCTCGATCAGAAGGAATCTGCCATGGCCAATAAATTTGATGTTAATCATGCGGATTCCAAAGCAGATACCTTTGATATGGCAGATGACAAAGATTCTACCGCACAGCTTTTTTCTTCGATGCTGCCATTTTTATTGTTGATCTTTTTGTACAGCGGATGTATTTCCGTTGCACCGGAATCCATAGCAGGAGAGAAAGAACGCGGTACGATCGCATCGTTGCTGATCACTCCGGTCAAACGAAGCCATATTGCACTTGGTAAAATTGCTGCATTATCGATCATTGCACTCCTAAGCGGTGCATCCAGTGCGATCGGAACCATTGCTTCCGTACCAAAATTGATGTCCGCATCGACCAATAAAATATCTGGTACAAGTTATGGTGTCGATGACTATATCATGCTGGGGATCATTATCTTATCCACTGCATTGGTGCTTGTCACACTGATCGCTCTGATCTCAGCATTTGCCAAAACGATCAAAGAGGCACAAACCTATGTAACACCATTAATGATCGTTGTGATGTTGATCGGTATTACATCCATGTTTGGTTCGGGTGCCAGATCGCAGATCTATTATTATCTGATCCCGATCTATAACAGTGTCCAGTCTATGGTCGGTATTTTCTCGTTCCATGTGCATGGATCATTAATACTTACCACTATCGCCTCTAACTTAGTAGTCACCGCTATTGGTGCAGCTTGTCTTGCTAAAATGTTTGACAGCGAATATATTATGTTTCATAAATAGGCAGAACATTTTTTTGCAGATTTAGAAAGGAAGGAACGTATAGAATGATAGATAGTTCGATTATGAATTTGATGATGGAGTTAGCAACGTTTAGCTTTATTGTTCCATTAGTGCTGATTATTGTATGGAAACTGCGTACCCGCAAAAGTCTGATTCCGGTCTTTATAGGTGCTGGTATATTTTTTGTGTTTGCCTATGTACTCGAGGCAATACCACATACCTTTTTCCTGCGAATCAATAGTCCGGTATCGACGTTCCTTACAGGAAATCCATGGGCGTATGCTTTATATGGCGGTATTATGGCGGCCCTTTTTGAAGAAACGGGACGATACATTGCTTTCCGAATATTTCTTAAAAATCATGCTGAACGTGAGACGGCAGTATCCTATGGCTTGGGACACGGTGGCATTGAATGCATTATCGTGTTAGGATTAGGTCACTTACAAAATTATACCTACTGTCAGTTGATCAATAATGGTCAAATGGATAAATTAATTGATAAAATGGCAGGAAATGATACCGCGATTGCTTCCTATCAATCGATAGTAGACTCTTTATCCAAAATGAACGTCTATACATTGATGTTAGGAGGATTAGAGCGTGTCGCAGCGTTGTTTTTGCAGATTGCATTGTCTGTATTAGTTTTTTATGCCGTTCGTAAAGCGGATAAGATCAAATACCTGTGGATCGCTATGGGAATTCATGCATTAGTGGATTTTATTGCAGCGTTTTACCGCGCAGGCATTGTGCCATTATTGGTCGTAGAATTATGCATTGTGATCCTGACTGCCGGTGCTTGTAAATTAGCATATCAGCTATATCAATCTCTTCCGGCCAGTGCAGTCCAAAAGAAAAATACTACAGAATGGGCTTATGCAAAACAAAGTTATAAAAAAGATACAAATAGAGAAAATAAACAGGAAGAATAAATGTTTAGATTACATAGCAAGACTAACATTTTGCTATGTAAGAATTGTTAACACAATTTTCTGGCAAATGAAAAATATGTAATCTGTACGTAAGCAGACAGATTATAGAAAGGCATGGTGAGAATTTCATGAGTATGTTGCAAAAGTACTTGCACTTTTCCAAAAAAAGAGTTGCGTGTTTTATCTTTATCAGCATCGCAATCTTTGTATTACAGTTTGTACTTACCGGTTCTATGCTTGCAAAACAGCAGGTAACAACGGAAGCGGGCAACTCACAGAGCAGTGTGATCGGTATTTTAGATGATACAGAGATTATCCGTCAGAAGTTTCAATTTGATCGTAAAGTCGTGTTATCCGGTTTTACGTTAAGTTTTGGCTCTTTTGAATATGATAAAGTAGGAACTGATCTGCATATTCAAATGTTAGATGGAGAAAATATAACCGTATATGAGACAACAATTCCGGTCAAAGACATAAAACCGGATGCAACGTATACCGTAAAAATGGATCATACGGTAACGATCCCGAAAGGTGTTACCTGTTGTCTGGCACTAAATTGCAGCAATGGCAACCGCCCTTATGCAACGTTGCCGACACTAAATACGACCAATCGAACAGATCCGAATCTGACATTGTCTACGCTGAATATGCGTACACAAAAGAAGTCGCTGACAATCTCTTATACGTATTATTATCGTTTGCTGCTTCCATTTATCGTAATGATCTTGGAATTTGTCGTATTGTTTGTACTCTGCTTTGAGCGTGTCACAGAATACGCACCTCGTCTGCGCAAAAGACACGACAAACTGCTCCGTAGATCCGACAAATCCGGCGAAGCGATCAAAAAGAGATTAAAAATCCGTAATTTGAAAGATTTTGTCAAATGGTGTCTGGCAGAGCGTAAGGTATATCGTTATGCCCGTAGGACGGTATTGATATTAAATCCATTTTTGTTGTTCCTAATGTTGGAACTGCTAAATGGAACTTTTCAAAAAACGTATCCGAATGTCTGGATCTTTACCTGGGTCTTTTTGGGAGCAATACAATTGTTGATCTTTGGTGTGATCGGCAATGCGGAGAGAGCTGCGCTTATACTTGATATCATATTGTTCCCGGTTGGTCTGGTCAATTTTTTCCTAATGAATGTTCGAGGAACTCCATTCCTTCCGGCTGATATTTTGGGTGTAACAACTGCAACCGAGGTCGCTGACAAGTATCATTTGACGATGACACCATCACAATTTGTTGCGATTCCAGCATTTTTCATTTGGTGTCTTCTGTTGTTAAGACTACGCGGTGATAAGAAAAAACGCGCTTTCAAACAGAAACTGTTGCGACATGTTCTTCCGGTTGTCACTTCTGCAGCCTGCATCGTTCTGTTGTATTCCACACCGATCCTGGAGACCTGCGGGATCAAAGATAGCGTGTGGAACAAGGTGGTTTCTTGTCAGAACAACGGTTTCTACCTCAACTTTTTCATCAATTTACATTACCTGCGTGTGTCGACGCCATCCGGTTATTCACAGGCAAAGGTAAAGGATATTCTATCAGATTTTGAAAAAGAGAATACTAAAACTGATGGAAACAGCAGCGAAGAGACGAACACAACGCAGTCCAACAAAAAGCGCACGTATAACAAAGACTTTAGTACTAATCAAAGTCTTGGCAACAAGCAGCCAAATATTATTTTGATCATGAACGAAAGCCTTGCAGACTATTCTCTGGTCGGAAAGGTTAATTATAACCGTGATCCGCTTGCTTTTATTCATAGCCTGGATGAGAACACCATTTATGGACGAGATTATGTGTCTATCTTTGGTGCAGGAACCAGTAATTCTGAGTTTGAGGCAATGACAGGAAATACAATTAAGTTTTTCCCAAGTGGAAGTAATGTGTATCAACAGTTTATGCATGAGTCCACCTTTGCGTTGCCTGGTTATCTCAAAAAACTTGGTTATCGCTGTGAAGCAATTCATCCAAGCAGCGGTGCTAACTGGAACCGTACGGCTTCTTATAAGAGTATGGGCTTTGATCAGTTTTTGACGATCGATGACTTCAAAAATCCGGAATATGTTCGTTATATCAGTGACAAGGAAAGTTACAAGAAAGTTATCGAGCGCTACAAAAATAAAAAGGAAGGCCAGCCGCTCTTTGTATTTGATATGACAATTCAAAATCACGGCGGTTATCTGACCAATACGAATTGGAAAGATCCGGTTTATCCGGAAGGCAGTCATTTGCCGGAAGCAAAAGAATTTTTGTCAGCAACCAAAGTATCCGACGATGCATTTCAGTATTTGGTAAAATACTTTGAAAAACAGGATGAGCCAACCATCATCTGTATGTTTGGCGATCATCATCCATCGATTGAAACCGAATTTTATGAAACGCTTCTCGGCAAAAAGCAGAGTGACTGGGGCTTAGAAGAGATCCAGAAACGATACGCAACGCCGTTTATCATTTGGGCAAACTATGATATTGAAGAAGCCAAAGAAGTCTCGATCAGCAACAACTATTTGGAGAATATGTTGTTAAAGCAAGCAGGTATTACATTGCCGCTTTATAACCAGTATATCGAAAAAGTATCTCAGGATATTCCTGCAATGAATGTCAATGGATATATGGATATGAATGGAAAGTGGCATAATTATGGGGATTCCGAATCAAAAACCGTTTCATCACTTCTGCATAACTATGAAATTTTGCAGTATGGTTACTACAGTGACAGTGATAAAACAACAATGAAAAAATTATTCCAATGGAAGTAAATACGTTGGAACGCAAGAAGAGTTTATCAGAAAGGCAGATGTTTAATTATGAAGTATTTTAAACAATTTTGTATGATTCTTCTGGTGTCATTTGCGGGGGAAGTGCTTAAATTAGCGCTTCCTTTTCCTGTGCCGGGAAGTATCTATGGAATGTTGTTATTGTTTATTGCACTATGCACCGGAGTTATCCGTTTAGAACATGTCCGCGAAACAGGACTCTTTCTCGTAGAGATCATGCCGATCTTGTTTGTTTCTGCAGGCGTTGGACTCATGGATTCTTGGGGGGATCTGCGTAAGATTTTACTGCCGGTTCTCCTGATCATGCTAGTCACAACTGTGATCGTCATGGTCGTATCCGGATATGCAACGCAATTTATTATGCATCACAAAACAAAGAAAAAGCAGCCTAAAGACTGATCATATATATTCTTATAGAAAAGAGGTTATTAAGTCATCATGATACAACTATTACAAAATTCATTATTTTTTGGCGGCATTGTTACACTGCTTGCCTATGAGATCGGTTTATTGATCAGGCACAAATTTAAGCTTGCAATATTCAATCCCCTGCTTATTGCAGTAACCTTGATCATTGTTTTATTAAAGGTGTGTAATATTCAGTATTCTGTCTACGAAAAGGGGGCAGTGTATATTAACTATTTGCTGACTCCGGCAACAGTTGCCTTGGCCATACCTTTGTATGAACAGTTGCAGATCTTAAAGAAAAACGCGATAGCGATATTTACCGGAATCATAGCCGGTACCGTAGCAGGTCTAGCCTCTGTATTAGGACTAAGTGTATTGTTTGGACTGACTCACGAACAATATGTCACACTACTTCCAAAGTCCATTACAACCGCTATCGGCATGGGGATTTCCGAAGAACTAGGCGGCATTGTGACAATTTCCGTTGCAGTGATCGTTTTGACTGGTATTTTTGGAAATATTATGGCAGAATATATCTTAAAGTGGTTTCATATTACGGATTCCGTTGCAAAGGGAATTGCCATCGGCACTTCATCCCATGCGATGGGAACAGCTAAAGCAATTGAAATGGGCGAAGTAGAGGGTGCAATGAGCGGCCTTTCCATTGCAGTTGCAGGTATGATCACCGTAATCGGTGCTAATATATTTTCTATCTTTTATTAAAAGATAGGGAAGTTGTATATTACAGGTATGGAGGAGAAGCATGAGCAAACAGAAAAAATGGATAACCTATGTATGCATTACGGCAATACTTTGCAGTACTTTGATCGGCTGCAGCAGTAATAAACAGACCACCGTAGACAAACAGGCATCACCCACACCAAAAGTTCTCGTAAGCGACGAGGACAAAAATTCAAATCTTGGACAGTGGGGACGTGCCATGGGTTCTGTTTTGATCGCGATCAACGAAGGCAACGTATATTATTTCGGTGGATACGAACCGACGGATGGCAATCAGAAAGCGGCCGCTGCGATCTTGCAAAAGAGCTGGAATATTTCAAACCGCAAACAGTTGATCGACCAAATGTATGATTTACTGCATACAGGTTCCCGTTCGACATACCGTAAGGAAGCGGCACAAATGCGCTCGATGTCAGCCAAAGAGTTAAAAACTGCCATGAAGCAATTGTCCGGGGATATGAAAGTTCATTATGAAATGATCCGTTACAATTGGAAAACTTGGAGAAAGAAGGGGCTTCTCGCTTGGGATATGTGCCGCATTTCCCATTTAGCACAATGGGGTTATGTAGCAGGTTATCTGACGATTTCTGAGGCACAGGCAGTGATCGAACCTGCTGCCAAAAAATTAAAAGCCAATTTTACAAGCTGGGACGAAGTACAACAAAACTGGCTTGATGGCTATGCGCTATATGCATCTATCGATGTGTCTGCTGCCACCGGTACCGATTATGAAGTCCGTAAAGCCAAATACGAACAGCTAAAAGCTGACGACCAAAAGAACACAGATACAAAACTTTATGACGATACACTTTTTACGAAAGATATTATTCCGGTTACCGGAAGCAATGCTGCAAGTCTTTGGAAAGAAAGGAAGAGTGCGAAATGATCTTTTATTTGATCCGACATGGCAGACAAAATAGCAGTGACTGTAATGTAAATGTACCTTTGGCAGATGCCGGCATAAAACAGGCTGAGCTTCTTGGCAAAAGACTACGGAATTATTCCATTGATGCGGTCTATTGCAGTGATCTGATCCGTGCCAAACAGACTGCCGAAATTGCCTTTTCGCATAATGAATTTTTATTGGATCATCTGCAGGTTCGATCCGGACTTGCAGAAATTGATTTCGGCGATCTTACCGGAATTCCGGATGCGCAGGTAAAGAGTTTTTACGCAAACTATTATAAACAACAACAGCATTTATTTGAGCAAAAACGCTCCAATAGACAAAGTAAACAACCGGTAACAATCGATTCCCCTGCCAAATATGTCGGTGATTTCTTTGTCCCGGTAGAAGAGATGATCTATCCTGGTGGGGAAGATGGTGCAATGTTACTTGATCGCGTCCTTCCGGTATTTGATGAAATTTTACATACAGATGCTAAACAGGTCGCTGTGGTCTGTCATGGCGGTGTTATTCGTGTGTTGCTCTGCGCATTGTTTGGCGGCAGTTTTGCTCGACGGCTCCAATTTGGTACTTCATTGGAAAACTGCAGTATCACAGCAATCCATTATGATGAAACATTACATGGATTCTTTTTGGACCGTTTTAACGACAGCGCGCATTTAGAGGGACATCCGGAATTATTCCGCGGTCATTGACCGATCATTATGTTAAGCTCAGATTGCACTCACACTCAGACAAGGAAAGGATTGACACAATGAAAAAAATCATTTTAGCCTCCGGTTCTCCACGACGTCAGGAACTTTTATCACAGATTGGCATTTCCTTTGAAGTACGTACCAGCGATGCCGATGAATCGTTGCAGGATCAAAGCCCTTCAGAAGCGGTGGAAGAGTTATCTTTTCGAAAAGCAAGCGATGTAGCGTCAAAACCAGAATATTCAGATTGTTATATACTTGGTGCAGATACTGTCGTTGCATTACAGGATGGCACGATTCTGGGAAAACCTTCGTCCGAAGAAGAGGCCTATGCGATGCTAAATGCACTTCAGGGAAATACCCACAGCGTATATACCGGCGTTACGATCATAAGCACTGATACAAACAGTCAGAGAGCACATACCTTTCATGTACGGACGGATGTTACTGTCTATCCAATGACAAAGCAGGAGATTACGGACTATATTGCAACCGGCGAACCAATGGATAAAGCCGGTGCATACGGAATTCAAGGTGCTTTTGCAGCATATATCAAAGAAATTCATGGTGATTATTCAAATGTAGTTGGACTTCCATTAGGTGCATTGGTTCACGAATGGAAAATGCATTTTCCTTCTAACTAAAAAAATAGTCTATTGTACAATACAATATTATGATAAAAAAAGCAAAGCCAGCGCTTTGCTTTGCAAGAATTGCTAAAGCAATTCTTGGTAGCATCACACTACATAACAGCAATTGCCTATTAAATAAAAGAAAACAGCTATTACCATAAATTCGGATAATAGCTGTTTTATATTTTGTTGACTGTTAAAAACAAGGACAAATTATTTGTCGTTTAATTCTACGAAAGAACCAAGCTTCATAGCACGAACCTTAGAAGACAGTCCGAACAGATTGATGAATCCCTCTGCATCTTTATGGTTGTAAAGCTCACCGGTTGTGAAAGATGCAATATCTTCATCATAAATGGAGTATGGAGAAGTGGTTCCCTGTTTGATAATATTACCTTTGTACAGTTTGAACTTTACTTCACCTGTTACATATTTCTGTGTGGACTCAATGAATGCCTGCTCAGCCTCACGAAGTGGCGTAAACCATTTGCCTTCGTAAACAATATCTGCAAACTTGTTGCCCATATCTTTCTTAGCTGTATATGTATCACGATCTAAGATCAATTCCTCAAGCTGCTGATGTGCTTCCATAAGAATTGTTCCACCCGGTGTCTCATATACACCACGAGACTTCATTCCGACAACACGATTTTCTACAATATCAACGATACCGATACCATGCTTGCCGCCCAATTTATTTAAGGTGCGGATGATGTCAGATACTTTCATTTCCTTGCCATTGACAGACTTTGGAACACCCTTCTCGAATGTCATAGTAACGATTTCGCCTTCATCCGGAGCCTTCTCCGGAGTAGTACCAAGTACAAGCAAATGATCATAATTAGGTGCATTTGCAGGATCCTCTAATTCTAAGCCTTCGTGGCTGATGTGCCATAAGTTACGGTCACGGCTGTAGCTGTTGTCTGCTGAGAATGGAAGATCAATTCCATGATCGCGGCAATACTGGATCTCAGACTCTCTGGAATCCATTGTCCAGTTTGGATCTCTCCAAGCAGCGATAATACGAAGATCAGGGGCGAGTGCCTTAATACCAAGCTCAAAACGAACCTGATCGTTACCTTTACCGGTAGCACCATGGCAGATCGCAGATGCGCCCTCTTTACGAGCAATCTCTACCAATCTCTTAGCGATCAATGGACGAGCCATTGAAGTACCTAATAAATATTTGTTCTCATAAATAGCATTTGCCTGAACACAAGGAACGACATAGTCATCACAAAACTCATCGATAACATCCTCAATATATAATTTGGATGCACCACAAGATTTTGCACGCTCCTCCAAACCATCCAACTCGCTTTCCTGTCCGACATCAATGCAGACACAGATTACTTCGTAATCATAGTTTTCCTTCAACCAAGGGATGATTGCTGTGGTGTCAAGTCCGCCTGAATAGGCAAGAATCACTTTTTCCTTCATGTTTTTTCCTCCATTCCGCCGTGACTACGGCATATTATTCTTTTGCGATGGCATGATCTGCCATACAGATAACAGTATAAACACAATTACAGTTGATTGCAAATCCTTTTTCCTTTTTTACTGTAATTTTGTATCACTGTTATGACTGTTTATAAATATACATCATTCTGCATATTTATTCAATACTATTTTCTGGTGAAATGATCTTATTTTGAATGATTTATTAAGTAGAAATCGTATTCTGATCAATCTTTTTTTAAAATTCACGTAATGTATAAATATCTATTGCAATCAAAAAGCAAATGACGTATAATATTGAGCTGATGGACGTTTTTGCCTAAAAGTTGTAGATACATCACGTCCATTGTTATGAATAAATATACATTTTAGCAGAAACGAGGGATTTTATGATTCGAGTAGGCATTATTGGTTCCACCGGATACGCCGGACAGGAATTGGTCAGAATTTTGTTGCAGCATCCGGATGCAGAGATTGTATGGTATGGTTCACGCTCCTATGTAGATGAAAAATACAGCAGTGTGTTTGGTAATATGGTGAATCTTGTTGACGCCAAATGCATGGGCGAAAATATGGATGAATTAGCGAAACAGGCAGATGTGATCTTTACCGCAACACCACAAGGATTATGCGGTTCTCTGGTAAATGAAGAGATATTATCAAAGACAAAGATCATTGATCTGAGTGCAGACTTCCGTATTAAAGATGTTGCTAAATATGAAAAATGGTATGGCATCAAACATCAGAGTCCACAGTTTATTAAAGAGGCTGTTTATGGCTTATGTGAAGTCAACCGTGAGGATATAAAAAATGCGCGCCTGATCGCTAATCCGGGTTGTTTCCCAACCTGTTCCACATTATCCATCTATCCAATGGCAAAAGAGGGCCTGATCGATATGAATACTGTGATCATTGATGCTAAATCCGGTACCTCAGGAGCCGGCAGAGGCGCTAAGGTTGCGAATCTTTACTGTGAGGTAAATGAGAGTATTAAACCATATGGTGTTGCTTCTCACCGTCACACACCGGAGATCGAGGACCAGTTGTCCTATGCCTCCGGAGAAGAAGTTCTTATTAACTTTACCCCACATCTGGTGCCGATGAATCGAGGAATCTTAGCAACCTCTTATGCGACTTTGCGAACAAAACTTTCCTATGAGGATGTAAAAGCTGTATATGATAAGTATTACGAGGATGAATATTTTGTTCGCGTATTAAACAAAGATGTCTATCCAGAGACCCGCTGGGTAGAAGGCAGCAATTTTGTAGATGTCAACTTCAAGATTGATGAGAGAACCGGAAGGATCATTATGATGGGTGCTATTGATAATGTTGTCAAGGGGGCAGCTGGTCAGGCAATTCAAAATATGAACTTAATGTTTGGTCTGCCGGAGAATACCGGGCTGAAGATTGTCCCAATGTTCCCATAATAAGAAAAATAGCCCGTCTGGGAAATTCAGACCTTTTGACTCTTTAATCTTATTAAGTAAAAAAGAAAGTACATAAAAGCGAGGATAGAAAAAACTATGAGTAACGAAGAGCAGCAAAGATATTTAGATAACATTACCGTCAAGGCAGAAACATTGATCGAAGCACTACCGTATATTCGAGACTTCAACTCAAAAAAAGTCGTTGTTAAATACGGCGGAAGTGCTATGTTAGATCACAATCTGGAAGAGAGTGTGATCAAAGATGTCGCCTTGTTAAAATTGGTCGGTATGCAGCCGATCATTGTACACGGCGGGGGCAAGGAGATTAGCAAATGGATCAGTAAAGTCGGTAAAGAAACACGCTTTGAAGAGGGTTTTCGCGTGACGGATAAAGACACAATGGAAATTGCTGAGATGGTTCTTAACCGCGTTAACAAAAATCTGGTATCCATGGTTGAACATTTGGGTGTCAAAGCGATCGGGCTTTGTGGAAAAGATGGCGGTATGCTTCATGTTCAAAAGAAAATGCCAAACGGAAAAGATATCGGTTTTGTCGGGGATATTGATCATGTTAACACCGAAGTGATCGATACACTTTTGGAAAATGATTATATTCCGATCATTGCACCTATCGGAATGGATGACGAGGGCAATACGTATAATATCAATGCTGATGATGCAGCATGTGCGATCGCAGGTGGTATTCGAGCAGAAAAACTGGCATTTTTGACGGATGTTGAAGGTGTCTGCATGAATCCCAATGATCCAACAACTTTGGTGTCTGTTCTGAATCTGATCGAAGCCAACAAATTAATAGAAGCCGGCATTATCAGCGGCGGTATGCTGCCAAAGGTCAACAACTGTATTCACGCTGTAAATTCCGGCGTTGGCAGAGTGCATATTTTGGATGGAAGACGAGATCACTGCTTACTCTTGGAGTTCTTTACAAAACGAGGTATCGGTACGGCGATCATTGGTGATGACAGTGGACGATACAGTAATGAGATTTAAGAAAGCCGGCACATAATATTAATTTGATAGAAATGAGGATGAGAACGATGACAATACAGGAAGCAGACAAACATTTTATTCATACTTACAATAGAAGTGTTGTATTCACCAAAGGTGAAGGTATGTATTTGTATGACGACCAAGGGAAAAAATACCTGGATATGGGTGCCGGTATTGCTGTATCAGCACTAGGATACAGTAACGAAGAATTTAAGCAGGCATTAAAAGACCAGATCGATGATCTGATCCATATTTCCAATCTTTATTACACAAAACCTGCGATCAAAGCAGCAGAACTAATATGCAATGTTTCTGGTATGGACAGGGTATTTTTTACAAACAGTGGAGCAGAGGCGATCGAGGGTGCAATTAAGCTGGCGAGAAAGTATGCTTTTAATAAAAATCCACAGAGCAAAGGTGAAGTGATCGCGATGGATCATTCTTTTCATGGCCGCACGATGGGTGCTTTGTCTGTAACCGGAACCAAACATTACAGAGAAGCGTTTGAGCCGTTGATCGGTGGCGTTTCTTTTGCAACTTACAATGATCTGGAAAGCGTTAAGGCACTGGTAACCGATGAGACCTGTGCAATCCTGTTAGAGACCTTGCAGGGTGAGGGAGGAATCCATCCTGCAACACCAGAGTTTATCAAAGGCCTGCGTACACTCTGCGATGAAAAAGATATCGCATTGATCTTTGATGAGATCCAGTGTGGTATGGGGCGTACCGGCAAAATGTACACCTATCAGCATTATGGTGTGACACCGGATATTTTGACTACAGCCAAAGCATTAGGTTGTGGTGTTCCGGTTGGAGCCTTCGCTGCCACAGAAAAATATGCCGTTGCGATGGTACCGGGGGATCACGGTACTACTTATGGCGGTAATCCGCTCGCAACTGCTGCCATTTGCGAAGTATTTCATCAATATGATAAATTGCACATTTTGGATCATGTTAATGAGATCGCACCATATCTGACAGAAAAGTTAGAAGCCTTGGCAGAAGCACATCCGGATAAAGTCAAAGAGGTGCGTGGCCTTGGTCTGATGCAGGGGATGGAACTTACGATCCCGGCTGGAGACGTAGTTGCAAAAGCCTTGCAAGCAGGCGTTGTTCTGATCAGTGCAGGTACAAATATTATACGTTTTGTGCCGCCACTTATTGTCGAAAAAGAGCATATTGATAAAATGATCAACGTATTAGATGACGTTTTATCCGAATAGAGCACCGCAAATTGGGAAACAACTTAATATAGAACTCTCACGAAGAGTCGGGCAGAATTTCGTCCGGCTCTCGTTGCTTTGGTAGAAGAAAGGAGAATTTCTATGTTAGGAATGTTGATCGGTCTATTATCCGGTATGTTGATGAGTATACAGGGGGTTTTTAATGCAGAAGTGACCAAACAGGCCGGTGTATGGGTAGCTGCAGGTTTTGTTCAGATCACTGCTTTCGTCATATGTGTGGCAGCCTGGTTTGTGACTGGTAAAGAAGGTTCCATCTCAGGCATTGTACAGGTAAAACCATGGTATATGCTTCTTGGCGGTGTCATTGGTGCATTTATCACATATACCGTCATTGTTGCGATCAATCAGCTGGGACCTGCGAAGGCTACGATGTTTATTGTCTCTGCACAATTGATCGTATCATATATTATCTCATTGTTTGGCCTATTTGGCACCACAAAAGCAGGATTTGCATGGACAAGACTGTTTGGCATTGCCGTAATGATCGGCGGTATCATGCTTTTTAAGTGGGATGAACTGTTTGGAAAATGAGCAGATGTCCTACAATAAACAACCATACCTTTGACAGACGCATCCGCTCGTTGTCTGTCAAAAATAGTAAGAAATATGTAAGAATTTTTGTAGATTCTTATACTTGTAATTATGAAAAAGATTCGTTAGAATAGAGTAAGGTTCGAAAGACATACATTCTATCCGTAAATATGTATAATTTGCGTATTTTCGATATTTATCAGACATTCCTGCCCGCTAATTCGCAGGAGGTAATGTTATGAAACAACAAAAATGGATCATTTGGATTATTTGTGGTGCCATACTATTTGGCGCAGGCTTTTGGTATACGAAAGGGCAAGATCCGGTTACGAAAGAATCAAATTTTCAGGCATCCGTATCAGAAAGCAGCGCTCCGGCTGGTGATACATCTAAGCCTGTGAATACGGATTCGTCTGAGATTGCCGTTTTCATTTGTGGTGCCGTGAAGCACCCTGGCGTATATCGTTTTAATGAGTCTGTCCGCATCTGCGATGTTATTGCATCTGCAGGAGGATTAACCAAAAAAGCAGACACCAATGCCGTCAATCAGGCTCGTTTCGTTCAGGATGGAGAGCAGATAGAGATTCCGCGCCGATCAAAGACAGCAAAGGATCAGCCACGCGCAGAATCCGATGCACAGACTGCATCTGCCACTTCGTCGGACAAGATCAGTCTCAACAAAGCTACGAAAGAGCAATTGTTATCGTTGCCTGGAATTGGGGAATCCAAGGCAAACGCTATCGTTGCCTATCGCACAGAGCATGGCAGTTTCCAAAAGATCGAGGATATTATGAATATATCCGGGATCAAAAATGGTGTCTTCGATAAGATTAAAAACAAAATAACTATTTGAAATAAAGAGAGACGTTTATGTTTAACGTCGAAAGTGAGGGAAATATGGCAAAGAAAGTATTGGTTGTAGACGATGAAAAGTTAATTGTTAAGGGAATTCGTTTTAGCTTGGAACAGGACGGCATGGAAGTTGATTGTGCTTATGATGGTGAGGAAGCTCTTTCACTTGCATCCTCCAATCAATATGATGTCATATTATTAGATGTGATGCTGCCAAAACTTACAGGTTTTGAAGTGTGCCAGCAGATTCGCGAATCTTCGGATGTTCCTATCATAATGCTGACTGCTAAAGGTGAAGATATGGATAAGATCCTGGGGCTGGAGTATGGTGCGGATGACTATATTACGAAGCCTTTTAACATTTTGGAAGTAAAGGCAAGGATCCGTGCTATTATTCGCCGAAGCAGTTCCAAAACAGCCAAAGAGCCTGAAAAGGTACTTTCATTTGAATCACTTCGCATTGATCTGGACAGCCGTAGAGGTTACATTGATGACAAAGAAGTGAATCTGACGGCAAAGGAATTCGACCTGTTGGAACTTTTAATGCTTCACCCTAATAAAGTATATAGTCGTGAAGAACTTCTCAATACCGTTTGGGGATATGATTATCCGGGTGATGTCAGAACCGTCGATGTACATATTCGAAGACTTCGAGAAAAAATTGAAACAACCCCAAGTGCACCAAAATATATCCATACCAAATGGGGTGTTGGCTATTATTTCCAACGATAGGCATATCCAGCCGTATGTATTACTATTTTGTGGCCTGACAGCCGTTTGGAGGAATCATTTTGCTTGAGCGAGGAAAAGAATTACTAGTGCAGATCCGCAGTATGCGGGTGCAATTGTTTGCCGTACTGGTGGTGATTGGTTTGATACCGGTCATCTTTTTTTCGAATATTCTAATTAATTCTTACGAGAAAAGACTGATCTCTCAACGAACGGATGAGATTCAATCTTATGGAACCGTCCTCAGTAACCTTGTTAACAGTTCTGAATATCTTACCGGACAGGAGGCACCTGAAGTTGAACAGGAGGCGGAATCTATTGCAACCATCTATCAGGGGCGTGTTTTGATCATCAATCAGGATCTGTCTGTCGTAACAGATACGTTTAATCTGGAAGTTGGCAAAACTATGATCTCCTCAGAAGTAGTTCGTTGCTTTGTTGATCATGAAAAACGTTACGTAAATGATCTCGGTGACTACGTACAGCTTACGATGCCGATCGTAAACGCGTCTACTGAACAGACGACCGGTGCGATCATTTTGACTTTTTCCACCAAGAATTTTCGTACAACTGCAAATGTGATCAACCGACGCAGCATTATTTTGATATTAACAATCGCAATCGTTATCATGTTTCTTGCGTTTGGTTACTCGGTTTTGATCACCAGACCATTACAGCGTGTTACAGAATCTATTGATGACATTGCCGCAGGAGATATGGACACTAAGTTAGATGTGCATACTTACTCCGAGGTTGAACGAATTTCAGAATCTTTTAACCGCATGATCGATGTTATCAGGCAGCAGGATGAAGCAAAACAAAGCTTTGCTTCTAATGTGTCTCACGAATTAAAGACACCATTAGCATCTATGAAGGTATTGTCAGATTCCCTGCTTTCTCAAGAAGGTATGCCGGAAGAATTATATCGTGAATTTTTGGTGGATATCACGCATGAGATCGAACGTATGACAAATATCATCAACGATCTTCTCACAATGGTAAAACTTGATAAAAATACTGCAGAAATGAATATTGTCAATATCAGTATCAACGATTTGATCGAACAGTTGCTAAAGCGCTTACGACCGATTGCTGCGGAACGTAACATCGAATTGATCTATGAGAGTTTTCGACCGATAATGGCAGATGTTGACGAGGTAAAACTGTCGATCGCATTGAATAATTTGATTGAAAATGCGATCAAGTATAATTATGACGATGGCTGGGTGCGCGTTACCCTCAATGCCGATCATAAATTTTTCTATGTCAAAATAGAAGATTCCGGTGTCGGTATTCCTGAAGATGTGCAAGATAAAATTTTTGATCGTTTTTATCGTGTTGATAAGGCCAGATCCCGTGATACCGGTGGAACCGGACTTGGTTTATCCTTAACACGAAGTACTGTGTTGCTGCACCGCGGCTCGATCAAGCTGCACAGTAAAGAAAAAGAGGGTTCTACCTTTACGGTGCGTATCCCATTGACTTATGTTGTCTGATTATATGAAAAAAATTGGAGGTGAGGTCGTGGAAGAAAAGACCATCGTTACAACTCATAAATATCATTTTGTCCCATGGATCGTTCTGCTTGTGATCGCTATATTGGTCTGGGCATTTCTTTTCGTACACGCACGCCCCCATAAGGATTATACCGGATACTATATTTATTGCATAAACGCTGCTGAAACGAAAGTGACTTACGAGAAATATGCTCCTAAGAATAAGAAAGGCGAAACTCTTATCAAGGAATTACTGCATAACCTTCAAAAAGAGCCTTCCGATGTATCTATGAAAAAAGCCATTCCGGACAATGTATCTGTTGATGACTTCGTTATTGATAACAACGGTGACCTGACACTTTACTTGGATGCCGCCTATGGCAATTATTCCGGAGTTAATGAGATTTTGCGCCGTGCTGCGATCGTTAAAACTCTCTGCCAGTCTAAAGATGTTCGTGCTGTGCAATTTTATGTTGCAGGACAACCGTTGACCGATTCGAATATGAATTCCATCGGCTATATGACTGCCGGCAGCTTTATTGATAATACAGACAGTGGTTCAACATATCGTCAGACCGCAACTGTAAATATGTATTTTGCATCTCGAAAAGGAGATAAGCTTGTTGAAGTACCGGTTGAGATTACATATGATGCGACAATTCCGTTAGAGCAGCTAGTCATTGAACAGCTTCTAAAGGGACCATCAACGATCGACGGTGTTTCTTCCAAGGATATTCAGGCAACAATTCCTAAAGATACGATCCTTAACAAAGTTACCATGAAAGAGCATACCTGTTATGTTGATTTTTCAGAGCAGTTTTTAAATAAACCGGACGGGATTACAGCAGAAGTGGCTATTTATTCTGTCGTTAATACATTGATCGAACTGCCGGATATTACAAAAGTGCAATTTAGTATTAACGGCAAACAGGAATTATTCTATAACGATTCTATGCCATTTGGAGATGTATTTACTAGAAATCTTGATCTTGTCCAGTGATTCTAAAGAGGTGATTTATATTCGCAGACCCTGTGTTTGGATCTGTACGATCTGTATGCTTCTGTTGGTCTGGTTTCATGCCACGCACATGCAGGAACAATGGCAGAAGAATTATCCATATGAGGCATTGCTCACTAAAAATAATGATAAGATAAATGCTTGCATAAAGGGAATTTATTATCGTGCAGAGTCTACTGATTCATCCAATCGTTTATATCTCAAAAAAGTATCTGTCCATATTTCCGGACAGAAAGTATATAATTTTTCCAATATGATCGTTTATTCAGATCAAACTTCATCACTTATTCCCGGTAATACGATACAGTGTTTCGGCACCCTGAAAAATTTTGCCACGGCATCCAATCCGGGCGAATTTGACCAAAAACAATATTATCGGGAGCTAAACTTCTATTATCAATTATACGCTGACCAGATCGAAGTGGTGTCCGGCCATTCTAACATATTTTTTACAAAATTGGATGAAATCAGACATCAATTATCAACTTCGATAGAATCCGGCCTGCCTGATAAGCAAGCTGGTATAATGCAAGCTGTTTTATTGGGTCAAAAAACAGAACTTCCTTCAGACATCAAACAGCTATATCAGCAAAATGGCATTGGTCATCTGTTAGCGATCAGCGGACTTCATGTCACGATCTTTTGTTTCGGTATTTTTCGCCTGCTGCTTATCTGCCGGCTGCCGAGGCGTATCAGTATTCTTGCAACCATATCATTTTTAATATCGTATGGACTAATGACGGGGTTTAGCATTTCAACCAGTCGTGCCGTTATCATGATGCTCTTGTTATTCGCAGCAGATCTGCTGCATCGAAGTTACGATTTACTTTCATCACTGGCAATCAGTGCCTGCATCATTACACTGCAAAATCCTTATGCTGTCTATTCCTGCAGTTTCTTATTATCTTATTTCGCTGTGCTCGGCATTGCTGCTATTTTACCCGCTCTGCAGATGATCATAGTAGGTGATTCCGAAAAGCGCCGCGCCAAACTCCGCAAAAAGAGGCGTTGGATACGAGAAAAACAGCAAGGTACGCTATTGGATAAATGCCAATGTAAACTCTTTCTTCTCCTGGAAAAAACAACACAATCGTTATTGGCCAGTGCCGCCATTCAACTAACTACACTGCCAATCGTACTGTTCTTTTTTTATGAGATTCCGGTCTACGGGATATTTCTGAACCTCTTAGTGCTGCCACTGGTTTCTTATCTGGTGCTGATCGGCGGCGTTGCATGTATACTAGGTCTGTGGCTGCCGTTTATGTCGCATTTTTTGTTCGGCACCACCTACTGCATTCTGTCGTTTTATGAATATTTGTGCAGGCTGTTCCAACGATTGCCAATTCATTCACTGATTCTCGGGCAACCACAAATATCTCGCATCGTGATATATTACATTATTCTTGCCTTATCTCTACTATGGATCAATAAACGCACGATTATCAAGCCTTATCCTTTGCTGATCTGGACTGCTGCAGTTATCCTTCTGCTTTTTCCCATTCCGCGAAAATACTTTAAGGCTGTTTTTCTGGATGTGGGGCAGGGGGATGGTATTTTACTGCAGCACACCGATGGCACTACATTTTTAATTGATGGTGGAAGCACCAGCAAAAACAATATAGGAGAGTATTGTTTGATTCCATATCTCAAATCACAAGGAATTCACTGCATAGATTATATGATCATGACTCATGCTGACAAAGACCATATATCCGGTCAGCTGGAATTAATGAAGTATGTTGCAGACCGCCAGGATATCCAAATCCGCAAACTTCTTTTACCATTGCCATCGCAAGAAATGCAGAGTGAAGAAGGATATCGCCAGATGATCACTGCTGCCAAGCAGGCAGATATTCCGATTCAAACAATATGTGCCGGCGATCATCTGCAAAAAGGCGCATTATCTGTTGCTTGTCTGCATCCAAAACCTTTTTTTGATGCTTCTTCTGCAAATGCATATTCTACGACTTTAGAAGTTACGTATTATTCAACAAAGATGCTATTATGTGGTGATCTGGAAGGTGACGGAGAGCAGTATGTCTTAGAACAGTTAAAGCGTTCCGGCACCAGATTTAACATTCTAAAAGTAGCACATCATGGTTCCAAAAATTCAACCAGTGCTGAATTTCTAGCGCAAGTGCAACCGCAATATGCGATCATTTCCTGTGGTAAAAATAATCGTTACGGCCATCCGCATCGGGAATTATTATCTCGTCTAAACAGCATATCTGCACATATATTATCCACTACCGAACAAGGTGCAATTACAGTTTATGCCGGCAGGGATTCCGTTAGCGTATTGGGCTATTTTGACAAAAACAAGTGATATTTTTGAGAATTTTTTGGAAAATTCCAATGACAAACAGTAGGAATTGTGCTACAATAAAGTAGATTTGCTATGTTTATGCAATACATTTGTTGTAGTGCGTTGCCTGCGATGAATTGCATTATGGGATATTTCCCGATTTATATAATACTATTACGATTGCAACGCAGAAATGAGGAAAACATGGATTACAAGAATGCGGGAGTAGACATTGAAGCCGGATATAAAGCGGTAGAACTGATGAAAGAGCATATTGCCGGAACGATGCGCAGTGAAGTGCTTACTGATATCGGTGGATTTTCAGGAGCATTTTCTATGGAGGCGTTCAAGACAATGGAACAGCCTACTTTAGTATCCGGAACAGATGGCGTTGGCACCAAATTGAAAGTGGCATTTGAAATGGATCGCCATGATACCGTTGGTATTGATTGTGTCGCAATGTGTGTTAATGACATCGCCTGTGCAGGTGGTGAACCGTTATTCTTCCTTGATTATATTGCCTGTGGCAAGAATGAACCGGAAAAGATTGCTTCCATCGTATCCGGTGTGGCAAACGGCTGCAAACAGTCCGGTGCAGCTTTGATCGGTGGTGAGACTGCAGAAATGCCTGGATTTTATCCGGTAGATGAGTATGATCTTGCCGGTTTTGCGGTTGGTGTTGTTGACCGCAAAAATATGATCACAGGTAAAACAATTGCAAAAGGTGATGTGCTGGTTGGAATTGCTTCTTCCGGTATTCACAGCAATGGATATTCTTTGGTTCGCAAAGTGTTCGAAATGAAAAAAGAAAGCTTGAATAAAACATACGAGTCTCTTGGCGGAAAATCACTTGGTGAAACATTATTAACACCTACTGTGATTTATGTGAAGGCACTGCGCACGATCAAAGAGGGTGGCGTAACGATCAAAGGCTGCAGCCATATTACAGGCGGTGGTTTTTATGAGAATATTCCGCGTATGCTTCCTGAAAATGCACATGCAAATATCAAAGTGGGAAGTTACGAGATCCCACCGATCTTTGACATGTTGGCAAAAGAAGGCAACATTTCCAAAGAGATGATGTATAACACTTATAATATGGGTATCGGTATGCTTCTTGCAGTAGATGCTGCTGATGCAGACAAGACAGTAGCTTTAGCAGAGCAGGCTGGAGAAAAAGCATATATTATAGGCGAGATCGCAGAGGGTGAAAAGGGAATTTCTCTTTTGTCCTAATAATACATATTGAAACGAGGATTAGTATGCAGAAAATTGCAGTATGTGTATCCGGTGGTGGAACGAACCTGCAGGCAATCATAGATGCCGTCCATTCCGGTAAAATTCACAACACACAAATTGCTGTTGTGATCAGTAATAAAGCGGATGCTTATGCACTGGAGCGTGCAAATAATGCAGGTATCCCGGCGTTATGTATTTCCCCAAAGGAATACGAAAACCGGAGTGCTTTTGGCGAAGCAATGGTTGATGCTCTACACAAATATAATATTGATCTTGTTGTGCTGGCAGGTTATCTGGTGATCGTTCCATCCGAAATGATCGCAGCCTACCCAAATAAGATCATTAACATTCATCCATCCTTGATTCCGGCTCATTGCGGGATGGGGTATTATGGATTGAAAGTGCACGAAAGTGTTTTGGCATGTGGCAATAAGATAACTGGTGCCACAGTGCATTTTGTAGACGAAAAGGCAGATCATGGTCCTATTATTTTACAAAAAGCTGTTGAAGTAAAAAATGGAGATACTCCGGAAATTCTACAGCGACGTGTGATGGAACAAGCTGAATGGAACATTCTTCCGGAAGCAATTGATCTGATTGGCGCAGGAAAAGTTTCCGTACAGAATGGTATAGCTGTTGTAAGCCGTTAGTATCATTTCCACGGAATAAATAAACGCATCGCAGGATATGCAGAAATGAGGAAACAAGATGAAAGTATTAATTGTAGGAAGCGGCGGAAGAGAGCATGCAATTGCCTGGAGTGTCTCCCAGAGCAAACGTGTCGATAAAATTTACTGTGCACCTGGTAATGGTGGAATCGCAGAAATTGCAGAATGCGTAAATATTACTGCTATGGAATTTGATAAACTTGCTGCATTCGCCAAAGAAAATGAGATCGATCTGACGATCATCGGCATGGATGATCCTTTGGTTGGTGGCATTGTCGATGTATTTGAAGCGCAGGGACTTCGCGTATTTGGTCCACGTAAAAATGCTGCGATCATCGAAGGCTCTAAAAGTTTTTCAAAGGATCTCATGAAAAAATACAACATTCCAACCTGCCATTATGAAACATTTCATTCTCCGGAGGAAGCGTTGATCTATTTAGAAAATGTAACTTTTCCGGTTGTGTTGAAAGCAGATGGTCTGGCACTTGGAAAAGGTGTATTGATCTGTCAAAATCTGCAGGAAGCAGAGGCAGGTGTTACCTCATTAATGTTAGATAAACAATTTGGAGATGCCGGCAACACTATCGTCATAGAAGACTTTATGGTTGGTAGAGAAGCTTCTGTACTTTGCTTCTGTGATGGTACACATATCAAACCGATGACCAGTGCACAAGATCACAAACGTGCCAAAGACGGAGATCAGGGATTAAACACCGGAGGAATGGGAACATTTTCACCGAGTCCGTTTTATACACCGGAGATTCAGAAGTTCTGTGAAGAACAAATATATCAGCCAACAATGGATGCTATGAAAGCAGAAGGAAGAGATTTCGTAGGAATACTTTTTGTTGGTCTTATGATGACACAGGACGGTCCAAAAGTATTGGAATACAATGCAAGATTTGGCGATCCGGAGGCACAGGTTGTTCTGCCTCGCATGAAAAACGATATTATCGATGTTATGGAGGCTTGTATTGACGGGAAGTTAGACCAGGTGGATCTTCAATTTGAAGATAATGCGGCTGTCTGTGTTGTATTAGCTTCTGATGGCTATCCGGAACATTATGAAAAAGGGAAAAAGATTACATTTCTGAAAGATTTTGCTTCGGAAGACGGTTATTATGCATTCCATGCCGGAACAAAATTGACGGAAGACGGTTTAGTAACCAATGGTGGAAGAGTATTGGGCATTACTGCCAAAGGTGCTACATTAAAGGAAGCGCGTAAAAATGCATATAAGGCAACCGAATGGGTTACTTTTGATAATAAATATATGCGTAACGATATTGGAAAAGCAATTGATGAAATATAAAAAGGAGGATAATATATGTACTCATTTGAAGAAGTAGAACGTTTTGATCCGGAAGTTGCAGCAGCAATGGACAAGGAGACAAATCGTCAGCGTGATAACATTGAATTGATCGCTTCTGAAAATTTAGTAAGTAAAGCGGTTATGGCAGCCATGGGCAGCACATTGACTAACAAATATGCGGAAGGTTACCCTGGCAAACGCTATTATGGTGGATGCGAATACGTTGATATTGTTGAGGATCTTGCAAGAAATCGTGCTATGAAGTTATTTGATTGTACATATGCCAATGTACAGCCGCATTCCGGTGCACAGGCAAATATGACAGTATTTTTTGCTTTGCTGCAGCCGGGAGATACCTATATGGGCATGAATCTTGATCACGGCGGACACTTGACACATGGAAGTCCGGTCAATATGTCCGGTAAATATTTCCATTGTGTACCTTATGGTGTAAATGACGATGGTTTCATTGATTATGATGAAGTAGAAAGTATTGCTAAGAAATGCAACCCAAAAATGATCATTGCCGGTGCAAGTGCATACGCTCGTAAAATTGACTTCAAGCGTTTTCGCGAAATCGCAGATTCTGTGGGAGCTTATTTGATGGTTGATATGGCTCATATCGCCGGCTTAGTAGCAGCAGGTGTTCACGAGAGCCCAATTCCATATGCTCATGTTACCACGACGACAACCCACAAAACATTACGTGGACCTCGTGGTGGAATGATTCTTTCCAGCGAAGAATTTGCGAAAGAGATCAATTTTAACAAAGCGTTATTCCCGGGTATTCAGGGTGGTCCTTTGATGCATGTGATCGCAGCAAAGGCTGTCTGCTTCAAAGAAGCGTTACAGCCGGAATTCAAAGAGTACGGTAAAAATATTATTAAAAATGCACAGGCACTTTGTAAGGGGTTACAAAACCGCGGCATTAAGATTGTTTCCGGCGGAACAGATAACCATTTGATGCTTGTTGATCTTGCAGATAAAAATCTAACAGGTAAAGACGTAGAAAAATGGTTGGATGCAGCACATATCACATGTAATAAAAATACAATTCCTAATGATCCACAGTCACCTTTTGTAACGAGTGGTATCCGTTTGGGAACAGCCGCAGTGACAACAAGAGGTTTTAACGAAGCTGATCTTGATATGGTTGCTGATGCGATTGCAATGATCATTGCAGATCCGGAAGGCAATAAGGCAAAAGCAACGGAAATCGTAAAAGGTTTGACAGACCGTTATCCGTTGTACGAATAAACGAGAAGGAAACAAAGGTATGAAAGAAATGAGGTGTACGTATGAGTGACAAACAAGGAAATGTGCCACAGTTTAGCGATTATGAAAAAGAATTGCTTTTAGATGGAGGATGGCAGTGTTCATTTTGTGAACGTGTCAACGCCAATTATGTTGGTTCTTGCGCATGTGGACACAACAAAAAAGACAGCGATTTAAATCGTCTTGGTTTATATGAAGAATATGTAGAAAAAACCGGCCAGAAATTAGAGACTCCGGCAGCACAGATGGCTTCTGCAGAAGAGGCTAAAGAGGATGCTGCGTCAGTAGAGACTACTGTTTCACAGCCGGCTCAGCCTGAGCCGGAAGCTCCAAAGCCTGTCAAAAATAAATATATTTATGAAGATACAGAGCTTGGAGAATACGAGCAGGATTTAATTGACGATGGAGGATGGCAGTGTGGATTTTGCCGCCGTATCAACGCATATTATATTACCTCATGTGCCTGTGGTCACAACAAAGACGATAGTGATCTCAAGCATCTTGGTAAATATGTGGATCCGGAGGACGAATATTATGAGGATGACGAGTACTATGAGGAAGAGGATGAAGTTGCAGCAACAGAAACTCCAGCTTCACAGCCGGTAACTCCACAGGCAGTGCCTACGCAGGCTACAGTTTCTCAGGCCGCACATACAGCTACACCAGTTCAGTCTGGTGCACAACCGCAGGCTAGACCGGTACAGCCACAAGCTCAGGCAGTCCAGCCGCAGGCTTCGGTTCAACCTCAAGTTCAGGCTCAACCTGTTCAGCCACAGGCTTCGGTTCAACCTCAAGTTCAGGCTCAACCTGTTCAACGGCAGGCTTCGGTTCAGCCACAAGTGCAGGCACAACCTGTTCAACAGCGAGCATCAGTACAGCAGGCTCAGCCTCAGGTTCAAGCCACTTCTGCAACACCGGTTCAGCCTGCCAAAGTACAGCAGGCAGCTACACTGGTTCAACCTAAAATTCAGGCTCAGCCAATAGCAAAACCAGAGTCGCCATTTATTGATTATGATGATGAAGAACCAGTTGCGGCTACAGCACAGACTCCGGTTCAATCTCAGGTTCAGGCTCAACCTGTTCAACAGCAGGCTCCGGTTCAACCGGCACAGCCACAAGTGCAGGCACAACCTGTTCAGCCGACACCGGCTCAACCTGTTCAGCAGCAAAATCCGGTGCAAACACAACCGGCTCAACCAGCTGTTGATAACTCAGCGCAGAATGCAGCAACTCTTAAGTCAAACATCGAAGATCAGATTTTAGAAGATCTAAAGAAAAACAACTACTCCGATGTTGCTATTGTGCGTGCTAACCGCAAATATAAAGAACTTGTGAAAAAGGGCATTATGACACAAGATGAGTTTAATACGAAAATGCATGAATTATTACCAACAGAAGAAGAACCGGAAGAGGAAGCTGCTTCTGATGCGGAAAACGCAGAAAGCAATGAATAATATAATATATTACATATTTATTGCTTAAGATTGGAGAGAATCAACCATGAACATTGAGATTAATGTTACAAAAATTGTTAAATATGTTTGCGTAACCGGAGCAGTTATTGTTGCGATCATATTTGGACAAAAAACATATGCAGAGTATATTCATGCGAAAAATAGGGAGGAACAGTAAACGTTTTGTTTCTGTAACAACAGCATATGAGTAAAAAATTATTTATCGCTGAGAAACCAAGTGTCGCAAAGGAATTTGCTAAGACACTTGGCGTCTCGGGCAATGCAGGACAGGGTTATATGGAGTCACAGGATTACATTGTTACTTGGTGTGTTGGGCACCTGGTTACAATGAGTTATCCGGATGCTTATGATAAAGCATTAAAAAAGTGGACTCTACAAACCCTGCCTTTTTTGCCGGAAAAATTTCTATACGAACTTATTCCAGATGTAAAAAAACAATTCAATATTGTGGCTGGTCTTTTAAATCGCGAAGATGTATCTACCATTTATGTATGCACTGATTCCGGGCGCGAAGGGGAATATATCTACCGCTTAGTAGATCAGATGGCACATGTTCCGGATACCAAGGACAAACGCAGAGTATGGATTGATTCCCAAACGGAAGAGGAGATCAAGCGCGGCATTACCGAAGCAAAACCACTTTCTGAATATGATAATCTTTCCGCTTCCGCCTATCTAAGAGCCAAAGAAGATTATTTGATGGGCATAAACTTTTCGCGCGTATTATCACTGAAATATGGACGTCCCGTAATGGATTACCTTAACACCGGTAAGTGGTCTGCCATTTCAGTCGGTCGTGTCATGACTTGTGTTCTTGGAATGGTAGTTCGAAGGGAACGTGAGATTAGAGAGTTTGTAAAGACACCATTTTATCGTATTTTGATGAAATGTAATCTGGAAGGGAAACAATTTGAAGGTGAATGGCGTGCGGTTGAAGGCAGCCAGTTTTACCAATCACCGAAACTTTATAAGGAAAATGGGTTCAAAAACCGCGAAGATGCCGAACAGCTTTGCAAAACCTTAACCTATGATCCTTTGCAGGTGATCATTCAAAAAGTAGAACGCAAAAAAGAACGTAAAAATCCACCCTTGCTCTTTAATTTAGCGGAATTACAAAACACATGTTCCAAATTATTTAAGATCAGTCCGGATGAAACACTAAAAATTGTACAAGAGTTATATGAACGTAAGCTTGTTACATATCCCCGTACGGATGCACGTGTACTTTCTACTGCTGTAGCCAAAGAGATTTACAAAAATATCGGTGGTTTACAAAATTATTCCCTGATTGCTCCCTATGCTACAAAGATCATGGAGCAAAAAGCCTATGCCGGGATTGCCAAAAGCCGTTATGTAAACGATAAGCAGATTACGGACCATTATGCGATCATTCCAACCGGACAGGGGTTAAATGCACTTGGCAACTTAAGTGTGACAAGTCAACGAGTATACGAAGTGATCGTCCGTCGATTTCTCTGTATCTTTTATCCGCCTGCAGAATATCTAAAGATCGGGGTAACTGCAAAACGTGATACAGAAACATTTTTTGCAAATTTTAAGATTTTAGTCAAACAAGGTTATTTGGAACTTGCGACTGCATCTTTTGCTAAGAAAAATATGTCCACTAACGCATCTGTTTCCAAAAACAGTGAGAATTCTATGGAAACTGTCACTTTTGACGAGAATCTGATCACGTCAATCCAAAATCTAAAAAAAGGAATGGCACTTCCGGTGGAAGAATTCTTTATTAAAGAAGGAGAAACATCTCCACCAAAGCGCTATAACTCAGGTTCGATCATTTTGGCTATGGAAAATGCAGGACAACTGATTGAAGAAGAGGAACTGCGAGCACAGATAAAGGGAAGTGGAATCGGCACCAGTGCCACACGTGCCGAGATCTTGAGTAAACTAGTCAAGATCAAATATCTGAAATTAAATAAAAAAACACAGATCATCACACCGGAATTACTCGGTGAAATGGTATATGACGTTGTTGATGGTTCCATACGTTCTTTGCTAAATCCCGAACTGACTGCAAGTTGGGAATTAGGCTTGACACAAGTTGCTGAAGGACAGATCACAGAGGAACAATACATGGCCAAATTAAACGGCTTTATTACCCGTCGTGTTCAATATGTCAAACAAACTGCTAATCAAACGGCTCTTCGTCAACAATTTGACAAAGCAGCTGTATATTATAAGAAATGAGGTGTTTCATATGTATGATTCAATGAAAAACAAAAATTTATTTAATATGGAGGAGACGATAGCAAAAGATATCTTTGAAGACTGCGATTATCCGTGGGAAGTGCTTCCAAAGATCGAAGCTTTTATTTTGGAACTGGGTAAAACTCTTTCGGAAGATGAGTATGACTGCATTGATGGCAATATCTGGATCGCTAAGTCCGCAACAATCGCACCAACTGCATCGATCACAGGACCATGCATCATTGGTAAAAATACGGAAGTAAGACAATGTGCATTTATCCGCGGCAAAGCAATTGTCGGCGAAAACTGCGTTGTTGGTAATTCTACCGAATTAAAAAATGTCATTTTGTTTAATAATGTCCAGGTTCCACACTATAATTATGTCGGTGATTCAATTTTGGGATTTAAATCGCATATGGGTGCCGGCTCCATCACTTCTAATGTAAAATCAGACAAAACCAAAGTTACGATCAATTATCAGGGCGAAAAACTTAATACCGGACTGAAAAAAATGGGTGCAATTCTTGGAAATTATGTAGAAGTAGGATGTAACAGTGTTCTTAATCCGGGAACAGTGATCGGAAGCAATACTAATGTTTACCCATTGTCCAGTGTTCGTGGTTTTATTCCAAGGGGCTGTATTTTTAAGAAACAATCAAATATCGTACAGAAAGACATATAATGCGAATATAGTCGTTGTCATTTATTTCTAACCATCTTTTTCGTCAGATTTTTTAAGAAATATTGGCGAAAAGTGTAGACTAATTGATAAATTTGTGCGAAAATGGTCATAGAACTGTGGAAATATTTCTGCAGAGAAAAAGCAAATCGAAAGGAGCATAAACATGATTTATTCACAGGAAGTAGAAAACATGTGCCCAGTTGCTCAGGGTGTGCATCACGGTGCAGCGCCAATCCCAGAGGAAGCAAAATGGGTTCAGGCAAAGGAAGTAAAAGATATCTCTGGTTTTACACATGGTGTAGGCTGGTGTGCACCACAGCAGGGTGCTTGTAAGATGTCTCTTAACGTTAAAGAGGGTATCATTCAAGAAGCATTAGTAGAGACAATCGGCTGCTCAGGTATGACACATTCTGCTGCTATGGCAACAGAGATCCTTCCGGGTCTGACGGTTATGGAGGCACTGAATACTGACCTTGTATGCGATGCAATTAATACAGCAATGAGAGAGCTCTTCTTACAGATCGTTTATGGTCGTTCACAGAGTGCATTCTCTGAGGATGGACTTGCTATTGGTGCTGGTTTGGAAGACCTTGGTAAAGGACTTCGTTCTCAGGTTGGTACAATGTACGGAACCTTAAAGAAAGGTCCTCGTTACTTAGAGATGGCTGAGGGTTATGTAACCGCTATCGCTTTGGATGAAGAGGATTTGATCATTGGTTATAAGTTTGTAAACCTTGGTAAAATGACTGACTTCATCAAGAAGGGTGATGATCCTAATACAGCTTGGGAGAAAGCTGCCGGACAGTACGGTCGTGTTGACGACGCAGTGAAACTCATCGATCCAAGAACAGATGAAGAAATCGCAAAATAATATAAAGGAGGCAAACATAACATGGCATTATTTGAATCATATGAAAGAAGAATTGACCAGATCAACGCTGTATTAAACAGTTATGGAATTTCTTCTCTTGAAGAAGCAGAAAAAATCACAAAAGATGCTGGACTTGATGTATATAACCAGATCAAGGGCATCCAGCCAATTTGTTTTGAGAATGCATGCTGGGCATACATTGTAGGTGCAGCAATTGCAATTAAGAAAAACTGCCGTCGCGCAGCAGACGCTGCAGCAGCAATCGGTGAGGGACTCCAGTCTTTCTGTATCCCTGGTTCTGTTGCTGATACTCGTAAGGTAGGTTTAGGACATGGTAACCTTGGTAAAATGCTCCTTGAGGAAGAGACAAAATGTTTCGCATTCTTAGCCGGACATGAGTCTTTTGCAGCTGCCGAAGGTGCTATCGGTATCGCAGAAAAGGCAAACAAAGTACGTAAAGAGCCTCTTCGCGTTATCTTAAATGGTCTTGGTAAAGATGCTGCTCAGATCATCTCTCGTATCAATGGTTTTACATTCGTTGAAACTGAGTTTGATCCATACACAAATGAAGTAAAAGAAGTATTCCGCAAATCTTATTCTGAGGGTCTTCGTGCTAAAGTAAACTGCTACGGTGCAAACTCTGTACCAGAGGGTGTTGCTATCATGCACAAAGAGGGTGTTGACGTATCTATCACAGGTAACTCAACCAACCCAACTCGTTTCCAGCATCCGGTAGCTGGTACTTACAAGAAAGAATGCTTAGAGCAGGGTAAGAAATATTTCTCCGTTGCTTCCGGTGGTGGTACAGGTCGTACACTTCATCCAGATAATATGGCAGCAGGTCCTGCTTCCTATGGTATGACAGATACATTAGGACGTATGCATAGCGATGCTCAGTTTGCCGGTTCTTCATCCGTTCCTGCTCACGTTGAGATGATGGGACTGATCGGTGCTGGTAACAACCCTATGGTTGGTATGACAGTTGCTGTAGCTGTTTCTGTACAGGAAGCTGCTGACGCTGGCAAGTTCTAATCTTGTAATTGTTCAATAATAATGTACAATAATAGAAGAGCAGATCAGACAATCGTTGTTTGGTCTGCTTTGCTTTTGGCAAGATAGACAGAAAGGTATGGTGTTTCGAATGAATTATACAAAATTAACGAACAACTTAATTGACCTGGTAAAAGAAGAACAGGCAAAACTCGGCTATCGAAAAGAAGCCATCCGTTTATATTACCCTTTAAGCAGCTTGCAGCATATATTAGGCACAACAGACTCTGCAGAACAATTAATAGAAAAATTGCAAAAAGAAGCAAATTTTGCCAAAGATTCACTAGGTACTTTGGATATATCCTGTCAAAACGAACGATTCTGCATTGGTATACCTGTCGATGGATCCGAATGGGTACACGATCATATGCAACCGGCAGAATTTATCGTATCTCTTGTTGATCTTGTCAGTCGTCACGGATGTACAATGGAAGATATCTTTGCATTATTTCGTGCACAGGAACAACCTGTTGAAATTAAGCAAATCAAAAGCGGAGAATTTGACTATCGCATCCGTTTTCTAGAAGGCGACGATCCTTATTATTATTGTTTTAAGGACGAGGAGATCCATATTATATATCATCGTTTTCTACCGGAAGACTATGAGGATTTCAACTTTTAAGACCAGATTTCTAAACATGGAAATTCATAGTTTTTGACATCGCTATCTAAAAAACGAACATATTTTTCGATATAATTCGAAAATATGTTCGTTTTTTGTTGACAAACATTTGTTCGTATAGTATATTATATACAGAACAAGCGTTCTGTATATACAAAACCTTTATTACTGACATTTACCAGATTGCATCGTAGCGATGCAGAAACGAGGTGTACTATGAGAACATACAATGGAAAAAGAATCCTTATCACATTAACTTTGGCTTGTCTGCTTGTATTTGGACTAGTGCGAGTATGTAATTCTTCTGAGAGTACCGCACAAGCCTCTGTGGATCAATCAAAAATCAGTTATGTCTCTGTATTGATTCATTCTTCTGATACATTGTCAAGCATTGCCAACGAATATTATTGCGATGCGTTTGGCTCTGTTCAGGATTATGCCAAAGTCATTCAAGAATATAACAGTTTAGACAGCGATCTGATCTACGCCGGAAACCATCTTATGGTTCCTGTATATCAAGCCAATTAATCCAAAGAAGATTGTATCATCTGCATAATGAAACGAGCATATTTTTTCTCGCCGTGCGGATTAAGATGTACTCCGTCCTGATAAAACCAATCCGGATGTTTTTCTCCTTCTTTGGACCAATAAATGCGCTGTACATTTTTATTGGCTGCAACAACCCGTTGGATCGTATTATTGACATCTTTTTGAATGTCTAAATGTTTTCCATAAGTATCGATCCAATAAATTGTTCGATCCTTGCCTAAATAATCAATCAATTTTTGACCGCTCTTTGAATTGAAGTTGCTATTGGTTCCCAATGCAATAATGACAATATCCCCTAATTTGTGTTTCTTGTCTAATTGCTTTGCAACATCCAAAGCCTGTACCACTTGTCTGGAAATTTTCGCATCCACAACTGCATTTTCACACTGTTGTTGAAACGCTACAGATGCTCCTAAAAAGACAGAATCTCCAATCACGGTAACAAAATGTTTCTTTATGGTGATATCTTTGCCTGTATCTGCCGGCATATTATTTGCCGGAACCGTAGTATGTAATGCAGATGTTGACTGCGATGGAAGAGTAGATGTACCATCAACTTTTTTCCCCTTCTCCTCATTTATAAGTTGCTGTTTTTTACGAAGATCCGCTTCTAATTTTCTGGTATCGGAAGCCGGAGCTTTTATAATTCCATAAGATGCAACCAGTATACATAAAAGCAACCCCAAAGCCTTTATGTTTATATTTCGTGATGTTCTTCCTGTGTATTTCATTTTTCCTCCAATCTACTTAATGATATTTCTATAATAAAACTAAAATTGGATAATGCCATAAGTACAAGTAAAAGCTGTATTTTCCAACCACCGCCAGACAATTTGCGCAAAAACTATTCGTGACTGCTTTTTTATGATTCTCAATAAAGTTGATCAATAACATATACCACACACTGATCACAAACATCCCACCTTGATATAACAACGGATCTGTCCCATAAACAAAGTGGAAGAGAACCACGATCGTGCACAACGTGATCACACTACAAATCCGACGCCAGAATGCCGGAAATTGTACACGCCAAAAGGAATAGTTCTGTCGCAGGGCGCCAAGCAGTATTCCCAAGAGCACATTAAATGCCATGGTATCCGTACCATAATATACACGCGATGGGTCCTGCCCCGGGACATACCGTAAAATCATCGCAAACACCGATAACAATGCAAGTCCCCCAAAACACACACCTGCAATCCCTCTCCTCTGATCATTCCGTTTTGCATTTTGGTAAACCTCTTTGCCCAGCTTCCTGTACTTTGCGTTACCAACGATATCTCCCTTATATTTACGCTTACTCAATCTGCAGTAACCCCAGAATAACAGTGGCCATATCAAATAAAACTGCATTTCAACCGACAAATACCATAAATGTGTAAATGGCGAACTTGCTGTGTGTTTTTCAAAATAAGATGCATTTTGTGCAATCTGCCACCAATTGTTATATCCCAAAAATATACTCGCTACCTGTTGACGGATTCCGATCATCTGTGGACTGTTACGTATTGTCATATATGCACATACACACATTACCATTACAAAACATGGGAACATAATTTTTTTTATTCTATTTTGGTAATAATCGCATATATGAAAGGAACCGCTACGCCACTTTTGTAGGGTAGTAGTAAACATCAAATAACCTGATAACACAAAGAACAACGGTACTCCCAAAAAACCACCCGGAACATAGCTCGGAAAGGCATGATATAAAACAATCCCCAGAATCGCAATCCCCTTTAATGCATCCAATGGAATACGTGTCTTATCCCACTCCCGTGTCTTATCCTGCTGAAATAAAGATAGGTTATTTTGTTGTAAAGCCATTTGATTTTGCAATGTCTTTCGATTTTGTAATACCATTTGGTTTTGTAATACCATAACGAACCCCCTTTTCTGCTCATAAACCAACAACCAATTTGTCATAGTGCAAGTATTTACTTACGTTCTCAACTATGATCTTGCTGTGGTCAAACATGAATTTTACTTTGTAAACCATACTATACACGATGTGATTTACAATGTCAACCACTTTTTTTCACTGCGCTCAAACTATCCATGTGATTTCTTATTTTGTTAACTCTCTAATGAATACATACCTGAAAGATTGTCTGAGATGTCTCGTTTTAGCAAAGCATCATCCATTTTGGGACGGGACGCTTTCGGAATCCTTTATACATTGTTATGCATAATAATTTTGGTTGACAACATAAACTAAGTAGTCTAAAATAATAGACATTAACTATAATGTTCATTATAGGAAAGAAAGGTTTGGTTATAGCGTGAACGATAAAATTAAAGTAACAAATAGCGAATGGTATGTCATGAACTGTCTTTGGACAGCCGAACAATCATTGCCTTTAATGCAGATAGTTCCTTTGTTAAAGCAAAGTAATGGTTGGAGCAAAAGTACCAGTGCAACAATGGTTCGTCGTATGAGTGAAAAAGGACTTATCGGATATAACGAGCAAGGTAAAACAAAATATTTTTTCCCAAAGGTAAACAAAGAAGATGTTGTTGTTCAAGAAACCAAAGATTTCTTACAGCGTATTTATGATGGAAGTGTAGGAACAATGATGAGTGCACTTGTACGCCAAAACGATCTGTCTTTGGATGACATTCACGAATTACAACAGATTCTGAAAGACGCAGAATCAAAAGCGAAAAAAAGTAAGGAGTAACTGAAAATGGTAGATTTTATGTTATGGTTTTTAGAATCTTCCTTGTTAATATTATTTGTACTGGGAATACGCAAAATATTCAGTGGAAAAATCAGCTATCGTGCTATTTATGCATTATGGCTTGTTGTTGTATTTCGCTTCATGATCCCGGTAAATATTATCCCAACCCCTTTTGGCTTTGCAGATAACATGAAAAAATCGATTGATCATCTTGAGCTAGAACTTTCTACCGCTGCGAATAACCCCGCAGCGATATCGCAAAAAGCACCAAATTTCACGTTACAAAAATCTGCCAACAAAAGCATTGGTGATACAGAAATAACTGCTAACAATACAAAAGACACAACCGTCGAACATAATAATGTTATGACAAACTCTGAAGAAACGCATAGCTTAAATACGCCGCAGAAGCAGGAGAGAAGTCGTGACAACTCACTTTCATTGCTATTACTTGCACTTCCAATAAAGCAAATAGCCATGACCATATGGGGAATTGGAACGGTTCTCTTGTTGTTGTGTTTTGTATTGTCTAATCGACATATGACTAAACAGCTGCGTAAATATCGTGTTTTTATTTCACGAGTTAGCAATCTCGATATATTTGCTGTTGATACTATTCCAACACCATGCTTATACGGCTTGAGACATCCAGCCATTTACATCCCGTCATTTTTGTTGGATGAGCAGGATCCACGCCATATCTCACCAAACGAACTTCGACATATTATTGCTCACGAATCCGTACATTACCAGCATAAAGATTATATCTGGTCGATTCTACGCATGGCATTATTAACAGTCTACTGGTTCAATCCGCTGGCATGGATTGCAAGCAGCTGTTCTAAAAAAGATGCAGAACTATATTGTGACGAAACGGTATTGCAGCAGATTGGCTCGAAACAGCGTTTTGAATATGGTAATCTATTGATCAAACTTGCTACAAAACCAATGATTGGCGGTTTTTGTTATTCCGTTGTACCAATGAGTCGCAAAGGGCGGGAGATGGAACGACGAATCAAAGAGCTAAGCTGTCCACAGAAACGCTACAAATGGTTGATATTTCCAATGTTTCTGTTGCTGCTATTTGGAACAGTCATCACCTGCAGCACGGGCACTGGCTTAGCAGCAAAAAACAAAGCATCAGAAACATCTTCTGCAGCTATAAGCGAGACTTTAGCACAAGTATATGCTCAAAATTTTTATTCGCATAATTTTGTGATGAATTCTTTGTCGGAAAAAAGCTTTGCAGAGCAGGCATTGACTATTAACACCTCGTCCTGCAATCAATCAAATGCCTCCTTCGCAAATGTATTGCTGGCAAGCAACAATGTTTCAAATACAATAACCGTAGAAGATACTATAGATGCCACAGATTATAAACTGTGCGAATCTTTGTTCCGCCGTTATGTTTCCGCATTTACAAATGCTATAAATACCGGTAATACAAAATTTTTAAAAACAGTACTTGCAGCAGATGCATACCATCAACAGAGTTCACTTACCAAAAACTACTACAAACGCGGTATTCGCGAAAATGCTAAATCTTTGGAAGTAACCTCTGAACAGACAACAGATCAAAAAGTGTACGTACTATCCAACGAAAAAATATATGTACGTTATGCAGATCAAACACAAAAACTAATCAAACAACGTTACCGCTATACCTGCGAAAAGATTGACGGCCAATGGTTTATCACAGAAATGTCTGATATTGAATAACCTAAGCTTCCCATACTGGAAGTTGCTGTTCAAACCACATATTGCTTATTATGTCAGTAAAATAATCGCTATTTTGTAACAGATATTGATTACCGCTGCTTCTTTTGGTGCAATTGTACCGCTGAAGCAGCTTGCCGTTTCTTATCATCATCTAATGCCGCATAATGCTTGCGCGTTGTATTTACGTCATTATGTCCCAAGACCTCTGCAACCAAATAAATGTCGCCTGTTTGGCGATATAACGAAGTACCATAGGTGCTTCGTAATTTATGCGGCGTAATATGCTTAAACGTTGTTACCTGACTCGCATATTCCGTTACTAGATTCTCAACGGCCTGTATACTAATACGGCGTCGCTGGATGGAATAGAAGAGTGCATGTTCATGACCTTCTTTCGGAATAATTTTACTTCTGGAATCTTCAATATAATTCATCAAAGCTTCCCGAACTTCTGCTCCAAAATAAACAAACTCCTCCTTACCACCTTTTCGAATAATGCGAATTCGATTATCTCGAAAATCTAGATCTTCAATATCCAGACCAACACATTCAGAAACACGGATACCTGTTCCTAAAAACAACGTAAATATAGCAATATTTCTTAATCGATTTTTTTCATAGTAGGTTTTCTTGATCCCGGTTAAATTATCGCCACCATGTTCCACCAATTCTAATAGTTCATTTACCTCGGAAGAATCCAATCGAATAATTTCCCGATCATGTAATTTGGGCATATCTACAACAACGGTAGGATTATTTTGAAGTTGTCCACGTTTTTGATAATATAGATAAAAACTACGTAAGGAAGCCATTTTACGATGAATACCTCGTTCATCGTTTGTAAATTCCTGTCCATCGTATGTATATAGCTTCAAATATTCCATATATTCCTCAATATCCACCGGCTCTAATTGATCCAAATACGACAATTCTATATCAGAAATTGGCTTGGATGCAAACATTGGATTCGCACTTTGTAAAAAGCGAAAAAAAGTGCGCATATCATAAGCATAGCCAATCCGAGTTTTGATTGATGTTGTCGGTTCTATACCATGAAAAAAATTTTTACAATATTTAGGCAGCTCCTGCAAAAGATCACGCAGCCTATTAATGTTCGTCGCTTTTAATTGCTGATGATATGTTTTTGTACGTTTCGTACCCATAAAAAATCACAAATTCCTTTCTAAGTTTGCCAAAAACCATAAAGCAAACTATAACTTGCAAAGCATTCACAGACGACATTTAACATTGCCAAAAGTCTCATTAAGTGAAAAGGCTTTAATATTCGGAAACATACATATATTATACCCGAAATATGTCGTTTTGACAATATCTTTTTGATAAACTGGGGTTTATCCAAGAGATTGATTTTAGCAAATACTGCTCTTCTCTCTCCATTTTATTATGACAGAAATTTAGAACTCAGACCTTTTGACACCCTAATCTTGTTAAGGAACAAAGAGTCGCTTGCGACTCTTTCACGCTCGAGTGATGCTGTTTACAGCTAACTTCTTCTCCGCGAGATGCACATCCTCGCGGAGCGTTTTTTACTTTATAGGAAACTTCTCGTTTCCTATAAAGTAAAAAAAGATGTTGACAGCTTTCATAGCCTTCAACATCTTTTATCATGTATGTATAAAATTATTTCGGCATTCGCCTGCTGATCGCAAATTCTAACGCAGCCAAATCATCAGAACTTAACTTCTGATTGACCAAATATTCTGTAATAAATTGTGAGACCGATCCATTGTACAATTTATTCAATAAAGCTTTCGTTTCGATTTCCTGCACTTTTTTCTTAGATACGTTTGCTCGACATATAAAGCCAGGATCTTCTCTGGTGATCGCACCTTTTTCGATCAAACGTTTGATTACTGTATAAGTTGTATTTTTCTCCCAGCCAATATATTCTTTGATGATCTTGGAGATATCTTTTGCAGCCAGCGCCTTATTAGACCACAATAACTCCATAACATTTAATTCTCCCTCATGCAAACGTAAATCTTTCATAATCGCTACCTCGTTTCCTGTCGATTTCATCCGACAACAAATTAATTCTACATATTAAGAATAAAATCGTCAATGGCAAAACTGCACAATTAAAGCAGTCTACAATTGTGTAACTTTTAATACTACAATTGTAGACCACAATATCTTTGATTCTACCGATGTAGAAACCACTAATTATAGGCCTTGCCTGACTTAATAAATTACAATTTTTTAGTCTTCTTTTAGTTTTTTCAGTAATTTTTGAAAATAATCCGGCAATGGAGCGTCAAATTCCACATATTTCTTAGTGGTTGGATGGATAAAACCCAGTGTTTTTGCATGAAGTGTCTGTCCTGTTAATGCGTAGGGACTCTTCTGTGGTCCGTACACGGTATCTCCTAAAATCGGGTGTCCGATACTGGACATATGAACACGGATCTGATGAGTACGGCCTGTTTCCAAATTGCAGGCTATATAATTAAATTTTCGATTTAGATGATCTAATACCTGATAATGTGTAACTGCCGGCTTTCCGTTTTTTTCGTTGATCGCCATTTTTTTGCGATCAATTGGATTCCGTCCTATTGCACCTGTTATTGTGCCTTGTTCTTCTGATAAATTATTCCATACGATGGCATGATAGGTGCGTGTAATAGAATGGACCGCCAATTGTTCTGCAATAAATTGATGTGCCTTGTCATTTTTGCAGACTACAAGCACTCCTGTAGTATCTTGATCGATACGATGAACAATTCCCGGTCGCATCACACCGTTGATCCCGGAGAGCGAATCTTTACAATGGTACAAGAGTGCATTAACCAACGTCCCCTCATAATGTCCCGGTGCAGGATGTACCACCATTTGTTTTGGCTTATTTACAACAATAATATCCTGATCTTCATATAAAATATCAATCGGAATATTTTGTGCTATAATGTCCGGTTCACGAAGTTCTTCAGGCTCAAAGTAAACCTCATCATGTTCCATCACTTTATAACTGCTTTTTACTGCCTTACCATTTATCAATACTCTTCCATTTTGAATTGCTTTTTGAAGTGCTGCTCGCGAATAATCCGATAGCATTTTTGACAAATATTTATCTAGCCGAAGTCCTATCACATCTTGATCCGTTACTCGAAAGCAAATGTTTTCATTCCTGCCTGACATAGCTCACCTCGCAAAATCTTCTTCTTTGTAATAAAATAACAATAATAGTAATGCGATCACGGCTCCGACCACAACATAACAATCTGCAACATTAAATACAGGAAAATGAATCAATGAAAAGTAAAAAAAATCGACAACATATCCCCGTGCAAAGCGATCGATCATATTACCAATTGCCCCAGCTGCGATCAAAACAATGGCACTCTGCAGCGGTCTCCATTTCCTGCCACTGCCCATCTTGCAATAAAAATAACACAGCCCACCAAATATGCTAAGAGTGACGATCAATAATAAAACTCTTTGATTTTGCAAAATTCCAAACGCAGCGCCTCTATTTTCTAAATATTCCAATTGAAACACTCCGGGAATAAGCATAACATCCGGATGTCCCTGCAAAAAATGCACAGCAAGATATTTGCTTCCCTGATCAATTGCCAGCAAAAGAAACAGGGCAATCACTCCTAAAACATGTTGTCTTTTCATTCTTGTTCCTCATTTCCATCTATACAAAATCAGTTGATTATGTTGTAATTACTGCGTCTACCACCTACATAAACTCTTATATATGATTATGCCGCAAATTACCACAGCCAACACTCATGACTATTTCTTCAATTGATTACGCTCATGATTACGCTCACGTTATTTCTTTCGCTGGGTCACGCCGTAATCACAGCATCAAGTGCCTGAGATAGCTCTTCATCGGTGACATCATCTGTCATTACTGCATTTCCAAGGTCATCCAACAAAATAAAACGAATCTGCCCTGCATTCATTTTTTTATCATTCTTTGACACACGAATAATATCTTCTTTTGTTAAGCCTTCAACTGTTGTTGGCAACTGCATCTGCTGGATCATCTCACAAATAGTTCGATACTGTGCTTCTGTAATCATATTTCTCAAATAAGATAAATACGATGCTGCAACCATACCGATGGCAACACATTCTCCATGAAGAAGTTCAAAATTCTTTAATTTTTCAATGGCATGACCAAGGGTATGACCAAAATTCAGCAGAGCACGCTCTCCCTGTTCCTTCGGATCATTTTCGACAACTTGCCGCTTGATATCACAACTTCCGTAAATAATCTCCGCTAATGCGGATAAGTCTCTATCATTCAATGCCATAATATTCTTTTGAATGGTATCAAAATAATTCATATCCTTGATCAATCCATGTTTAATAATTTCACCAAACCCCGAAAAATATTGTTCTTTTGTCAATGTCTTCAATGTAGAAACATTCATATAAACTGCCGATGGCTGATGAAATGCACCTACCATATTCTTATATCCACGGAAATCAACGCCGGTTTTTCCGCCAATACTGCTATCTACCATAGCAAGTAGAGAAGTCGGCAACTGGATAACACGAATCCCTCGCAAATAAGTTGCAGCAGCATATCCGGTCATATCACCTACAACACCACCACCAAGCGCAAGCAAAATGTCTTTGCGATCAAAATGTGCCTTGATCAATACTTCATATAAATCTTCAATGACATCCAACGTTTTCGAAGATTCCCCAGCCGGAAATGAAAATACGCAAACATATGCAGCTGCCTTTTGGGCAATAGTCTTCACTTTTTCTGCATAATGAGCTCCCACTGTATCATCGGTTACAATACATATTTTATGCGACTGAAGTGCAAAGTTCTGTAATACCTCTTCTAATCCATCATAATTGTCTGCCAAAGTAATATCATACAAGGGTTTGCCATCATAATGTACTGTCATTTTTTGTTTTGTCATAGTAAAGAACCTCCATGTTTGCATTCTCTATTCCACAAAAGGAAAGAGGGCTTATTCGGCCCCCTCTCGCATTCATATAAGAATCATTGTGATTATAATTCCGGATCAATAAAACTGAATGGATTGGCATCCATTGCAGGAGCCTGAGGCTGCGCTGTCGGTGCCGGTGTAACACCCGGTGTCTCAAACATTCCACCAAGATCCATTAATGGATCATCAATAATGCCATTACTTGCTCCGTCTGCTGCTGGTGCCGGTTCAGCCGCTGCAGGTGTCTCCGCAACAGTTTCCATTCCACCGATCAGATCGTTTGTATTGAACATATCTGCTCCACCGAGAAGATCATTCGCTGCCGGTTCTGTTCCACCAATCAGATCATTGGCTGTCGTTTCGCTGCCACCGATCAGATCGTTTGTAGCAAACATATCCGTTCCACCACCAATCAAGTTATCGGCTGCCGGCTCACTACCACCGATCAGATCGTTACCACCAAGAATGTCATTCGGTACCGGCTCACTCGCTACAGGCTCTGTTCCACCGATCAAGTCATTGCCACCAAACATATCTACTCCACCGAGCAAATCGTTTGCTACCGGTTCACTTGCTACAGGCTCTGTTCCGCCAATCAGATCGTTATTAGCGAACATATCTGCCCCACCGAGAAGATCATTCGATGCAGACTCACCGCCACCAATCAATCCATTATCCACTGGAACTGCTGGTTCTTCAGCAGGCGTTGTGATCCCAGGAATATCCATCAGCATCGGATCTGCCGCCGGCGTTGATGGTGCAGTTGCCTCTACAGTCGGAATATCTAAGCCCAAATCTAGGGAAACTGAACTTCCAGCCTCTGTTTGTGCAGGTGAATCCGATGAAATGTCTAACGATATATCACCTACCGGTGACATATCTACGGATGAAACATCCAAACTAACTCCATTATCCTCCGCTGCAGGTGCTGTATCCGATGTAATATCTGAAGATACATTCAGAGTGATTCCCTCATTCAAGGTACCAGCTACCTCCTGCTCTGCATTAACTCCTGCAACATCAGCGATCGAACCTGTTGCGCTTTCTGTATTGTCTGACGGAAGATTGCTAAAAGATCCCTCTGATGAAACCGGAACTGTAAAGGATACCGGTTCAACAGGCACTTCCTCAACCTTAGGTGCATCAGCATTATCATCTGGCAATTCAACAAATGGAGCCGGAGAACCAATATTGATCGGAATGATTCCAGGATCATCCATTACCATATCAGCACTTGGCGCCTCATTCATCAATTCCTCTAATTCAGGAACAAAAATAGAAAAGCTCTCGCTGTCCAGCATCTCAATCTGTGCCTCTGCAAGTTTCTTAAACTGTAATCTATAATTTTCATAGCTCTGTACCAGTTTACGCACATGATTTCTTGTTTCTTCCAACTCACGATTAGCTTTTGCTTTTGTAATCTCCGTTTGTGCCTGTGCCTCTCTGCGCAGTGATTCAATCTCTGCTTTAGCCTCTCTTGTCATTGCTTCTGCCTTTGCAGTTGCTTCAGACATAACAGAGTCGGCCTGTGTCTTAGCAGCCTCCTGTGTTTCTGTCGATGTCTTCTCAGCAAGCACCAGAGCCTTCTGGAGTGTGGATTCCATTTTCTTGTAATACTGGATTCCCTCACTCAAAGAACTGATCTTCTCTTTTAAGCTTTGATTTTCTTTGTACAACTCCTCATAACTGCCACGAATTTCCTCCAAAAAGTCATCTACATCCTTTTTGTCGTATCCTCCCATCTTCGATTTAATTTCTCGATTCTGGATATCAATTGGTGTAAGCATACTCATACCTCCCTAAATGTATTGTTGTACCATGATGTGATATCTTCCCTTTTTTGATCGTACACCTGTCTGACGAAATCGGTATTTTCCATATCCTCTGACAGATATAATATCTCCTTCTCTCAGAAGTTTTGCATTCTCAGTACAACACTTTCCGTTAATATATATATTGCCATCCCGGATCAGTTGCAACCCCTGTGTACGCGAAGTGCGAATTGCAACTGACAACACTGCATCTAACCGCGGCGTTGTTACGCTTCCCGAAATGTCTTTATATTTTTGTTCCCAGTGGAGTTGGTTTAATGGGATACATTCTGTCTTCACGGTAGTATGACGGATTCGATCTAATTCCAAGATCAAACTCTCCATATTGGATTTACAAAAAACATATCCAACGGCCGCCGAAGCACCTTCCGGTCCCTCCATCCGTACAAGAATGTCTCCTATCTGATCTCGTTCCAATCCCATCCCCATGACCGTCCCCAAGTAGTCACGATGTGTCAATGCTTCGCCAAACTTCCGGTTTACCGGTGCGATCCTGATACATGATATAGGAAACTGTGTATCAGATATTCGATTCATATATTCCGGTGGCATAAACATAAGAACTCGACGATCAGCCTCTTCATATCCTCCATAAGAATATAATGGCAGTTGTTCCGCATGTGTATCCGGATATAATTCTGCCAATGCCTGACAGGCTAACTCCTGCTGTGTGATCGTTACGAAATCACTATAAACACAAATTCCACGTTGATATGCCATATTGCCCAAATCACGAAAACGCTTGTATAATATTTGGTCTTCTTTTGAACGTGGCATTCTTAAAATTCCTTATTCAGCGTCGGGATATTAAATCCATCTCCCTCAGCCATATTTTTAATATAATCGCCTGATATATCAATATTTTTAGGTGAAAACACAAATATGTAACGGGAAACCTGACGCATATTTCCGGAGATTGAAAAAATACAGCCGGAAATAAAGTCCATAATACGCTGTGCTTCCATAATATCAATGCCCTCGAGATTAACAACGACAGGCTGTCCATCCATCAAAACTTCGCACACCTGCTGTGACTCTCCGAAATTACTTGGCTTGATAATACATACTTCCAAACCATTTGGTGCCGTACGAATAGGAACGACCTTATTGGTCGATGTCCGAAAACTGGTTCGTTTCGGCTGTGGTGCCGGCTCATCATAATCATCAAAAGATGGTGCTTCCTGTTTAGCAGCTCGCTTCTCCTCTCGATAGCGCGGTCTTACTTCTTCTTCCTCAACATAATCATCCGCAAAATCGTCATCATAATCTTCATCTTCCGGTGCAAGTTTGAACCAATTTAAAATTGAATCAATTCCCATGTTATAACCTCATTTCTGTATGAAGAACTTCATACATATATTTTGTGCTCAAACAATCTCTGTGATCATAAAATATCTATCATACGCTGATTGCTTAAACAGCATAATTCCTTTCTCCGAAAATCCCGGTACCAACGCGCACATGAGTTGCACCTTCTTCAACAGCAATCTCGTAGTCGTTGGTCATTCCCATAGAAAGAACATTCATATCAATATTATCAATGTTTTTCGCACTAATGTCAACTAACAATTTGTGTAATTTATGAAAAATCGGACGATTTTCTTCTGGTTTTTCGACAAATGGCGCTATCGTCATTAAGCCTCGCACATGAACACGTGGCAATTTGGCAATCTGTCGGATCAAACTCTCGGTTTCTTCAGGCTTGATTCCAAATTTACTATCCTCACCAGCAACATTAACTTCTACTAGAATATTTGCATGAACGTCCTTTTTCTCACATTCTTTTTCGATTGCCTCAGCCAAATGGAGCGAATCCACGGAATGGATCAAACCGGCTCGTCCAACCACATATTTCACTTTATTCGTCTGTAAATGTCCGATGAAATGCCATTCCAGATTTTTAGGAAGCGCCTCATATTTTTCTTTCATTTCCTGTGCTTTATTTTCACCAAACTGTGTTTTACCGGCATCTATCGCTTCCTCGATCATCTCGATCGGCTTTGTCTTACTCACAGCGATCAGCGTAACCTCTTTCGGATCACGCCCACTGCGTTCGCAAGCTTCATTAATCTTTTGCTGTACCTTGATCAAATTTTCACGTACCATAGTCTTTCATTCCTTTCTAATATATGATCTGATTTTCTTTCATCAGCTTTGGATTCAAAATAATATGGTCATATGTTGACAATCCATATACCGTATTATTTTTTGCAATTGTATATTCTTCATTTTCATACAATTTGTCAATCAATTGAAAGCGGCAATACCCTTGATTACAATTATATACGCCGTTTAACGTGTCTGTCTGTGACAGCGTCGTTTCTTTCGACGAATCAGTAGCCTTACGGATCACCGTGCCTGCCTCAAAGGAATCCTTGTCAATATACGCCATATCGTTATCATCGATGTAATAAACATCAATTGCCACAAGCTTATTATCGGTAACCGAGTTTAAATAATAAGTGCCGTTATCATCGTTTGGTCCATTTGATAAATACTCCTTCGGGAATACATAGCATTCCTTTTTTATAATGGAGGAATTCGGTATTTTCAAGCCTTGCGCATGATTGAATTCAATATGAACATCAATATAACGATTTTCCAAATATTGGATCATATATTGATTAAGATCTAATTTGGCATATTGCCCGCCGTTGCTTGTATACGTCGTTACCGGAACACTCATCGACAGATCATCTTTTTGCAAGGTGATCTTAATCTGCTTCTGTCCGCTAAGCTTTTGAAACTGTTTGCTTGTAAGCGGCAATATGATCGACCAATTTTCACTTTTTACAAGCTTATATACGTTCGTCCCACTCGCTGCCTTAGAAGAAGGACGAAGCTGTTTCCAATGATCTGTCGTATCCTTAAAATAATCTTCCTTAACATCCTGATAGGAAACATTTTCCATTCCATCCGTTACAAACGACACAACACCTGTCTGCTTTGCCTTGACAACTTCAAAGCCAACCGCCTGATCGGTATTATCCTTAATCAGCTTCTGCAATCGAGATTCGAAATTAACGGTTGAAAGCTGCAACACGGTATTATCAATATCATAGCGAAAATTTGATATTTTGTTATAGGAAGACAACGTAAAATCTTCACGAAAATTAGAAATGCTGTCGCGTATCTCTCTAGTATCCTGCGCACTAAGCTCCACACTTCCAGTATCCATCTCCGACAATTTCTGTGCAATGTCTCCTGTTCCATCTACTGAATATACATTTGTACGCAGACCAACACGATCACCTTCGCCCACATAGTAATTAATGTATCCGGCCTTTTGCGTATTCACCAATACTTCGTCTCGTAAGATCAATCCGCGGATCGTTTCATCATCTGCAATCTGCGTTTCGTTCACTTCATAGATAGATAGATGATCTTTTGTCATGGACATAATAAACATAACTAAAAGATACAGTGAAAATAAGCAGAGAATAACTCCAAGGGTTTTAGATCTGCGTCGTTTCATCGATACGATATTACCTGTTTTTTTTCTATTTGCCATGGAGTTGTCACCTCTCTTCACATTCTCACTTTATTTTTACAAATTACTCTTTATTATAATCTTTTTTGTAGATTTTGTCCATATTTTGACGCTTATGTATATTTTTCCAATAAAGATTAAAGCAACAATGAGTGCAAAGTTTGAGTGTATAATTTGAATCTCTCTGGTAATACTTAGAATAACCATAATAAAAAGGAGGTTACTACATTGAAGACATTGGATTATATTTTATTAACGTTAGTGATCATCGGTGCGATCAACTGGGGACTGATCGGCTTCTTACAGTTCGATCTGGTCCGTGTATTATTTGGCGATATGAGTTTGTTGTCACGTATCATCTATGCGGCAGTGGGCATTGGCGGACTATATGCGATCAGCTATTATGGTAGGATCCGTTCCCAGTCTTAATTTGTGGCAAAGAAATTCTATTTACCCAAAAAATCAGAACACATTTCCAATTTCTGAAAACGTGTTCTGTACATACTCCCATTCCAATAGTTTCTTTGAGAAACTACTCTAACTTATTCTACTCATACTCTGCACATCAAAATTATCATATTGTCACATATTGCTTATTATGTCAAAGAATACTAAGCATTTTGCAGCCACAACATAGTGATTTCTGCCAGCAGAGAACTATAGTAATTGCCTTGCCGCATTTTCGTTTTTAGTGATTTCTAGATTTTGTTGTCTCTGATAATTGATTTACATGCCTTGCGGAAACTCGAAGTCCCGGAAGCAAGGTAATCATCATTTTTGAAAGGGACTTTGCGCTCGTCGTTACTTATGTCTCGTATTTCAGAGACATTAAGTAACGTGACGTAGCGCATCGTAGCGAAAGCGTCCCGTCCAAAAATGGATGATACCTTGCTAAACCGGGACATCTCAGACATTCCTTCAGGCATGTATTTATCAGAGACATAACAAAATAAGAAATCACGTAAAAACTCTGCGTTCTTCGGCAATTATCTTAGTTCGCTGCTGGCAGAATAAGTTAGCTTATCGGCTGCAAAATACCATTACATATTGCTGACATAATAAGCAATATGTAACACAACAGCAGCTTCGGATGTGCGAAGCTGCTGTTGTGTTATTTTATATATTCTAACAGTTTATTCATTTGCAGATATAGGCTTTCGCCACCGACTGCTTTCAAGACAACAGATATATAGCCATTGCCCTCTTTGTCCTTTGAATACAAGATCAAACAAGAACCCGCCTTCTGCGTTGTTCCGGTCTTACCTCCAATGACCTTTACACCTTTCGGAGCTGTTGCTGTTCCGATCAAATAGCGATCTGTCGTCTTAAAATATTTCGTATGTTTTTCGCCGTCTTTGTCAGTATATTTTGCCTTATAATTTGGTTGATTAATAATATCCATAAATGTATCATACTGCAATAATTCATGAAAAACCAAATACAGGTCATATACGGTAGTATAATGCTTATCATCATGCAGTCCGTGCGGGTTGACGAAATGAGAATCAATTGCACCAAGATTTTTCACTTCATCATTCATCATGTCAACAAACTTTTCTACACTGCCGCCAACATGTTCTGCAATGGCTACTCCTGCATCATTTCCCGAAAAGACCAAAAAAGAATACAAAAGATCACGCAATACGATCTTATCTCCTTCTTTAAAACCGCACAACTTAGCACCATATTCCGTAATATTGGCTGCATCATGACTAAATGTGACTGTATCATCTAAATTACCGTATTTCAAAGTAACAAGTGCTGTAACAATCTTAGTAATGCTTGCCGGATACATTCTATCATAAATATTTTTGGAAAATAGCATCTTTTGCTTCGTATCATTTACGATCATTGATGCTCCCGCTGTCATAACACTATCACTGCCCTCTTTGGACTGTTTATTTTTAGGGATCACACAGATATCTTGTGAAAGATAATCCAAAGAGTATGCACCGCCACTTGCCACTACAGTACCTGTTTGCATTTGAGGGCGATAATTCAAGCTGCTCTCTCCGGATGAACCGCATCCGGAAACACACAATGTAACCGCTAAAAATAATGCGGTCAATCTGCCGTATTTTTGTATTGTATTTCTCATTCTGCCAACCCTTCTTTTCTAAGCACTTCGCGCCATTCCAAATCTCCGCGGTCTAATGCTTTGACAAGTAGTTCTGCTGTTGCCAAATTCGTTGCAAACGGAATATTATAGGTATCACACAAATGGATCACTGTATTTACATCCGGTTCATGTGACTTTGGAGATAACGGATCCCGCAAAAAGATCACCATATCTATCTCGTTATGTTCGATCTGTGATGCCAATTGCTGTTCACCACCCAAGTGACCGGCAAGATATTTATGCACCGACAGATTTGTTACCTCCTCGATCAACCGACCTGTCGTTCCCGTTGCATATATATCATGCTTACTCAATATTCCGCGATAAGCAATTGCAAAGTTCTGCATTAATATTTTCTTTGCATCATGCGCTACCAACCCAATATTCATATGTTGTTCACCCCTTTAATTCTATCAAAGTATTTTTAGGAAATATATCCCGCTATAATTCTAAATCCATATCAATGTCCCGCTCTGCATCACTTCCATACATATTACGCATAGAAAATCCACCTTTGCTGGATTTGGCAGGTTGTATGCTGATATTCATGATCAAACCTATTCCGATCATGGATGATAACATCGAACTCAGTCCATTGCTCAGAAACGGTAATGGAAGTCCGGTATTTGGGAACATAAAAGTTGCAACACTTATATTTGCAAAAACCTGAAACATATACATAGATGCTACTCCCATTGCAATCATCTTCCCCAATAAATCCTGTGCCTTTCCAGCCACACTAAAGCACTTAAAGATCACAATCGCAAGCAGTATCAAAATCAAACAGCAGCCCAGGAAACCAAACTCTTCTCCAATGACGGACCAAATAAAATCACTCTCACGTACACCTACGCTGCTATAGTTTCTACCGACTTTAGCATCTCCGCCATCTTGCAAAAACTTGCCATATATTTTGCCCGAGGCTATTGCTCGAATAGAGTGCAGCTGCTGATAATTATATTTCTCCGAGTTTGGAAAGGTATCCGGATACAACCATGACATGATTCGATTATACTGATACCCTATCAACAGTCCATTATGTGGCTGCTGAATATACCAAGCACCTACAATACCAATTGGAACAAACAGCAATATGATCGGCACTATAATGCGATAGGACAACCCCGCTGCAAATATCATTACGACCATGATAAATGCAACGACCAGACTGGAACTTAGGTCAGGCTGTTTTAAGATCAATAACATTGGAACTGCTGTTATTACTAACGTCAATACTAATGTTTTAACCTGGAACATTTTACTGGACCGCCTTACTAAGAAAACTGCCAGCGTCAAAATAAATATAATCTTCATTAACTCTGTCGGCTGAAATGTCAGTCCCAGCATACGAATCCAGCGCTTGGCATCTGTACCATTGTTAGTTCCCAGCGGCGTATACGTTGCCAAAACAAGTATAACACCTATTACATAAAATATTGCTGTAAACTGACAGATAAAATGATAGTCTAATACCGACAAAATGGCAATGATCACGATTCCCATGCAGATTCCCATGATCTGGCCCTTCATATAAGACATTCCATCATCTTCTCCACCTGCCAGTCGAACTGCAAATGCACTGATCATACATAACACCAGTACAACACCAAGAAGAGAAATATTGTAACGCTTCCAGTCATATTGTTTGATACGATTTATCATCTTAAATTCATCCCCATTTACCCAGCATGTTTCAATTTTGTGTCAACAGTTTATCCGCAGCCGAACCTATTCAGATTCTTTACTTGCGGAAATTTCTGGATCCTTTGATCGGAATATTAGCCAACAATGCATTGACTGTCTCTGACCCAACTTCTGTTTTTGCCATTTTGATATCCAGCTCATCCGTATCAATATCCAAGTATTTGGATATCACCTGAATGATGTCATTTTTCATCTGATCCATTAACTCTGGAGAGCAAACAGCGCGATCAGAAGTAATGGCAACTTTTAGTCGATTCTTAGCAATATCACTGCTCGAACCGGAACTCTTAAAAAAATTTGAAAAAATACTCATATCTTCTCCTCCATACGCTATATGCGCAGTAATATTATTTCTTAAAAATTGCCTTTAACTTTTGGAACAATCCATTAGTTGCTTCCAGATTCAAGTAAGGCACTTCCTCGCCCAAAATACGATGACAAATATTCATATATGCCTGTCCTGCCTGACAGTCTTTACCAACGAGCGGCTCACCTTGATTGGTTGAAATAACAATATTTTCATCATCCGGCACAACGCCGATCAGATCAACAGCCAGGATTTCAACAACATCTTCGCTTGACATCATATTTCCCTCTTTGACCATATCGGTACGCAAACGGTTAACTACCAAGTGAGTAGATCCAATCTCATTTGCCTCTAACAGACCAATGATACGATCTGCATCACGGACAGCAGACACCTCCGGTGTCGTTACAACCAATGCACGGTCTGCTCCTGCAATCGCATTTTTAAATCCCTGCTCTATACCCGCCGGGCAATCCATTAATATGTAATCAAATTCTTCTTTCAGATCGTCCGCAAGTTTTTTCATCTGCTCTGGTGTAACAGCTGTTTTATCCTTAGTCTGTGCGGATGGCAGCAGGTAAAGATTTGGATAGCGCTTGTCTTTGATCAACGCCTGCTTAATACGGCAGTTGTTCTCAACAACATCAACCAGATTATACACAATACGGTTTTCCAGTCCCATAACTACATCTAAGTTACGAAGTCCTATATCCGTATCGATCAATACTACCTTTTTGCCCAACATAGCAAGACCGGTTCCGACATTTGCCGTAGTTGTTGTCTTACCTACACCACCTTTACCGGATGTAATTACGATTACTTCACCCATTGTTTACCTCATTTCTGCATACGCCACTCTGTCTTGATTACTCTATTACTTCTATAATTTCGGATCATGCCCGTATGCTGACACAATCTCGCAAATTATATTGTACCAAAAAGCAATAAGGAAATCCACTTTTTTCGTGAAAAATCACGAAATTACAATCGAATATCCCCCATCACATCTTTATCCAATGGTTCAATATAAATATTTCCATCTTCCCAAAATGCAATCTTGGTTTCTTTTTCTTTCTTCTTTCTTGGCTTATCCGAGGAACGTGCAATCGTATCTGCGATACGGATCTGCACCGGATCCATATCCAGTGCAACAACAAACGCATTCGTATTTCCGGAAGATCCTGCATATACATTGCCCTTTAAGGATCCAAGAATGATCACATTCCCCTTAGAAACTACTTTTGCCCCTGCTTTGACATCTCCAATGATGATAATGCTGGTTTCCACATCCAACACCTGTCCGGAGCGAAGATTTCCTTTGAAAAACTGTCCTGTACTGTAGTCAATCTCTTCCTGTCTGTTTTCTATGCTATTTTGAAATGCTGTCTCCAAAGCCTCGTCCTCTTCCATGATACACGGAATCAGTAAATGGCAATTTTCCTGAATACAGTCTACCAGCTGCATCTTCTCATCATCGCTCAGCTTTTTCCCTTGAAAAGATACTGCTTTCGTCGCTTCTCCCCAAAAGGCTGCTGACTCCTTAAATTTCTCGCTGACCGCCTGCTTAAGTTCTTCAAACGCAGCTTCCTCGTTCAGTACAATAACAATGCCTGACTTGGTGCCTTTCATTGCTACTAATTCACTCATAGATCTCCTCCATTCCTCATACGATAGATTAATCCGTATGCGTTGTATTGGATTCCGGCATTTTAATCTTACCGGATACTTTCTTTTTGTTCTTACTAAAGTAATATTTATAAACATCTCTTGCCGTCTGTGCAGCATTGGATGATGTAAAACCGTTAGGTATTACGCAAGTTACAGATATTTCAGGATTCTTGTACGGTGCATAAGAGACAAAATATGCATGGTTAGCATGCAATTTACTCTGCTGAGCCGTTCCTGTCTTGCCGGCGATCTTTACTTTCATTCCGCTGAACATAGATCCAATGGAGCTTCTGCTTCCATTGACCACTCGATACATTCCGTTATGAACTGCTTTCCATGTCGAGTTAGCAATATTCACCTTATTACGAACCTTTGCATGATTATCCAGTATCACATTGCCATTGACATCCTTTACCTGATCGATCAAGGTCAGATCATAGCAGGTACCACTGTTGGCAACCGTTGTAACATAACGGGATAACTGGATCGGCGCATAACTATGTGTTGCCTGTCCAATTGCAGAACGCACAGCATCTGTCTTGGAGAAGTTCGGCTCACTTTCCGGAAGTTCGACACCGGATTTATCTGTCAATCCAAACATATCCGCATATTTTTTTAGCCGCGATAAACCGCGCGCATTATTTACCTGCCCGTGTGTAAGACCGCTCAGTTTATATCCTACGGTATAGAAAAAGTAGTTACAAGACACTTCCAACGCACCAGATACGTTAATGCTTCCATGACCTGCCGTACTCCAACATTTTGGAGACGGTGTGATCTTATCAAACGTAACATTATCATGGATCATTGTTCCGGTACTGATCACTCCTTCTTCTAATCCCGCTACAGAAGATACGACCTTAAAGGTAGACCCCGGTGCGATCTTTTGCTGTGTTGGTCGGTTCATCAGCGGAGATGAAGTATTCTGTGTTAAATATGAATAAAAATAATCCGAATCAACCTGATTTGCCATCTTATTATTATCGTAACTCGGATAAGAAACCATAGCCTTTACATCACCAGTCTTAGTATCTGTTACAACGATGGAACCCGAACACGGATCCAGGCCAAGCTGTCCCGGCGTAATCTCCAGTTTACGGATCTTACCGGTCAAGAAAGAATACGGTGATGTAATACCATGCTTAACCTTACTGTATTCCTGAGCATTGTATTTGATATCACCTTGATCAAATAACAGTAGGCAGCAGTCCTGCCCTGATATTTCATAATGATAGATCAAATAACTGTATACCATCTTACTGTATGTTGTATCATCTTCCAACAGTTTTAATCCATAATCGACCAATTTTTTGTATATTTCTTCCGTACTGTAATAGGAATCACCAATCTTTAGCACACTCAGATCAATCCAATTGGCAGAAATTGCATACTGCAAATATTGACTGAGACTAATCTTCCCATTTTGGTACTTTTTATAGGTATCATCTGACGTATCTATGTCATCCGTCAAAACAGTCCCCTCATTCTTCAACGCAGTATAAAAATATGAAACGAAATCCTGCATGTCTTCCGGAAGCTGTTTGTAAGTTTTTTTGCTGTCCGCTGCCAAATATGTCTTTAATCTGCTCATAATACGTTTGGATTTTGTCTTATATTTTTTATATATTGCTTTTTCCAGATCAGACGCATCTTTCTCTGTGAATCTGGTGACATCGATCACATTATTCTGGATCAATGCATTGTATACATCATAAATTGGGATTCGAATTTCAGAAGCACTGCGGCCACGACTTCCTGCATCAGATCCATTGCTGATCTTTGATAACAAAATTCCGGCAATATGCTCCTCCAAGAGATTGTAACACTCCTTCTGAAGCTTTGCATCAATCGTAAGATACAAATTATTTCCCGCAACAGGATCTGATTTTTTCGTCACATCCAGTACACGGCTTGTTCCACTATTGATCGACAAAGTTTCACTGCCTTTTTTGCCCTTGAGATAATTTTCACAACTACTCTCAAGACCGGAGATACCAATCTGATCAGATGTCGTATAATCTGTATTTGGGTCTTTCTGCTTTAATTCCTCCAGTCGCTCCGTTGTCACAGCTCCGGTATAGCCTAATATATGTGCAAAATATTTGCTATCTTTGTATACACGTGTTGTATCATCTGAAATATTTACGCCGGGAAGATCAGCACTGTTTTCTTTGATCGCTGCAACAGTAACATCATCGACATCGTTTGCCAATGTGATCGTTTCATACATTTTATAGCGATTCATAAACATTGCATATCGTACAGCCATAATTTTTAATGCAGTATCTTCATCATATTTTTTATCGATCAAAAACTTTGGGCTGTTCGATCCCTCATCATAACGAAGATACTCAAATAACTCCCTGGCAGACATATCACGCTGCTCCTGTGTAAGCTCTTCCACCCTTTTAGCGGAAAAGATTTCTTTTTTGAAACGAAGCAAAGCGTTTCCGGATAATGTGTATTCTAAGTTGCCTTTCTTGTTTTTATGAATATAAAATTCTACGGATAATGTACCATCATTTTTCTCAATTAATTGGATCAAACGGTAGATCATTGCATTTTTATCTTTGGACGACAGACCTTTGGTCTTATCATTTTCCTCAAAGATCACGTTATGCGATAGTGCATTATAGGCCAATAACTTTCCATTACAATCATAGATATTTCCACGTGTTGCTTTAATCTCGCGTGTTTTTGTTGCCTGTTGCTGGGATTCCTTCTCATATTCATCCCCTTTCACAATCTGAAGCTGAAACATGCGATTGATCAACAAGGCAAACAATAATATGTATACCACTAAAACAGGCAGCAGGCGCACTGAAAAAAACACCTTTAAATATCGTTTTATGGTATCTAACATGATGCTACCTCTCTTTCTATCCCTCAAAAGGCTTCTTTGGTTTCAACAATACTTCTACCGGCGGATTGATCTTGGCATCCAGCTTATGAATAATGCGGAATAACACCGCACCTAAAATGACCGTATAGATCATCTCCGGCAATATCACACTTTTCACATAGAAAAGTATGTTTAATCTGCCGCGTAACATAAAATTACAGGCATAATATAACACACCGTATATGACATCGCTGCCGGCAATGGCAACAATAGGTACAGTCAGATCCTCCTCAAAGTACAATTTGCTGGCAGCACCACACAAATATCCAACAACAGAATAGATCAATATTCCGATACCGATCACACTGCCGTATAAGGCATCAGTAAGCAATCCGCTGATCACTCCGGCGAATATACCGCACTTTCGTCCATATAATAATCCTGCAGCAACAGTCACTACCAAGATCAGATTTGGCACCATATGTGCGATCTCTATATAACGAAAAACGGTTGTTTGCAGCAAGAAATTTATGATAAGCAGCATAAATATTGTTATGTAACGCCTCAATTCAACATCTCCTTTAATTCGTCTGAATTTTTCACTTTAGTAATAACCAGCACCATATCCAATTTGCGAAAATCTGCTGCAGGCGTCAGATATGCCGTCTGTGTCAAATTGGATACATCTTTTTTCAGATCATGCACGTATCCGATCAGGATTCCTGAAAGATATTTATCACTGATCTGAGATGTGACAACTTCATAACCATCTTCGATCTTAGCATTGCCGGATATACTACTAACCTCTATCACACCATCATTCATTAACTGCAGATTTCCGCTTACAATGCAGCTATCTGATGTTTTTAAAAAGGTACCATATACGTTACTGTCATCATCAATGATCGAGCGAACAGTAGAATACGACTTTTTAACATCTGTAATGATACCAACCAGTCCGTCTCCTGCCATTACATTCATATTAACGGCCAGTCCATCTTCCGATCCTTTATCAATAATAAAAGTGTTGTACCAATTATCAGGATCACTACTGATAACTCTTGCAGCTACTTTCGGATAACTTGCATACTGCTCGTCTAACTTGTACAGCTTACGGAAATCTTCCAGCTCATACTTATCCTGTTGCAGCAAGCGGTTTTCTGCTGACATTTCATCTAATTTTTTTTGCAAAGCATCATTTTGTTTCAACAGTTTATTCATTGTGGTAATATGCTTTGTCTGTTTAGCAATCTTACGTCCTATCGTATTAATACCCCTCTGCATCGGTGTGATCACACCGCCAACTGCTGACTGTACCGGTGCCATTTTGTCATTGAAACGAAATGAAACAACAATCATCAAAATACTGACCACTGCGATCACTGCTAATATATATTTAGGGTCAATGGTAATTTTCGTTTTTTTACGCATTTTCTGATCCTTCCTCAAACTGCATTCTTATTTCATAAGAGTTACATATTTTGCTGCCTGTTTGCTATGCTCTGCAAAATACCCCAAACCGGAAACTGCCGTTTCCTGCGGCTTGTCCGAGATATTGACAGCCACTCCGGTTTTTGTCTGAAGCAGTGCCGCCAGTCCATGAATCTCAGAGGAGCCTCCTGTCAAATAAATGCCACGTTCCTTTATGTCCATGGATATTTCCGGAGGTGTATGTTCCATAATGGAACGCGCCTGCGTTATGATCGTCTCAAAAAACGTAGTTGCAAGTGGTGCAACCTCTGCACTCGTAAGCGTAATCTCACCAGGAAGTCCCTTCACAACATCTCTGCCTACCAACTTCATGGATCGATCCAGTGTTGTCGCGGCAATCAGCTCTTTTTTTGCTTGCTCTGCAGTCCTACAGCCGATCAAAAAGTTGTATTCCTTGCGCACATAACTTCGAATAAGCATATCCAATTCATTTCCACCGGACGGCAAAAGCTTACTGACTACAATTCCACCTAGAGAAAGTACCGAAATTTCTGTTGTGTCAGCACCTACATCGATGATCATTGCCCCACGCAGCTTCTCTACATCCAAACCAAGTCCAAATGCATTAGCAACCGGTTTATCTACTAAAAAAACTTTCTTTGGTTTCGTTTCACCGCGGGAAATGATCTGGGAATATGCTTGTTTCTCAACTTCCGTGATATCAGCCGGAACTGCCAGATAATACTCACAGCCTTTGATCTTCTTTTTACCGGACAAAGAATAGTTCATGTAATTCCACAAGGCGATCATATCCTGCATATGTGCGATCACGCCATGCTGCAGTGGAAAAGAAACATGAATGCTTGGCGGTTCTTTTTCATACATTTCATAAGCTGTTTCGCCAATGGCGATTGGCTTATTCTCTTTGCCAACAGTAGAGACTACATTGCGTTCCAATATTACAATGCCATTTCCTTTTTTATAGATTTTGATGGTACCGGTTCCAAAATCAATACCATATGTCTTTTGTGCCATGGAAATTCTCTCCTTCCCATCCCTTAAACGGGTTTGTCCATATATCCGCTCTCGCGGAAACTAACATAGCGGTTGTCCCCTATGATAATATGGTCAACCAGCGGGATACCAATCAGATTTCCCGTTTCTATGATTCGTTTTGTCAAAATAATATCGTCTTTGCTCGGTGTCGGATCTCCAGACGGATGATTATGTAACAGTAAAATACTGACCGCCTTGTGCTTTAGCGCATTGTAAAAGATCTCACGTGGAGCTGCTAATGATGCGTTAAATGACCCATTGGATAATTCCAAATCATCCTGCACCGCATTTTTCCCATCTAAGATCAAAAGCCGAACCTGCTCCGTCTCCAAAAAACGCATCGATAAATATGCTCTTGCTACTATGGCAGGATTATCACAAAGCAGGATTTCTTCGCCGTCTAACGATCTCATCATGCGTTTCGTGATCTCAGTCAGGCAACGCAGCTGTATCGCTTTGACTCTCCCGATTCCTTCCAATTCCTGCAGTTGTTCCTGCGACATCTGAAATAGTCCGCCAATCCTTTTACCCGGAATATGCTGCAACACTTTCTGTGCCAATTCCGTAGACCGCAATCCACCACAGCCGGTTCGAATAATGACTGCCAATAGTTCCGCATCCGACAACACTTGTGGACCATACATAACACATTTTTCGTATGGTCGTTCCGAAGCCGGCAATTCTTTCATGGTTTGTATTGTTTTTCCCATAGTACCTCCTGTTGTCAGAAGGCTCTCCTTTGCACACTCTTCATCTTAGCATAAATTATTTTCTTTGTATAGAAGCATACCTCAAAAAAGAAATGACTTTTTCGTGAATTTTCGACGCCAAATCCTATGCAGGATCAGAACTAAACCTGTCTTTTATGGTAATTTCACAAGGTTTTCCTGTACAAGGTACTGTAAAGACATTGTAATGCCAAAACGAGCATGATACCATGTAAGCCCCCCTTGGAAATAGACCGCATACGGCGGTTCGATCGGCCCATCTGCGCTAAGCTCGATCGAAGAACCCTGTACAAATGCACCTGCCGCCATAATAACATCACTATGATAGCCGGGCATAGCATACGGCTCCGGTGCCACATGGCTGTCAACCGGAGAGCCGGCTTGTATCCCTTTGCAAAAAGCAATAACTGCTTCCGGAGATCCAAGTGTAACCGCTTGAATGATATCATGACGGCTCTCTGTGCCATCCGGGACAACCGGGAAACCTAATCCTTCATATACATTTGCCGCAAAAATCGCGCCTTTTAATGCGCCTGCCGTTACCGTTGGTGCCAAGAAAAATCCTTGAAAAAATGCTTGATTTACCCCCAACGTCGCACCGACCTCTTTGCCAAGTCCCGGTGCAGTCAACCGATACGCACAAAGATCCACTAACTTTTCTTTACCGACAATATATCCGCCGATCGGAGCCAGTCCGCCACCAGGATTCTTGATCAGAGATCCTACACAGAGATCAGCACCGACCTCAGTTGGTTCTATCGTTTCGACGAATTCTCCATAGCAGTTGTCAACCATACAGATAACATCCGGTTTAATGGATTTAATAAATGCGATCAATTCGCCAATGCGTTCCACAGAAAGTGTCGGTCTCGGATCATATCCCTTGGAACGCTGAATAGTGACTAACTTTGTATTATCCCGTAACGCTGCCTTGATCCTTTCAAAATCAAAGCTTCCATCCGGCAGCAGATCTACCTGTCGATAGGATATACCAAATTCTTTGAGAGATCCCGGTGGATTCACTTCTCTGGTCCCGATCACGCCCTCCAATGTATCATAGGGTCTGCCCACCGGTGAAAGAAGTTCATCGCCCGGACGAAGCATTGCCGACAATGCCACCGTAAGCGCATGTGTTCCACAAGTAAGCTGTGGACGTACCAATGCAGATTCTGCCCGAAAAACATCTGCATAAACTGCTTCTAAGGTCTCACGGCCAAGATCATCATAACCATACCCTGTTGATGACTCAAAGCAGGCAGCACTCACTCTGTTTTTCTGCATTGCTCGAAGCACCTTGATCTGATTTAGTTCCGCCACTTGATCGATCTGCGCAAAACGATCTTTCATTCTGCTGCTGATCCCGTGACAGTAATCATAGACCTCTGGAGAAATCCCCGCGTCCATATAACTTTTTTTCAGTAAATTCATTGTATCCATTGTAATTGCATGTTCCTTTCTTAAGCCTATATATTTAATTCGAATATTAAAACGCTGTTACTGATCTGCCGGCAAAATATGAGCGTTCTTCAGATCCTCTATCATATATTGCAAAATAGCATCTTCATTTTCATACGTTTCTTTATCAATCCAAGTTACATCCCGTTCACGCCGAAACCAGGTAAACTGACGCTTTGCAAAATGTCTGGTTTCACGCTTGATCCGTTCAAATGCTTCCTCAAAAGAACAGCTCCCCTGCAGTGCATCAATAATTTCTTTATAACCAAGTCCCTGCATCGAAACCATATTCGGAGTGATCCCTTGCTGCAATAATCCTTTCACTTCGTCCACTAAACCGTCCCGCCGCATCACATCAACTCTGCGATTGATACGATCATATAAGATTTCCCGTGGCAGACTGAGTACGTAATATCGAAACTGATACGGTGATTTTCTTTGCCGCTCCTGTTCATTATGTATTGATATCTTTTCCCCCGTCTGATGATTAAATTCCAGCGCACGTATCACACGTTTCACGTTGTTAGGATGAATCTCGTCCGCGGCCTCCGGATCGATTTTGGCCAATCTGGCATGCAGCACATAACCCCCCTGTTCTTCTGCAATCTTTTGCAGTTCTTGACGATACTCTATGTCCGTATCTGTTTCCGTAAAAGATATATCATACAATACAGATTGAATATAAAATCCGGTACCACCCACTAATATCGGGATCTTATGTCTGGCATAAATATCTTCCATTGCCTCTTTGCATTTCTGTTGAAATGCCATCACATGAAAGCTGTCTGAGGGATCCATAATGTCGATCAAATGGTGCGGTACTCCATCCATCTGTTCCTTTGTGATCTTCGCCGTGCCAATATCCATTCCGCGATAAACCTGCATCGAATCTGCAGATATAATTTCACCCTGTATTGCTTTGGCAAGACCGATCGATAATGCTGTTTTGCCAACCGCGGTCGGTCCTGTCAATATAATAAGCGGTCTTTTTGTGCCTGTGTTGTCCTTCGCTGTCATTCTTTTTCCTCCAACTTGTCAGATCAAAAGATCAGACGATTCGTTTAAACTTCTTTTCGAGTTCTCTTTTGGTCATTCGTATCATCGTCGGTCTGCCATGCGGACAATGATATGGATTATCCAAAGACATTAGCTCTCTCATCAGCTCTTCTGCCTGCCTAAAATCCAGTTCGTTATTTCCTTTTACAGCCGCCTTGCAGGACATGGATGCTATTTTGTCAAGCAGGATTTCCGGGGTGTCGACACCACGCTGCCTTCCACAAAGCGCCAAAGCTTCTACAAACAATGCCTGAACTTCTATTGATGGCAAATGTGCCGGTATACCGCTGATCGCATACTCTCTTCCACCAAAAGATTCGATTTCAAAACCAAGCTCACGGAACAATTCCTGATGCTCCTTTAATGCCTGCTCTTCCTGCATCGACAAGCTTAAGATCATCGGTGGCTGCATCATTTGGATCATCGGCTGTTTCTCTTGGAGTTGTTTCATAAAGCGTTCGTATAACACTTTTTCATGCGCCGCATGCTGATCTACCAAATACATCGCATCTTCATACTGTAATATCCAGTAGGTCTGAAATACCTGTCCAACAATGCGAAGTTCCCGCAGTGCTTGATCTTCTAATGCTCCCTGCTCTTCAAACATGCTTGCCTGCTTGACATTTTCGATCGTTGCCGCCGCTTCCACCGCAGGGGCCTGTGGCTTTTCGTCGGTCTGTTTTTCAGATTCCGTTGCTGTCACAGAGACCTGTGGATCGTCCTTGGATCGTTGCTCCGCAGAATAGACCGGTGCCTCCTCACGAAGAACCGCCTGAAGATTCGGCACACTCTCGGATTTTTCAACAGATTGCTGCGATATCGGTTCGCTCACAATTTTTTGAGCATGCATGATTCCTAACTGTTCCGCTTCTTTCTTTTCTCTTTCTGTCAGATCCGCACCTATTGCGTTTTGTTTGGATCCCCGTTCGTCGGCAGCAATTACGCCAACCTGCACTTTTTCTTCCTGCCTGCGTTTTTTTTCAAAAAATTCTGCGCCACGTTCGCTATTTGATACTTTACTTTTTTCAGTAACTAAGGAAACCTCCGGAATAAATTCCCTTTGCTTAAGCCCCTCTGAAACTGCATGAAACACGCTCTGAAAAATTTCTTTTTCTCTGGTAAAACGAATCTCCATCTTCTGAGGATGCACATTCACATCAATATAAGCCGGATCTATTGTAAAATGCAGAGCTGTAAATGGATAGCGATGCTGCATTGAATACGGTGCATACGCCTCCTCAATCGCGCGATGTATCACTTTGCTCTGAATAAATCGTCCATTAATAAAGTAATTCATATAATTACGGTTTCCTCTGGAAATAACAGGCTTACCAAGGAATCCCTCAACTTCACAAAACACTTCTTCCCTATGCACTTCCAAGAGATTTGATGCGATATCCCGCCCATAAATATGGTAGATCACATCTTTTAATTTGCCATTACCCGGCGTGCTGAGTTTGGTCTGATTCTGTGCAATAAAACGAAACGCCACCTCCGGATGAGACAATGCAAGGCGCTCTAATACCGTGCTGATATAACTGGTCTCTGTCGGCGATGATTTCAAAAATTTCAGTCTGGCCGGCGTATTATAAAATAAATTGTGGATCAAAAACGTTGTCCCTTCCGGACAGCCAACTGCTTCTAGCGTTTTCTCTTCACCACCCTGTATCACATATCGATTTCCCATTAATGCTTCTTTTGTCTTAGTCACCATCTCTAACTGCGAGACTGCTGCCACGCTGGCCAACGCTTCACCGCGAAATCCCAGACTGGAAACTCCCAAAAGATCTTCAACACCCTTGATCTTACTGGTCGCATGCGGCGTAAAGGCAAGCACAATATCCTCTTTGGCAATTCCGGTTCCATTATCAGTGATACGGATCAACTCTTTTCCGCCATCCTTCACCTCGACCGTAATCGCATTTGCCTGCGCATCAATCGCATTTTCAACCAATTCTTTTACCACTGCCATCGGCCGTTCTATCACTTCCCCGGCAGCGATCTGATTGATCGTATTTTGATCTAATACATGAATTTTCGGCATAAGTACCTCACATTCTTTCCTTCAACTTCATTTGCATACGATACAATATGTTCATCGCATCGATCGGCGTTATCTCGGACAGATCCAGATCATGCAGTTCCAAAATAATATCATCCATTTTGATATTAGTATTAGAGGCATCAAACAAAGAAATCTGTTCCATGTTCTCTTTCTTTTTGCGTTTATGTTTATGGGCTGTCTGCTGTTCCACGCCATATGGATACTCCGGCAGCTCCTCCGTCTCTACCTCGATCTCTTTTGCCTTTGCTGTAATATCATTATCCGACAACTGCTCCACCAGTTCCCTGGCACGGCGAAGCACCGTCTCCGGCACCCCCGCAAGTTTTGCTACCTGAATACCATAACTGCGATCTGCACCCCCTTTTACAATTTTACGTAAGAATACAATATCCTCTCCCTGTTCCTTAACGGCAAGGCAATAATTATCTACACTCGCCAGTTTTCCCTCTAATTCTGTCAATTCATGATAATGCGTTGCAAACAATGTTTTAGCACCGAGAAGTTTGGTATTGGCAATATGTTCGATCACTGCCCACGCAATGCTTAAGCCGTCAAACGTGCTTGTTCCACGGCCAATTTCATCCAAAATGATCAAACTCTCTTTCGTCGCATTACGCAGTATATTGGCTACCTCTGTCATCTCTACCATAAAGGTACTCTGACCACTCGCCAGATCGTCCGAAGCCCCGACACGGGTAAATATACGGTCTACTACACCTATTTTGGCAGAACTTGCCGGTACGAAAGATCCGATCTGTGCCATTAAAACAATAAGCGCTGTCTGTCGCATATAAGTTGATTTACCCGCCATATTCGGGCCGGTAATTATGGCAATGCGGTGCTTTTTCTCGTCCAGTTCCGTATCATTGGCCACAAACATGTCATTTGGAATCATTTTTTCCACCACAGGATGTCTTCCATTCTTAATAGATATTGCCCCTGAACGACTGATCACCGGACGGACATATTGATTTTGCTCTGCAACAAGAGCTAATGAAGTAAACATGTCGACAGCCGCAACAATCTTAGCAGCGAACTGCACCCTTCCGATTTCCGCATAAATACGTTCTCTCACCTCATTAAATACATCATATTCCAGATTATTTAATTTATCTTCTGCGCCTAAGATCATATCTTCCAGTTCTTTTAACTTGGGCGTCGTGTAGCGCTCGGCATTAGCAAGCGTCTGCTTTCTGGTCCATTCCTCCGGAACCAGCTCCTTATAAGAATTAGTTACCTCTAAATAGTATCCAAACACTTTATTGAATTTGATCCGCAAGTTTTTGATACCTGTGCGCTCTTTTTCTGTCTCCTGCAGTTCACTGAGCCACTCCTTGCCATCTCGTTTAGCTGCCCGTAACTTATCAATTTCCTCGTTGTAACCCTCACGAATGATACCTCCCTCCCGCATAGCAAGCGGAGGTTCATCCTCTATAGCCGCCTGTATCAGATTACAGATATCTTTAAGATCGTCCAACTCCTCACCGTACTGTTTTAGGTGTGAATGCTCAAACGTCGTTAAAATATATTTAATCGACGGAAGCATGGAAAGCGACTGCCGAAATGCAACAAGATCTCTTGGATTTGCACTACGGTAACTTATCTTACTGATCAAACGCTCCAGATCATAGATTGGTGCCAGATACTCCCGCAATTCTTCGCGGTTTATAATATTTTCATTTAATTCTTCTACCATGTCTAACCGACGGTCAATCTCCTCCGGATCGACCAATGGCTGTTCGATCGAATTTCTTAACAAACGTGCACCCATAGCCGTTTTCGTCTTATCCAATACCCAAAACAAAGATCCGCGCTTCGCTTTCTCGCGCATTGTTTCACAAAGTTCGAGATTTCTTCTGGTGGCACGGTCCAGTAACATAAACTGGTTGGCTGCATATGGTTTGATCGTTCGAATATGATCCAAAGAGATTTTCTGCGTCTCCGTCAGATACTGCATAACTGCGCCTGCGGCAACTATTCCAATTGAATAATCATCTAATCCCAATCCACTTAAAGTACTGACACCAAAATGTTCCTGCAGCGCTCTGCGGCAGCCGTCCTCATCAAAATACCAGTGATCGATCGCTGACACGGTTATTCCGAGTCGCCCCCGCAGATCTTCAAGATCAATACCGGATACCACAAAACTATCGTTGCAGATGATCTCCGACGGCATTGTCTTACCAATCTCATCCAACAGTTTATTTTCTGTATCAAACTCTGTCACGTAATAATCTCCGGTTGTAACATCTACATACGAAACACCATACGCATTGGTCGTATATACAATACACATCAGATAATTATTTCTCGACTCATCCAGTGTATTAGTATTCAAATTTGTTCCTGGCGTTGCCACGCGGATCACCTCACGTTTGACCAAACCTTTGGCTAACTTCGGATCCTCCACCTGTTCACAAATCGCCACTTTATAGCCCTTGCCCACCAATTTGTCAATATAAATATCTGCAGAATGAAAAGGAACACCACACATAGGAGCGCGTTCCTCTAGGCCACAGCTTTTGCCGGTTAATGTCAGATCTAATTCTTGCGAACAGGTCTTGGCATCTTCAAAAAACATCTCATAAAAATCCCCTAAACGATAAAAGAGAATACAATCTTTGTATTCTTCTTTGGTTTCCATATATTTCTGCATCATTGGTGTAAGTGGCATGATATCCTCCGTTTATCTGTCTATTATGGTCTGCGCTTCAAAATCCGCAGCACGAATCCTGCAGCTTACAGGCATCTTCCCCGTTCGACTCTATTTGAAATAATGAGCAGCACGATAAGCCGAGTTCTGTATTTGACAATCATCTATCTAGACCTGCTGTTGCCAACAGGTTCAAGCAACCTACCCGGAACACGACGGGCCGCCGTATCATCCCTGTTCGGTCTTGCTTCGGATGGGGTTTACATCTGCCATTTTTGTTACCAAAAATGCGGTGAGCTCTTACCTCGCCGTTTCACCCTTACCTATAAAGGCGGTTATTTTCTGTTGCACTTGCCTGGGAGTCGCCTCCACCGGACGTTATCCGGCATCCTGCCCTATGAAGCCCGGACTTTCCTCACCTGCGGCCTTTCGGCACTTGCAGCCGCGATTGTCTGTGCTACTCATTCAGAGCATATTTTAGCACGTAGCTCCTAAAAAGTAAAGTCTCCTGCCATCCGGATAAACAAGCAAAATTTCTTATTTGCCATCCTTTTGACAAGAGACTTCAAGATCCTATTAGATGAACAGATAATATACTGCACCCACGCACTGACACAACAAGATCAAAGGCATTCCTACAACAAAATACCAATGTTTTGTCTTGTGGCGAAACAAATACATTCCCGCCCATGTTCCGATACTCCCCCCAAGCAGACTCACAATGAATAACGTGCGTTCCGGGATACGGAAACGATGCTTGATCGCTCGCCTCTTGTCAGAATACATCACATATAATCCGACTATATTCATAAGCAGCAGATAGCCGCCGACCACAATGGGTTCCATCGCTTACATCTGCTCCAAATAAGCTGCATAACCAAGTTTATTTAATTTTTCATCTTTGGCAACCACCTGATCCTTTAAGCCTTCTTTATAAGCAGCCAGTTTATCCTGCAACGCAGTATCTGAGATTGATAACATCTTTGCTGCCAAAATTGCTGCATTTGCTGCTCCATTGATAGCAACCGTTGCAACCGGTATTCCAGAAGGCATCTGTACAATAGAGTACAGAGAATCTACTCCACCGAGTGATTTTGTATGAATCGGAACGCCGATGACCGGAAGTGGGAAGATCGCTGCACACATTCCCGGAAGATGCGCTGCTCCACCAGCACCTGCAATAATAACATCAATGCCTCTATCTTTTGCAGTTTTTGCATATTCTACAAAAACATCCGGCTCTCGATGTGCTGAGATAACATTCATCTCATAATCGATTCCGAAATCTTCCAACATTTTTGCAGCTTTGCTCATAATCTCAAGATCTGAATCACTACCCATTAAAATTCCTACTTTTGCCATTTCTACACCATGCCTTTCTCGTTCAGTCATAACTGTTATTCTTCCTCTAGCAAAAACTCCGCCAGCACTGCATTGCTGACATCCCGTCCCCGCTTTGTCAGATAAATTCTATCACGATTCTCATTTTCTGCCAATAGGTTATTTTCCAAAAGCATCGGCAGAACCGTTTGGTATTGTTTCCGAAAATCAGTGCTAAACCGCTTATTGTATTCTGTCAACGAAATCCCGGAAGTCATTCGAAGTCCCAAAAATACAAATTCTTCCATTTGCTCTTTTTTCGTCACAACATGTCGTAAACCGGAATGATCTTGCGGCAATTCCTGCAGGTAGACGGACAACTCTGTTTCATTTTGAAATCTTGTCCCTTCAAAATAAGACGATGCTCCAAGCCCTAAACCTAAATAATCCCCCATACGCCAATAGGTTGTGTTGTGTACACATTCTTGGCCGTTCTTCGCATAATTCGAAATTTCATATCTGTGATAACCGCAATCAGCCAGATATTCCTCCGTTATTTCGTCCATTTTGCGCTCGGTATCTTCATCCGGCAAGTCCAAAAGACCTTTTTTAGCCTGTGCAAAAAAGGCTGTCCCCTCTTCCAAGATCAAACTATATGCTGATATATGTGCCGGAGAAACGGCCGTGACCGCCTGCAGTGTCCTGCGGTAACTTGCTATATTCTGCCCCGGAAGCGCAGCCATGATATCAACATTAAAATTTGTTAAGGAAGCCTTGTGCAGCAGATCTACGGTCCGCAAAAAATCTGCAAACGAATGTATCCTGCCTAGCCGCTGCAATTCTGCGTCATCCGCAGACTGCAGGCCCACACTTACCCGGTTTACTCCCATCTCCTTTAGTACACTAAGCTTGTCTGCATCCACTGTTCCCGGATTCATCTCCACCGTAAATTCAACATGGCGAGTCTTATCCGGCTGATACAAGCTCATAACCGCCTTTTGCAGGGTCTGTAATTGCCCGACAGAAAGACTTGTCGGTGTTCCTCCACCCACAAACAAACTCGTTACTTCATAATCAGATATCCGCTCTTTCCAGTATTCGCATTCACGAAGCAGCGCCTCTACATATAGCGTTTTGGTCCGTTCCTCTGCCGGTGCCGACAAAAAATCACAATAGTAGCATTTCTGTACACAAAACGGTATATGTAGATATATCGCTACTTTTTTCTTTGTCATAATGTTCTCCTATGCTCTCACAGTACACACCACAAAATATGCCGGTTTGAATTTATTCTTCATCCAATTTCAAAACACTCATAAATGCCTGCTGCGGAATTTCTACATTGCCAAACTGACGCATTCTCTTCTTTCCCTCTTTCTGTTTCTCTAACAGCTTTCTCTTACGGGAAATATCACCACCATAACATTTTGCCAATACGTCCTTACGCATCGCCTTTACCGTCTCTCTGGCAATGATCTTGCTGCCGATCGCCGCCTGAATTGGAATTTCAAACAACTGTCTCGGAATCTCTTTTTTGAGTTTTTCGCACATTTTACGGCCGCGTTCATATGCCGTATCTGCATGCAAAATAAAGGATAGCGCATCAATTTCCTCGCGATTGATCAAAATATCTAACTTCACTAGGTTCGACGGAACATATCCCTTCATTTCATAATCTAACGATGCATAGCCTCTGGAACGGGATTTCAGTGCGTCAAAAAAATCATAAATAATCTCGTTTAACGGCAGCTCATATTTTAAGACCGCACGAGTCTCCTCCAAATATTCCATTCCAAGATAAACACCTCGACGTTCCTGACAAAGATTCATGATCGCTCCAACATATTCTGTCGTAACCATGATCTCTGCTGTCACAACCGGTTCCTCCATATGTTCAATCTCAGAAGGATCCGGGAGATTAGACGGATTGGTCACTTCGATCATCTCGCCATTGGTTTTATATACGTGATAGATAACACCCGGTGCTGTCGTCACAAGGTCCAGATTATATTCACGTTCCAAACGTTCCTGTACAATTTCCAAATGTAACAGTCCTAAAAATCCACAGCGGAATCCAAATCCCAATGCCACGGAAGTCTCTGCTTCAAATTGCAATGCAGCATCGTTAAGCTGAAGTTTCTCTAGAGCATCCCGAAGATCCGGGTATTTCGCTCCATCGGATGGGTAAAGTCCGCAATAAACCATTGGCTGAACCTTTTTATATCCCGGAAGCGCCTCTTTGCAAGGGTCACTGGCAAGCGTAACCGTATCGCCCACTCTTGTATCCTGTACATTTTTCAGACTGGCTGTAATGTATCCAACCATTCCCGCCGACAATTCGTCTGTTGGGATAAACTGACCGGCACCAAAAATACCAACTTCTACCACTTCTGCCTTGGCACCTGTTGCCATCATTAATATCTGCTGCCCTTTTCGAACGGTTCCATCAAAAATGCGGCAAAAAATAATAACACCTTTATACGCATCATAAATAGAGTCAAAGATCAAAGCCTGTAATGAAGCGTCCGGATCACCATTCGGTGCAGGGATCTTTGAAATGATCTGCTCCAGCACTTCATCGATATTCGTTCCCATTTTTGCTGAGATCAATGGTGCATCTGATGCATCCAAACCAATAATATCTTCAATTTCTTCTTTTACCCGCTCCGGTTCTGCACTCGGCAGATCAATTTTATTAATGACCGGCATGATCTCCAGGTCGTGATCCAGTGCCAAATAACAGTTAGCAAGCGTCTGCGCCTCAATTCCCTGCGCTGCATCCACGATTAAGATCGCACCTTCGCATGCCGCAAGACTACGTGAAACTTCGTAATTAAAATCTACATGTCCCGGTGTATCGATCAAGTTAAAAATATACTCCTCGCCATTTTTCGCCTTATAAACAATGCGAACCGTCTGCGCCTTGATCGTAATTCCACGCTCCCGCTCCAGATCCATATTGTCTAACACCTGAGCCTGCATCTCTCGGCTGGTCAAAAGTCCTGTACGCTCAATAATCCGGTCTGCCAATGTGCTTTTCCCATGATCGATATGCGCAACGATACAAAAATTTCTAATATGTGATTGATTCGTTCTCTCCATTATTATCTCCATTCTGCCGGAAAGCTTTGTAACATGTGCTTTCTGTATTTTCTTTTGCGCATAAAGTATAGCACAGTTACCCTGTTTCCCGCAAACAAAATTGCAAAAAGCGGCTTCCATTTCCTTTTGTACCCATAAATTAGTGAAAATACCGTTTTCTCTGTCAAAAAATGGGAACCGTTATTTGTTTTTTCCGGAAAGCACCTGATGCAGCACATCTGCTAACGGTGTCATTGCATTTTTGGCTTCTTCCACGGTATTATTTTCATTACCAAGCTCTATCAATAGAGATCGCTGCTTCATATGTAGATTGTAGCGATAATTTTTCAGATAGATCGGCTTTGCAAAACCCGGGTATGTTTTCATACAGGCAATCTTCATTTGAAGACTAAAGGCTAGATTTGCCTGTAGATTATCATTATGTAAATATGCGATGTTTCCCTTTTGATTACGGGACAATCCATTAAAAAACATGACCTGTGCGGTGCGTTTTCCTCTAATAGACGTTAATCTGTGCACTTTATTGCCCACACCATCCCGGTGAAGATCAATGATCACCTGTATATCCGGATATTTTTGAAGCAATCTCTTCACTCCATCGCCAGACTGATTATACGCCTTATTGCGATCAATACTTCCTTTCACCATATCATATTTTGTTTCATCATGAATCACATGATATCCGTATTTACGCGTTAATATCTGTGCCAGCTCTTCCCCAACTCCCACAATGCTGTCTTCATCTTTATTTGCACGGCTATTTGCAAATCGTTCCGATGCCGCATGCGTATGATAGATCAATATTTGTGGTGTCTTTTTTTTCTTTATTTGCATCGACATCTTTAATAGTGTTTTTGGTTGAAATATCTTCTTATCTACGGAAGTCGAAGAATCGATAATATAAAAATTCTTCAACAGATACTTCAGGTCCATATTTTGGTATAGTTTAGAAACCTTTTTTTGTTCTGACGTTTTGTTTCCCTTATAAGCAGTGAACAACTCTTTCTTTTGTACTTCCCTGCGTTTTGGTGCTTTTGATGTACTATTGACGGCAGTCTGCCTTGACGGTGAGACTGCTCTGTTATACTTTGTAATGTCATTGCTTTTATTATTAAATACATATAATACTTTCCCTGTGGCACCGGCTTTGGACGCAGATATTTTCTGTGATGATGTCTTCGTATTTTTCATCTTAACTAATGAGCTTTTCCCCGCTTTTTGCTGTTTCCATGCTGCCACTGTTGCCGCATTATCCTCTCCATTCCTTTGATCCTGCAGATAGTGTAATAGCGCCGTCTGTCCTGTAAGCAGCGAACTACCGGACTGTTTTTCGGCCATCTTACTGCCGGAAAAGCCAAATCCAACTAAATCCTTTTCCACCTGATCCTTAGCTTTGGCAAGCAATTGATACTGTCTATGCAGTCCAACGACCAAAATCCCGCTCCAAAGCAGAATCGACAAAAGTATGGTAAGTTTAATCCCGCATTTAATGGTCTGCCAACTCGTCCGATCCATGTTTCCTCTTTTCTATGCAAGTTTCCAAGGGTTTCTATCCTAGCTTATGATGCAACATAAGAAACTATTCCATCCCCGACTGGAATTGATCAATCCCTCCGGCGATCAGTTTTCCGATCTCACGGATCTGCATTTCAATATCTTTAGGTGTAACAAAAAGATCTTGAATGGACTGTTTACTAATATCCCTTAGAAACGTATCTATATCCTGCTCAGCCAGACCTTCTTTTTGGAGAAATTCTTCCATTGTGTTAATAACAATAGTATTAGCATCAACCACCGTAGGTACGCCAATTGCGATTACAGGTATTCCCATTGTCTCCTGATTTACCGGAAAACGATGATTTCCAATACCTGCTCCCGGCGAAATTCCGGTGTCCGTAATCTGTATCGTATGGCATAATCTACGCACACTGCTGGTGGCCAGAGCATCAACGACAAGCAGCACATCGGGTTTGACCGTGTTAATAATACCACCTAGTATTTCACCACTCTCAATTCCGGTCTGTGCCATAACCCCTGGAATCACTGCACTGAACATAACAGCAGGGTCTGTTTCCAGATGACGATTTACTTGAATGTGTTCTACAACATAAGGGCCGAGTGCATCCGGAGTTGCGAAACGATTTCCTAAACCGGTCACTAACACTGATAAATGATCTTTCACCGGCAGCAGACAATCTAAAATTTCATATATTTCTTTTTGGATCGTCTCCTGTGCTTCCAAAGATTGAAACTCCAGCGTAAAATAATCTCCAACCGGTTTTCCCATTTGTTCTGCCCCATGCTGATCTTTAATAATGACACGTGTCACCAAAAGTTCTCCACCAGCCAAAGTATGCTTTTCCAAGCATACCCCATCAATCTCCACGGAATCTTCCGGAAAACTTTCTCGAACTTCAATCGCCAGATCCGTATGTTTCGCCATTACCCTGTTATCCAACGCCATTCCTCCTCACAACAATGCTATAATTATTCTTACTCAAACTTTCCATACCGGAAGTTTGAGTTATTCTTAATTTTTCCACTTTTTTGAAATTTATGTATTGACATTCCTTGCTATATTCTTTATTATATATGAGTATGTTTACTCAAAGCCGACCGTGTCCGGTTTGATGAAACACAAAGATTTCACGATTGGGAGGTGTAAAAGAAATGGCTAACATTAAATCAGCAAAGAAGAGAATATTAGTTGAGCGCAGAAATGCTGAGCGTAACAAAGCAATCCGCTCCAAAGTTAAGACTGCTATCAAAAAGGTAGATGCTGCAATCGCTGCTAACGATAAGGCTGCAGCAACAACAGCTTTAACGGCTGCAATTTCTGAGATTAATAAAGCTGCAAGCAAAGGTGTTTATCATCAGAAGAATGCTTCCAGAAAAATCTCTCGCTTAACAATTGCAGTAAATAAAATTGCATAATTCTTTTTAGAAATATTACGGAGAAAAGCCATCAATGGTGTGGATGGTTTTTCTCCGTTTTTCGTTGCAGTTTTCTTACTACTATTTTTTCGTTCCTATTTTCTCACTATACTACTCCATGTATCAAGAACGATCCGGCTTATCAAACTTAAATTTTAATCTGCAACACTTTTAATCCTTAAAAACGAATCTTACTTTTTGTCTTTGATCACAAGACTCGAATCTTACTTTTCATGCCCGCTTTCCGCAATAAACGACAATATTTTTTCTGTTTTCCTTTCACCGCTTTAACAATAATCTTTCCGGATTTGCCAGATGAAAAGGCTTTTGTTCCAACTGTGCGCAATTTTTTACCGGAAATCACCAGTTTCTTTAACTTTTTATTTCCATAAAAAGATTTTGTACCGATCTTCGTCACCGATCTGCCCAATGAGGCAAATTTTAGCTTTCGGTTATAAGCAAATGCTTTATTTCCGATAGCTGTAACATGTTTACCAATGATCACTTTTCGAAGATTATTGTGTTTATAAAAAGCTTTGGAAGAGACTTTCACAACACGGTACTTCACACGATTCTTTGTGACACTAGCCGGAATACGCAACACCGATATAGATTTATCTGCTCCGGTAACCGTTACTGTCTTCTTCTTCACCGATAAAACCCGATACGTGATCTTACGTACGGTAAAGGTATCATTTTGCGCCTTTCCTAACTTCTTATCCGATCCTTGAAGAGGATTCTGAATAATTGTTTTATTCGGTGTCTGAGGCGGATTCGATGCTGAATTGTTTGGAACATTACTTGGCATTGGTGCAGCAGATACAGATGGTTCTAACGGTGTATCACTTGATGACGGATCGTCTGTTGTCGAAGGATCCATCGGCTCTACACTTGGTGACGGAATCTCAGAAGCTGATGGAAGTGTTGGCGTTGGCAAAACTGTCCGTTCACGTAAATATAGACAAAATGTTTTGTCTCCGTACATAGAACCGATTATACGGCGGATTATTTTATGTGTCTCATCTCCCTTTTCGTACCATCCGACAAACTCATAACGATCCGGTATATCTAATTGCTCTGCTGTCGGCAGCAGAACTGTCCCGCCATATGTATAACATGGCGTCAACTCTTCCAATGCAATAACATCATCGTAATCTCCAAAATCATATGTGATCGTATAACTCTTTTTATTGGTGGTCCATTTTCCATACAACGTCATATTTTCAGATACAGAAATTCGTTCTCCCGCATCACAGAATCTCGCATCCAGTTCTTTTGATGTATACCAGCCATCAAAGCAATATCCTTTTTCTTCCGGAGTGAACGCTTCTGTTTCTTTGCCGTGAGTTACAAATTGTTCTTCAATCTGACCATCTAACCAATAACATACACTATGTTGAGGAACTAGTGTCATATCATCCATCACCGAAAAAGGGAGGTCACCAGAATAATTCATACCGTTTTCACTGGAATATCTGGCAACATTTCCTACACCTTCCAGTTCTGTAGGAAGAGTAATCTCCTCTTCATAAATACACTCTTTCTCATAATATGGTTTCTCAGTTTCAGACATAACAATAACACGATATGTTTTTCTTTGGAGATGAATGGTCACCTCTGTGGAACCATCCCGTCGGATTGTTGTATTAAGAGCATTGCTATCAACCACCTTAAATCCATGAAATACTTTCTCCAGTGAATCCATTTCATAAAAGTCAAACAAAGCCTGTCTGACCGAACAATTAGTCTCTCCCCGCAGATGAAGCACTTCTTCGATTTCTTTGTCGCCTGCAACATTTGTTTTACATACCCGAATCCGAAACGGTGTATCGGTTGCTGTTTTCCACATTCCATATAACGTATGATCTCCTTCTGTATCAAATACATTCTTAAGGTCATCTCCGGTATGATAACGTTTGCCACTTCCATCACGCTTCATACTCCAACCCGCGAACGTATAACCTGCCAACTTATATTTATTGTCTGGAATCAAGCATTCACTTTCATATTGGTAAAAAATGGGATTCATCGTTCCGCTTACTGCATCTTCTTCCTCCTCAAAATTGGCATCGAATATAATATTACCTTGTACCGGTCTCCAAACAGCATACATTCGGATCACCTCATCTTTAACCCGATAAAGGCTTTCTAATCGATCTCCCGCCTGGTAACAGCCTGCATCTTCTCTATCCATAAATTTCCAGCCAACAAACTGATACCCTTTCTTGTCACTGGTACATTCCGGCATATCCAATTCTTCATCATATGCATATTCTTTTTCTATAACAACTTCATTGGAATGATCGTCCAACATATACTTAACCTTATAACTATCCGGTTTCCATACCGCATACAAAATCTGATCATGATTTGGTATATGATACGTTTCTCCTGCCTTGATGTATATTTGTGTACTACCGCGATCTGCTGTCCATCCTAAAAATTCGCAACGCTCTTTCTTCGGTGTTTCCTTAGGAATTGTGATCGTCTCTTCATATTTCCCTTTCAATTCCCTGTATTCTGCCGGCAGGCTTCCACCTTCCAAATGAAACTGCAGTGAATAGGAATTACGACGATAATATACGGACAGCACAAGACTTCCGTCTCCTTTAATACGTCCGGATAATGTCGACGATGTCGCATCAATATAGTATCCGGGATATAATTGCTCTACATTCTCAACAGAAATCTCTTTACCGGTATAACCATGAAAAGCATACGAAGCTGCTTTTTCAAAAAGTCCATCGAGTTTTTCTTTGTAATATTCAACATGATACTCTACAACATCTGCTTTCCAGATTGCATACAATGTTGCATCTTCAGAAAATGAAAACGCAGACTGTCCCTGCACCGCATTGGGATCTGTAGACCATCCTGCGAATTGATATCCCATGCGATTTGGCATCTTTTGCACGGTATAAGCAGCTTCGCCCCAATGTGCATACCATTGTTTTGTCCCGGAACAATCCAAAAGATTTAAAAATGATGCTCCATTTTGAAACAGTACAGAACCATCTTCTTTGTCTGACCACCCCTCAAAAGGACATGCAATAGATATCTCATCGTCTCCAAATACAGCATCTTCTGCTTGCAGATCAAAACGAACTTTAATATTCCGTTTGAAAGAATTCAACGGCAACGTATAAGTCAAACCATACCGGCATCCCTGCATCGGTTCCATTTCTCCTTCTGTCGCTCCATTACCATCAAATAACACATCATACGTGATCGGACTAAAATACCGATAGACCGTCGTTCCCTTTGTCAAAACACGATCTGAGGTATCCGAACGATATACATATCCCAAATAATACGCTCCTTCTTCGGTATTATCGCCCACCAGTTCTCCTCCGGAGATAAATTTCTGATAAGGACACTGTATCTGATGCGAACCTAAAACAACATCTTTTGCTGCCGTTGATTTTACAACATCTACAACTGTCACTGCATAATCGGCATAATCAAAAAAACGATAAACAATTGTCTGTGCCGCACCGACTGACTGTCTCGTTGCACCAATATAACGTACACCTTCGTAATATGTATCCGGTAACGGCACACTTCCTCTGGACGCACCGTCTGCTGTCGTGGCATATTCCTGCATCCATTCTGTTCTCCCAAGCTCAATGCCCTTACTATCCCGTATCTTATCAATACATATCACGGAATACTTATTTTTTGTCAACGTGTATCTGGCATAGAGTGTCTTATTCATAGGCAGCAAAGAACCCTCTTCGTATTTTGTTCCCCCCTGCTTTTGGTCATACCAGCCTTCCAGATCCATCGTATATCCTGTTGGTGCACACAGTTTTGGCAGTTTATACAAATAATAATGAGAACCATCAAAATATGCTGTACCAACCTGCTCAACGCTGCAACTGCCCGTATTGATAGCAATATTCTTTTGAGAAACATCAATAGTTTGTGCCGGATAGATCGTGTATTCATAAGATGTGCCTGTTGCTACATGTTCGCATACAGAAATCGCCTCTCCATTCCCTCGAAGAGCATGCAGCAGAGAATCCTTCTGTTTTACTAACTGCTCTTGTGTTTGAAAAGAATACTGCGTCGTCCTTGAAGTTTCTGTACCTCGTACGATTTTACGTGTAACAACCGAATACTCTTCCGGCAATTTCTTAGACATATAATTACGCATCATACCCGTAATAATACCAAAACGTGGAGATGTATACCCCAATATATTAATCGAAGAATAAGAATGCACCATCGAACCAAACTGTCCCTGCTCTCCGTCCACTTCTGTTCCAATATACTTCCACGTACCATCTGCAGTTTTGTTCCAAGTATCTGCAGCATAGGTAATGACATCATAACCAAGCGATTGCTTTAATCGCACTTTCACACCAACAACCGATACAGATGGATCTGCTGATTGTTCCAATTCATTTTGATACGTTCCTATCTTGTCCTGACCGTAAATGACATTCTTTTCCAATGCGCTTTGTGCAGATGCCGCTTTCTGCTCAACCGTAAGCAGTCCGGTCAGGCAAAAAAACATTATAACTATTATTTTCGCTGTTCTGGTCATTTTCCCTCCATTCCAAACAGCTTACATACGTATTTTTATATCCCATATTATTAATAATTATATCGTATAACTCAAAAAAATCTATTGATAAATATTACAAAAAAACAGAGAATAACGTGTGATTATTCTCTGTTTTGTACAATATTATTCATATGTTACTTCTCGGTTTCCTTTTTTGAATACCGCGAAAGTTCTATAGAAATATTCTTTTTAAGGGTGGTCCATGCATCTTTATGTTTCACATAATATTTCGGGCACATCTTTCCCGTCACATCATAATGCCTGATAATATCAGACGTATCCATCCCATAGTTTCCGCATAGCCAGGCACACAACTGGATCAAAGCGGTCTGTGTAGCCGCAGAAAACTTGCCGGATTTATTTGGATGACAACATTCAATAGAAACCGTATCTTTATTGCGATCATTTGATGCATAAGAAATCTCATCCAGCGGAATACACTGTACGATCGTCCCATCCAAACCAATGATAAAGTGACTGCTCACTTTATATTTTGTCTGATCCGGCTTGTCCTTTCGACTTTCGAAATAATTACGGTTTGCCATCGCATCAGTACCGGGATTCGCTGTATAATGAACAACGATTCCATTGACTTTTTTTAGCTTAGTCTGTGGTCTGGAATTTTTATTAGGAGTAAGAAGCGCAGGACGTATTTCCGGCTTGGTAACCTTGACAAACAACGCCTGTCTTTCTTTCTCTTCCTGCTTTCTCCATTGCTCTGCCCGAATCGACTGGTAGGCCGTCAAACTGCCTGTAAGCAGTAACAACACAACTAATGTGACAGCACTGATCAGCGCAATCTGACGCTTCATTTGTAATTTTTGCCTTGCAGTCCATTTCTTCATCGGTCATTCACTTCTTAATTTCCTTCAATGCTATAGTTTGGTGCTTCCTTTGTAATGTGAATGTCATGTGGATGACTCTCTTTCAAAGAAGCAGCGGAAATCTTAACAAACTGAGATGTTTCCTGTAATGTAGGAATATCCTGTGCTCCACAGTAACCCATACCGGACCGGATACCACCGATCAACTGGAATACGGTGTCCTCCACAGTTCCTTTATATGCCACACGTCCTTCTACACCTTCTGGAACAAGCTTCTTAGCATCTGTCTGGAAATAGCGGTCTTTACTACCATTCTCCATTGCTGCAATAGATCCCATTCCACGATAAACTTTATATTTACGTCCTTGGAACAGCTCGAACGTTCCGGGGCTTTCGTCACATCCTGCAAAGATACTTCCCATCATGCAGACACTCGCTCCGGCTGCCAAGGCCTTTGTCATATCTCCGGAATACTTGATACCGCCATCTGCAATGATCGGCACATCATACTTTTTAGCTGCCTCATAAGCATTCATGATCGCTGTCATCTGTGGTACACCAATACCTGCTACAACACGTGTTGTACAAATAGATCCCGGTCCTATTCCAATCTTAACACAGTCAGCACCGGCTTTGATCAAAGCTTCTGTTCCCTCAGCCGTTGCCACATTACCGGCAATGATCTGAAGATCCGGATAAGCTTCACGGATCATCTTGACACAACGAAGCACGTTTGCACTATGTCCATGTGCAGAATCCAACACGATACAGTCAACATGCTTTTCTACCAAAGCAGCTACACGATCTAATACGTTTGCTGTAATACCAACTGCAGCACCACAAAGAAGACGTCCCTGAGAGTCTTTGGCTGCCAACGGATATTTGATCTGCTTCTCTATATCCTTGATCGTGATAAGTCCTGTCAGATTGCCCTCTTTATCTACCAATGGAAGCTTTTCTTTGCGGGAAGCTCCCAGGATCTTCTTAGCTTCCTCTAACGTAATTCCCTGCTCTGCAGTGATCAAACCTTCTGAAGTCATAACTTCACTGATCTTCTTCGTATAATCTGTCTCGAACTTAAGATCGCGGTTTGTAATAATACCAACTAATTTCTTACCCTCTGTGATCGGCACACCGGAAATACGAAATTTTGCCATTAAACGGTTAGCATCTTCCAATGTATGCTCTGGAGATAAATAAAATGGATCTGTGATAACACCATTCTCCGAACGTTTTACTTTGTCTACCTCATCAGCCTGTGCCTCAATAGACATATTCTTGTGAATAATTCCAATACCACCCTGTCTTGCCATCGCAATTGCCATGCGATACTCTGTTACCGTATCCATTCCCGCACTCATCATAGGAATGTTCAACTGAATCTTCTTGGTCAAATTTGTCTTCAATGATACCTGATTCGGAATTACCTCCGAATACTGTGGAACTAATAATACGTCGTCAAAGGTTACGCCATCACCGATTATCGTACCCATTTTTGTTTTCCTCCTTATGCATGTTTATTCTTTAAAATATTTTGAAAAGTATACGCCATTCCATTACGTTTGTCAACTCTGGATTTTACTTCTTGCTTTTGCTTTCATATTGTTCAAAAGTGTTTCATCCGGCGTGAAACGTACCCGTACACTGTTTCCATCATCTCCACGGTATACCGCTATATAATGCCTGTCCTTGTCAAATCCGGAAGAGCAGTCCTTTAACGGGATCTGCTGATACGAATCTAAAGCATGTGACTGTTCCGGTGCCACAATATCAACCTTTTCTAAATCAATCTTCTGTATATTGACACGTTGCTCACCACCATATATTGCATCAAAATCAATCTGTCCGTCTACAAACACATACTCATACGCAGTCTGTTTCTTAGGCAGAAGTACGATCATTACCGCATCAATTACTACAACAAAAAAAAGAAGCAGCGCACTATGCAACACCAATAGATCAACAATAGGCAAAATGATACATATTGCAATCATCAGGTTACGCTTCTGTCTGCGTTCCTTCGGCATCATGGCCTCTAAATAGGTCTCTGAATATAATGGTTCCATATCTCAATCTCCATTCTACGTTCGGTACAATAATATTGTAACAAATTTACATTATTTTCTCAAGAGTGTCCCTTGAAAAAATAATATACCCCTGATTTCTCTGTATATTGAAAAAATAACTGCTCTTTTGCAATCCTTTGGGATCTGCAAAAGAGCAGCCTATTCAGAACATAAATTATGCTCTATATACTACAACGATATACTTTGAAGGATCCGGATTACATCATACCCATTCCGCCTGCTCCTCCTGCCGGCATTGCTGGAACATCCTCTTTGATCGTTGATACTACAGATTCTGTTGTAAGAAGGGTAGATGCAACACTTGTTGCGTTCTGTAATGCACTTCTTGTAACTTTAGCAGGATCTACGATACCAGCCTTAACCATGTCAACATACTCTTCTGTCAATGCGTTGAAACCAACACCTTCGTCAGATTCACGTACTTTGTTGATAATAACAGCACCTTCCAAACCTGCATTGTATGCAATTGTTGTAAGCGGAGCTTCCAGTGCTTTCAAGATAATGTTGGCACCGGTCTTTTCATCTCCTTCCAAGTTAGCTGCCATAGCTGCAACCTTCTTAGATGCATGAATGTATGCAGATCCACCACCGGAAATGATACCTTCTTCAACAGCTGCTTTTGTTGCTGCTAAAGCATCTTCCATACGAAGCTTTGCTTCCTGCATCTCTGTTTCTGTAGCTGCACCAACACGAACAACTGCAACACCGCCGGCAAGTTTTGCAAGTCTCTCCTGCAATTTCTCACGGTCAAAATCAGATGTTGTCTCCTCAATCTGTGCACGGATCTGAGATACTCTTGCCTCAATCGCTGCCTTATCGCCTTCACCATCAACGATAACAGTATTCTCTTTCTGAACTTTTACAGATTTTGCACGACCGCACTGTGCTAATGTGGTATCTTTTAATTCCAATCCAACTTCCTCGGAAATCACAGTACCACCTGTCAAAATAGCAATATCCTCAAGCATTGCTTTTCTGCGGTCACCATAACCAGGAGCCTTAACTGCAACAACATTTAATGTACCACGCAGACGGTTCAGAACTAAGGTTGTCAATGCCTCGCCCTCTACATCCTCTGCAATGATCAATAATTTGGCACCAGCCTGCATAGACTCTTCCAAAAGTGGCAAGATTTCCTGAATATTGGAAATCTTCTTATCTGTGATCAAAATATATGGATTATCAAGATTTGCTTCCATCTTATCCATATCTGTTGCCATATATGCGGAAACATAACCACGATCAAATTGCATACCTTCTACGAGGTCAAGTTCTGTCTTCATGGTCTTAGACTCTTCGATTGTAATAACTCCATCGTTAGAAACCTTTTCCATTGCATCTGCAACCATCTCTCCAACAGAATCATCTCCTGCAGAAATTGCTGCAACTCTTGCAATCTGATCTTTACCGGTTACTTTAGAACTCATCTGTGCGATCGCGTCTACTGCACAATCACAAGCCTGCTTCATTCCTTTACGAAGAATGATTGGATTAGCACCTGCTGCTAAGTTCTTCATTCCTTCGTTGATCATTGCCTGTGCAAGTACGGTAGCTGTTGTAGTACCATCTCCGGCAACATCATTTGTCTTAGTAGCAACCTCTTTTACAAGCTGTGCTCCCATATTTTCAAAACCATCTTCTAACTCAATATCTTTTGCGATCGTAACACCATCGTTTGTGATCAATGGAGCCCCAAAAGATTTGTCTAGAACAACGTTTCTTCCTTTTGGTCCCAATGTAACTTTAACAGTATCTGCTAATTTATTTACGCCCGCTTCCAATGCGGCTCTGGCATCTGCACCAAATTTAATCTCTTTTGCCATTTTAGATTCCTCCTTAATCAACTACTTTTGCTACAATATCATTCTGACGAACTACAATAAACTCTTCGCCGTCTAATTTTACTTCTGTGCCGGCGTACTTGGAATAAATTACTTTATCACCAACTGCAACCTGCATCTCAACCTCTTTACCATCTACAATTCCGCCAGGTCCAACTGCAATGATCTCCGCCTGCTGTGGTTTCTCCTGTGCGTTACCCGGTAATACAATTCCTGATTTTGTTGTCTCCTCTGCTTCGAGCTGCTTTAATACGACTCTGTCTCCTAAAGGTGCTAACTTCATTCTAAAAACCTCCTTTTTAATTTCCTGTTACTAGCACTCGCTATATTCGAGTGCTAACCATATGCATAATATATTTCATTTTCTTTGGATATGCAATATAGAGCGTTTCTGTATTTTTGTCTATTTTCATATTATTCTTTTATTTTCTTTCTTATTCTCTTATTTTCTCACTTTTTGTATTTTCTTACTTTCCCTTTTCTTTTTCCCGCAATTCCTGTAAAATATAAGAAAAAGGAAATAACGCCGTACGATCAGACACAGTAAAAGAGCGCAGCGTTAGGAATGGAGGAAAATACTTGAAAGAACAATTGTTTACGATTCCTGTCGGAGATGCATTCCGCACCGACTGCGAATGCCCGGTCTGTAAATTATATGAAGATCTTGAAAAAGAATCCATTGAGTTTGTCATGGGACCAAGCTATATGGAAGATGATGTACGTATGGAAACCAATGAAACTGGATTTTGCAGCCACCATATTCAAAAAATGTACGGATATCAGAATCGTCTGGGGCTCGCTTTAATGCTTCATACTCATATGAAACGCACAAATGATCGCATTGAAACATTACTAAAATCACAAACATCTCCTAAAAAAGGATTATTTGGAAAAAAAGAAACCGATCCTCTGACAGAGTATTTAGAAACGCTGGAAAATTCCTGCTATGTCTGTAACCGTATGCATCGAATCTTTGATCGTTATCTTGACACTGTACTCTACTGTTATGATAAAGATTCAGATTTTCGGGCAGTTTTTCAACAGGGAAAGGGTGTTTGTACCAAGCACTATGCAGATCTGCGCACTGCAGCCTGCACCAAATGGTCCGGTAGGAAATTAGATACTTTTTTGGATGATCTCAACCGCCTATACTTGGATAATATGAAGCGTGTGACAGATGATCTGGAGTGGTTTACCGATAAATTTGATTATCGAAACGAAAATGCACCATGGAAAAATTCTAAAGATGCACTACCAAGAAGTATTATAAAAACAAATCATACCATTATTGCAGAATAATCTGCTTTATTTCAAGCAGACAGATAACATTGCATATCATTTGCGACATATACGCATAAAAAAGCAAAGCCAGCGCTTTGAGGTGACCCCTCTGCGCTACGAGCATTTTCCTATACCCTAAAAAAAGGACATCACAGTTTTTCCGTGATGTCCTCATTTTTTTATGTAACATTGCGAATATGAAACAATTTAATGTTTTACTTTGGATAAGCGTTCCACATCCTTTTCAACCATATCTTTAAGATCTCTCGCCTTGTTCTTAATGCGCTCATTCGCGCCGCGGCTTGTAAGTACACTGGAAATCCACCGTTTTGATTCGTCAAAATGTCCAATTCTACGACAAAGATCTGCAATCAAATACATCATCGTGATCTCATCCATGCCGCACATTGGAAACGTTTCCTTGCTGTATGCAGATTTAAATCCTTCACAAGCATTTTTGAGCAATTCTAGCTCCTGCTTTTTTAATTCTATGATCTGTGTCTGATAGTCTTTAATATCTTTTGGAAGATTTTCTGCTTTGCCACGGTAAAGCCATGCCATTTTCAGACAAGTATATGCTTTTTCGCTTGTCTTAGCCTTTTTGACAACAGCATTTGCAAGTGCAAGCTGATGTCTCATAATTGCGTCATCGTAAGAATATGTACTTGCCGATGTGTCGATTCCCTTAAAATTAGCCGTGATGTTTTCACGAATCATCTTAGCCTGTGCAGGAAGCATAAACTTAAAGAATCTGCTTAATGCAGCATAGCCACAGTGTGGACACACTAATGCATCATATTTTAACGAATCAACCATCTGATATTTTGGTCGCAGATCACTGTCCGCCGACAATAACTTTACCTTACCGGTACGCACCATTTTTGAATGAAATTCCTCATCACATACCGGACATGTAAATGATTTATCAAACAATAAATCTTCTTCTTGAATCTGTGGCTTTTGATCCTGTTTCGGATGTTCGACTGCATCTCTTTTCTTTTCTTCTTCGAAAACATCCATTTTTTCCAGCTTACCTAAGCCAAATTTTTCCAAACCTGAAAATAACCCCATGTCGCTTTTGCCTCCTTATTTTGGACGATATGAACTCTTTAACGATACAATGCGGTTAAAAACGAGATGATCCTCCGTAGAATCTTTGGAATCTACACAGAAATATCCCTGACGCACAAACTGAAAACTATCCATAGGTTTTGCTTCTGCTAACGCTGGCTCCACATAGCAATTTTCAAGTATTGTCAACGAGTTTGGATTAACATTTATGGTTCCATCCTCATTGTACACGCCCTTTTCCTCATCGACAATATTTTCGTATAAACGAACTTCTGCCCTCTCGGCTGTCTCGGCACATACCCATTGAATGGTTCCTTTTACCTTTCTTCCCGTAAAACCGCTTCCGCTCTTAGTCTCCGGATCATACGTACAATGAATCTCTGTCACATTCCCGTCATCATCTGTAATATAATCGGTACAAGTTACAAAATATGCATTCATCAATCGAACTTCATTGCCCGGATACAAACGGAAATACTTTTTCGGCGGTTCGATCATAAAATCAGCACGATCAATATATAATTCGCGTCCAAATGGCACCTTACGGGTTCCCATTTCCTCATTTTCCTGATTGTTGGCAACGTCCAGATATTCAATCTCATTTTCCGGATAATTTGTAATAACAAGCTTGACCGGATCAAGAACCGCCATCATACGCGGACGTTTCATCTTGAGATCCTCCCGGATACAATACTCAAGCATGGCATAATCAGAGGAGCTCTGTGCTTTTGATACACCAGACAGCTCCATAAAATTACGGATAGATTCCGGTGTAAAACCACGGCGGCGCAGCGCAGCGATCGACACGAGACGTGGATCATCCCAGCCATCTACAATACCATCTTCTACTAACTTCTTAATGTAACGCTTACCGGTTACAACATTCGTCAAATATAATTTTGCAAACTCAATCTGCTTTGGCGGGTTCTCAAACTCCAATTCACGAACTACCCAGTCATACAACGGTCTATGATCTTCAAATTCCAACGTGCAGATCGAATGTGTCACACCCTCGATCGCATCTTCGATCGGATGTGCGAAATCATACATCGGATAAATACACCACTTGTCTCCGGCATTATGATGATGCATTCTTGCCACACGATAAATAACCGGATCACGCATATTCATGTTCGGAGAGGACATATCAATCTTGGCACGAAGTACACATGATCCATCCTCAAACTCACCATTGCGCATGCGTTCAAACAGATCCAAATTCTCTTCAATAGAACGATCTCGATATGGGCTATTCTTTCCGGCCTCTTTGAGTGTACCACGATATTCACGCATCTGCTCAGCATTAAGATCACACACAAATGCTTTTCCCTTTTTGATCAGCTTTACTGCGCATTCATACATCTGATCAAAATAGTCGGATGCAAAAAAGACCATTTCCTTATCCAGATCACCACAGATCCAGCGAACATCTTCCATGATCGACTCAACAAATTCTGCTTTCTCTTTCATCGGATTGGTGTCGTCAAAACGAAGATGAAAATCTCCGCCATATTCCTTTGCCAGACCCGAATTCAAAATAATAGATTTCGCATGTCCAATATGCAGATAACCATTTGGCTCCGGTGGAAAACGCGTCACAATTTTGCTATAGACGCCGTCTTCTAAATCCTTATCAATTATATTTTCAATAAAATTACGGGAAACAACTGTTTCCTTTTCATGATCATCCTTGATATCCTCTGGGTTACTCACTTTTATCCATTCCTCCTTAATTATCATATGACCACCGCTTATCTAACCATTCGCTAACACAGCCATATTATCATTGCCTACTATCATATCACATTCTTTCCAAGAAGTAAAATAATATCTACCTCCGACTTATCTTCAGCTTATGCAATCTTCCTCTGTGCGCTGATCGCATTCTCGCAGAGTATTTTTTAGATTATAAGAATCGAAAAGTTTCCTCTAAAAATTAAAAAGGACAGTGTATTGCATCATACGCTGTCCTAATCCATCTTCTTATTTGAATCGATGTCCACCCAAGCGGAATTTTGCATTTGGAAGTCCAACACTAAAGAAACGAACCCCTTTCATGCTACGTGTCTTACCTTTGATCTTGACGATCGTCTGACCATTCAAAGCTGTTTTCGCTGCCTTAATACATGATTTCCACTGTCTGGAACGAATCTTTCCGGCATCATACTGTGCTAATTTTTTGCGAAGCATACCATTACGTACCGGTGAAAACTGTCCACGCTGATAGATCACTTTACGAATGGTATTTGGAAACTGCTTAGATCTTACGCGGTTCATTACAACTATACCAACAGCAACCTGTCCCTGATAGCTTTCGCCGCCTGCTTCACAGTTAATAATACTTGCCATAAGTCTCAAGTCTGATTTCTTGTACTTAGCTCGTTTTTTCTTAACTTTTGATTTTTTGGTCTTCTTAGACTTAGCGATTGTTTTCTTTACCTGCTTTGTTCTTGCTGGTGTCTTCGTAACAACAGGCTGCTTTGTTGCAACCGGAGCACTGGACACGACCGGCACACTCATTGTCTCTGTATTATTCTCTGTTGTATTTTCTGAAACAGTCACTGCACTGTCAGCAGAAACGGTTGTCTGTTGTACGAGCCCGAAGCTGAACAACATTCCAATCATCAGTACAAACATTGCAAATTTCTTAAACATAAATAATCCCCATTCCGCCACTTATAAAGCAGCAAATTTTGTTGCGAAATTAATACAATTTCTTAACATTTATGTAACAATTATATCATGTTTTCTGAAAAATGCAAGTCGTTTTACAAATTTGTTACAAAATTGTTACATTGCACCCGTAAATTCACCGGATACAATGCTTTTATAGGCGATCGATCCTCCAAACAGATCCAATGCGCTACCGATAGTATAATCCACCGTTTCATTCGCAGCTTTTGCAATATACTGTAAATCCTGCGGACTGTGTATACCACCTGCATACGTCATTGGACACCCTTGAAATTGGCCCATTCGCTGGATCACCTGCTTTTCAATTCCTGAAGTTTTCCCTTCAACATCAACAGCATGCACTAGAAATTCATCACAATATTCCGACAGCATTTCTAATGTTTCGACAGAAAAATGCTGTTTTGTAACCTTCTGCCAACGATCTGTCACAATATAATAGTCATCTTGAACAAACCGGCAGCTAAGATCCAACACCAAATGTTCTCGTCCTACCAGGGATACTAATTGTTTCAGATGATCCCAATCGATCCTGCCATCCCGAAACACAAAAGACGTAACGATCACATGACTTGCCTGCATATCCAAAAAGGACTCCGCATTTTGTAAGTTCACACCACCGCCAATCTGCAGCCCCCTCGGAAACGCTGTCAATGCTTCTTTTGCCTGTGCCAGATCTGCTTCATAATATTCACTATCCGCTTTATTTAATAAAATAATGTGTCCCCCTGTCAGTCCATCTTCACGATACATATTGGCGTAAAAGGCAGCATCGTATTCAGACACAAAGTTATCCTCTGCCTGATTTCCACGGTCACTCAATGTCCCGCCGACAATCTGCTTAACCGATCCATTGTGAATATCTATACACGGTCTAAATTTCATATTGATCCTACCTTCCTGTTATCCAATAGCATTTATATAATACATGAGAACACATCTTATCTTCTGTCTTCTGCAAATTTATTTAGTAATCTTCTTTGCAATATCCCGATATGTGTCATCCGGCGAGATAGAAAACGATCCCACCGTGATATTTTGACTGTATCCATTACGATTCATGTAATTATCAAACGATTCGGCATCATCAATAATTCCAAGCCGCTCTAGTTTTTTGCTAACAGTCTGTGACATATCACCCGATACGATCTTTAACTTTTTAGCAGAACTTTTGACTTCTTTCTCCATCTTCTTTTTCTCATTCTGCATAGTTTTATCATTGTCAATAGATTTCTTAGTTGAAGCTTTCTTGGTTTGCGTGTCATTTCCTGAATCTCCCAATGGTTCCGGCGTTGGCACTTTGGATGGATCTTCACTAGCGGCCGGCTCTATGCTCTGCACCGGCTTTTGCGTTGCAGCAGCGTCCGTCTGTTCCGGCTCTTTCGTTGCTTTCTGCTCCTGATCTTTGGATTTTAACGCCAATGCGTTGCTATCAGAGGTTTCATAGACCATACCAAGTTTCTTTGCGCGAGCTACCACCTGCGCATCCGATGTTCTGATCAAACACGAAATGCCCAAAATAACTGCCGCGAAAAGGACACCGGATCCAAAACCTCTCCAAAATGTTTTTTTATGTTTCATCTGTTTTTCCTCCATGATCGCTCTCAATGCTATGCGTACATATCTAATACAAATTTGACCTCGCCCTGTCCCATTTCTAACATTTTAGAAATCTCTAAGATGGAATATCCCTTGTCATGAAGTGCGAGTATCTCCTCATTATGATTAACTTTTTTCTCTTCTTCCTGCATAGAAAATTCTTCGTCAAAAGCCTGTCTCTCTTTGTCACTCAGCTTTTGCAGATCATAATCTTCCTCTGAAAGATCACTATCAGACTGTTCGTTACCGGTCTTTTTTGCATCTTTTCCACTTACCACTACCGGATCCACAATGTCCTTCACATTTTGATAAGACTTTGCAAGTTCATCCTGAAACTGAACTTTCGAGGAATCTGCTTCGTGAATCAGTTTTTGAATCTCTGCCTGTTTCTCATTTAACATATCATACAAAAATACAACTTCTGCATGATTTTTCTCAATTTTATCAATCACTTGATCTGAATATTCGCTGATCCCCATAATCTTTTCGTTTGAGATCGTATTCATTTTTTCCGATGTATCCTCTAGTTTCTCTTCCTGTTTGCGTGTGATTTCTTCATTAAACTGCTCTATTTTATGACGGAGCTGCTCCATCTGATCCTGCCAATCAACAACACTTTTAATATCTGAACTCTCCGCACCATCCGTAATTTTTGTGCTATAAATAATAGCACCAAGTCCAATCACGATCATTACTATTTCCAAAAAAATCATTTTACTTTTTCTACCTTTCTTCTCAAATGCGCATGTCAAAATGCGGTTCTTTTTTCGTTTCTTTCTTGTTGTCGGACGAATTATTCTTTTGTTTGCCCGAATGCTTCTGTCTACGCTTACGCTCTTCATCATCATAACGATTCGGCTCATTTTCCGCCTTAGCCCTGCGTATCGTCTGCTCCGACTGATTCTTAACTGACTGTTGGAACTGCGCCGCCATCTCCTGCTGACCATGTTCGTAACGAATCTGTTCTGCATTTTGTATTTGTGATATTTCTTGTGATTTCGGTGGCATCGAAACATAATCAAGTGTTAATGACATAATGATCACTCATCCTTTCCAGCTGCAGGCAATAAGCTACAGGTATCCCTTTTCATTGTGTGTTGTTCACAAAAACAAACTTGACGGATAGATCAGATCGCACGTATGCGTATTTCTGCTCCATCGCGGACAAATGCGCTATGTTTAGTTTCATTATGGATGAAACTGGACACATTTGCAATGGTCATTTTCACACCAGGATATGCAACTTCAGATATAACAATACGTCCACCATTTTGTGTGGATTCAATTTCTTTCTCCAGCTCATCGTATTCCTCCGACATCTGCGCAATCAGTGGTCCAATCTCCTGAACACGCTTTGCCGATGATTTTAACAATGTTAATTTATCCTCATCGAGCTTGCCGTTAGATTTCAGGCGTTTTTTGAGAATATCAATATTTTGCAGCAGTGTATCACGTTCTGCAGAAATTTTTTCCATATCCCTTTCAATACATCGATAGCGCTCTAAAAGCGTGGGATCTATTCCAATCTCCAGTTCCGTCTGGGTCCCCATGGTAGATCCTGCTGTCTTCATCGTGATCTTGAATCCCGAATGGATCTTTCCGCCGACGATCAATCCACGCTTGCCATCGACAATAATTTCATCTGCAGCCTCCACATCACTGTGCATGATCGCATCGGTGATAATTCTTCCACTTGCATGTACCTTGGAACTTTCAATAAAATTAGAAATGATATCTCCCCCGGCCCTCATAACGCCTTTTTCCATGCCTTGCATTCCACGCTTTATAACAATTTTACCACCACTGATTAAAGTTGCTCCCTCAACCGCACCATTTACCGCAATATCTCCGGCTGCTTTTACCGTGTAACCGGTCAACACATTACCCCTCACCTCAACGCTGCCATCATAATCAATATCTCCGGTGGATGTCCCGACATCTGCCGGAACTTCATAGACATTGGAAACAAACACGGTATCATTCACCAGTGTAACATTTCCGGCACAATCCGCATACATTTCCAACTGATCTTCTGATAAGTGTATGTTTTTACCATGCTTGAGTACAACTGGCGTTAATTTTGCAGGTTGTATCACATTTCCGCGAACGTCCGTTCCCGGAATCGGTGCTGTTTCCGGCGTCAACGTTGCAAGAAGCTGTCCCTTTTCAACACGCTCGATCATATCCAGCCTATGAAAATCTACCGAACCATCTTCCTTCATCGTTGGAGTGTTCGTTTTCTGTACATCAAAATGATATGTGATACTAGCGCGCTTTCCCTGCACCGGAAGCACTGCTTTTGCGATCAATACATCCGTACAGTATAGTTCTGCCTTAAGAAGCAATGTAAGGTTTTGCATTAAAATGCCGTGATGCACATCATTCTGTGCAAACAGAGATAACACATTTTCTTCGGTCAGACGTGATCCTTTGTCAGAGGACGGATACAGTCGGATCTTTGCCAGATAACTATGCGGATCTATTGTAATACGTACCATTTCATTCTCTGGCAACGCCTCAGAATTGTCCGATACTTTCAAAAGTGTCTGACCTATAACTGAACGCTGCACAAAGTCCTGAACTTCCACCGAAGAGACATTTTCTGCGTATTTTTTCTGATCTAAATACCAGGTCACGTCGTCTACAGAAAGCTCTTTTCCACCTTCTTGTGATGCAAAACTCTGCAAAAAAATGCCATCTGCTTTGTGTATTAGTCGAAAATATGCATTTCTTTTCATATTCACACTCCTTCCTCAGCCCACGACGTTCTGTGTTTTGGCATTGTACCACAAAAACAGATTCAAGTACCATTAATACATCGTCTTTATTGCTGCAATGAAAAACGAGGGCTACAAATGGATGAATCCGATCTGTACTCCTCGTCTATATGTTTCCTATTCCAAACAGATCTATTTGGTCTCCCAAGCGTTCTTTCATCTTTTTTAAGGCTTTAGTATGTAATTGTGAGACTCTGGATTCCGAAACCTCCAACACATTACTGATCTCCTTGAGCGTAAGCTCCTCAAAATAATACAACGCAATTACTTTCTGCTCTTTTTCCGTCAGTTTATCAATCGCTTCTGCAAGAATACGCTTTGTTTCCTGTCGATCTACAACCTGTTCCGGCTGGTCAAACCTCGGGCGTCCACTAGGTTCTGTATGAACATCACTCCCCTGCTCTAAATACTCATCCAAAGAAATCAAGCTGGATAAGTTAGCCTGCGAGATCATCTGTTCTACTTCTTCTACTGTAACCTCTAAATATTCCGCCAGTTCCTCACTGTTAGGTGTTCGTCCTAGCTCTCGCTCCAGCTCCTGCATGGCTGTCTCTATCTTTTTTTGTTTTTGACGGATCGTACGCGGGATCCAATCCATCTTTCGGATCTGATCAATAATTGCACCACGTATTCGAAGGCTGGCATACGTCTCGAATTTTACACCTTTGGACAGTTCAAACTTGTCGATCGCATCGATCAGACCAAAGATACCATATCCCACCAAATCATCATACTCTACGGTATAACCCAAATACATTCCCAGTCTTCCGGCAACAATCTTGACCAAACCGGCATATTCCAAAATTAGTTTTTCGCGAATCTTGCTGCTCTTTGTACGGGCATATTCTTCCCAAAGGGCAATCCTTTTTTTCTCGTCCATCGAGTAACTCCATCCCTCCTGCAACTAACCATCATTCCCGTTTATAAAATATTTTATGGTTCTTCCTGGTCAGAATCAGTCTGTTCCCCTGTTTGTTTCTGCTCATCCTGTTGTTCTTGCTGCTCTTTTTCCTGCTCTCGCAATTCTTCATCACGTTTGCTTCGGATAAAGCGATTACTCTGCTCCACTTTCAAAATAATTTTTTGTGCAATGATCCCAATAATATAAAAGACGATCAATGTCGCTAACAGCACTTCCAGGCTGTAAGTCACATCCATCTGTTTCACAATAGCTACAATACACACTACTGCACCTGCCAGTAATGTGATCACTTTTGGAATAAATTCTGCCTTCACCAAAAAGTCTCCTTCCCTAGATCGTCTGTACCGGTTTTCCAACAGATTTAATTACAAAATCACCGTTAGCCGGATAAAACTCAACTGTTCTTCCGTAATTCAAGCCGGTATCCTCTGCCAGGATCTTAATATTTAATTGTGCTAACTTTTGTTTAACTGCTTCAACGTTCCGCTGTCCAACACGCAGCATATCATTATCTGACTTAAATGCAAACATCTGCGCGCCTCCTGCAATTTTAGCTGTTAGACGATTAACAGCAGCCCCTCTCTCTTTCATGCGTTCGATCAGCAATTCAATGCCGGTATCTGCAAATTTCGCCTTATTTTCATTTTGACGTACTTTACTGCTGTCCGGAAGCATAATATGTACAAGCCCGGCAATCCGCATCTGTGCATCGTACAAAGCCACACCAACACAAGACCCCAGTCCCAGCGTTGTCAACGCATCCGGAGCTATACATATATTTAAGTCAGCCATTCCAACTTTTATCATTTCTCCCATAGTGGCAACCATACCTTTCCAACAATCTTACTCTGCTGATCTCTATCAACTAATCCCTAATGCCCGCATGATAGAATCATAAGAATCCAGCGTTGGAATCATAATAAAATAACCACTAATATCTACATCCATGTCTCGAAATCGTGACTCGATCAAAAGTGCCTGATCACCTAATTTTCCAAACTCTATGGCGGGCACACTCAAAATTGCCCCCGCCATATCGACAGATAAATACGGAACCGACGGAGATATTGTTAAATTTGTCATTTTAGAAATCGCCGATAAGTAAGCACCGGTAATAATATTACCAAGTTCCATCAACGCTGACATTTCCATTTCTGAAAAAGTATCATCCGCTTGCGGCTTCATGCCAAGCAATTGTTCCACCAAACGATGTGCATCTTCCGAACCAAGCATAAATAACATAGAACCTTCAATGTCTCCCTCTAAGGAAAGCATGATTCCCGCAACCAATGTTTCTTCGCCACCGATCACATTAGCTAATTGTTGGAATGTCAACATTTTTACTTGTGGAACATACATGTCAACTTTTGCATTGATCATTTGCGACAACGCAGTGACCGCATTGCCGGCACCAATGTTGCCAATTTCCGTAAGTACATCAAAATTCATATTATCTAAGCCCTCTGTGTTCGTCATATGCGCACCTCGATTCTGTCAGCCCCTTGGTTTATTTTTCTGCTGTGCCTACAATTACGCTAGACATATTTAATAAAGATATTAAATTATCACCATTTTTACCAATACCGCTCAAATACTGTGCTTTAGCATCGTTCATATCAATCGCAGTATTTTTCTCAATATCATTTTCACTCAGAGTCAAAACCTCTTTTACCTCATCCACAATTAAGCCTACAGCAGACTGCGGTTCTAACTTAATAATAATGATACGTGTCGCATTGGTATATTCGTCCGGTTTCAGGTCAAATTTCAACCGCAAGCTCATCACTGGAATGATCTCACCACGAAGGTTGATCACCCCCTTAAAATACTTCTGCGCCTTTGGTATACGTGTGATCCTTTGAGTTCGAACAATATTATCCACATAACTGATATCTATGCCATAATATTCATCATCCAATTTGATCACTATATACTGCTTGCTCTCTCCCACAACGTTTAAGTTCTGAATATCTGCTATCTCTTCCATGATGTACCTCCCCCTATACTAATGCATTTACTTCAAGAATCAATGCAATCTCTCCATTACCAAGAATGGTTGCACCACCTATCATTTTGCTGCAATTAATGTAATTACCGATTGACTTGATAACAATCTCCTGCTGACCGATCAAATTGTCAACGACAAGACCAGCCTGCTTATCGCCCTTGCGGACAATAACAACCGTCAGACTCTCTTCCTCGTTTTCTACCGGTTCAACATCTAAAAGATTATCAAGACGGATCAACGGAATAACATTTCCGCGCAAATTGATCACTTCTTTCGTCTGAACATGTTTGATATCCTCAAGCGGAATATCTTCAATCATTTCAATATTACCAAGCGGAATTGCATATTTTTCTGTGCCAAGCTCAACCATAAGAGCCTGAATGATCGCCAGTGTAAGTGGCAGACGGATAATAAAACTACTTCCCTCACCCAATGCACTCTTACATTCAATATTACCACCAAGACCTTCAATCTTTGTCTTAACGACATCAAGGCCAACACCTCGACCGGAAATATCTGTAATTTTTTCAGAGGTTGAAAAACTTGGACGGAACAATAAATCAACAATCTCTTTGTCAGACATCAACTCTGCCTGTTCGCTTGTGATCGTTCCTCTATCTAATGCTTTTTGTCGTACCTTATCTACATTTATGCCGGCACCATCATCGCGGACCTCAATAATAACATTATTGCCATCCTGATACGCATCGAGGAAAATGTTGCCAACTTCCGGTTTGCCAAGTGCAATTCTCTCTTCATTCGATTCCAAGCCATGATCTGCTGCATTGCGGATCAAATGCTGCAATGGATCTCCGATCTCATCAATAACGGTACGATCTAACTCTGTTTCCTCACCCGTCATATGAAGTTCCATCTTTTTGTCGAGCTTTTTGCTGAGATCTCGAACCATACGTGGAAAACGATTCAAAACACTTTCAATCGGCACCATACGTACCTTCATAACAGACTCATGCAGATTCGTTGTTACACTTTCTAAATATTCAATCTGCTCATTAAATCCATTATCGTTTCTATGTTCATTCGTTGCACTGCTGGAAACTAATCCATTCTTTGCAATGATCAACTCACTCACCAGATTCATCAAAACATCCAGTTTTTCAATATCCACACGCACCGTACGACCAATCGCCGGTTTTGCCTTAGAAGCTGCTGCTTTCTTTTCCGGTTTCTTCTGTGTCGCTGCTGCAGCCTGCGTTTTTGGTTTGTCCTCGGTTTTCGTCACTGGCTTTGATTCTTTTCCCTCGGTCTGCGCCGACTCCTCGTGTGCTGCTTCCTCAGCCCCTTCTAATTGTACCTTAAATGTTCCAACAACCGCTTCTTTGATCTCCGATACGTTTTCGATTGCTGCTTTTACTTTTTCGGCGGACTCTTTTGTAAAGTACACCAAACTGAAATCATAATCGAACTTTTCATCCTCAATATCCTGTACGTTCGGCTCGGCTTTCATAACCTCGCCAAGCTCTTCCAAACATTTGAATACCAAAAAAGCTCTCGCCGCTTTCAATATACAACTATCCTGCAAGTATACCGTAATTCCTAATATATTGAGATTTTCTTCTTTTGCTTTTTCAAATGTTGCTTTCTCATAATCACTAATACGAATGTTTTCGTATTTCGCTTTATTCCCATCACTTGCAGCCGACTTATCATCACTCGGTGCTGCTGTCGGTGTCGGGGCCGGCACCTCTCCGGTACCACCTTTGGCTTTATCCGCAATGGAATTTAAGGTGTTGATAATTTCTTCATTATCCTCCGTACCCTCATCGGCTGATTCCAAAATATTAGCCAAATAGCCTTCCAATGCGTCCAGTCCACGGAACAGTACATCAATCAATTCCGGCTGCACTTTCATGTTACCGCTTCTGATCTCCTGAAATACATTTTCCATATCATGCGTCAAACGCTGCATTCTCTTGTAGCCCATTGTTCCAGCCATTCCTTTCAAAGAATGCGCTGCACGGAAGATCTCGTTGATCGTTTCCATGTTATCCGGCTCCGTCTCCAAGATCATCAACTGATCGCTAAGCGTTTGCAAATGTTCTTTTGTTTCATCGATAAAAATTTCTAAATACTGGCTTACATCCATTTCATTGCACCCCCACGTGTTTAATGATTGTTTCTGCAATCTGCTGCAGCTCGACAACTTCATCAACAGCTCCGGCTGTGGCAATCGCTCGTGGCATACCATACACCGTACTGCTCTCTTCATCCTGCGCAATTACATAAATCTGCTTGACTTGTTCCAATTGTAAAATACCGTCTGTCCCATCAGAGCCCATTCCGGTCAAAACCACACAGGTTATCTCATCACAGGAGACGTTCATCAACGACTCATACATAATATCTGCACAGGGTTTTAATGCATTTCTGGCCTCCTCGATCGTAACGGACAAATACTGCTCATGCTTATTTTTCTCCATTACGCGAAACTGAAAACCGCCCCTTGCAACATAAACAGTTCCCTTCCGCAACGGTTCACCATGCTCTGCTTCTTTGACCGTGATCTCACTTAGTTCATTCAATCGTCTTGCAAGCGATCCGGTAAATCCTTCCGGCATATGCTGTACAATGACAACTGACGCATCGAGATTCGGCGGCAGTTTCGGAATGACCTGTTGCAATGCTTTCGGTCCCCCTGTGGAACAGGCAAGTGCTACGATCTTATTTGCACCCGACACCAGCGGTTCTTTGGTATGCTTGGAACGATCTGCTTTCACCTCTCCTGCTACGCCGCCACGCTTTCTCTGCATGACAGGTGCTTTTTGTATGTGAAACAATTTCTTAAACACAGGTTTCTGTGTTTCCGGTTTCGGAGCCGACTGCTCCTCTCCGGTATCCAATCCTGCCGTAGATAATCCCGTTGCCACATATAGCATCCTTATGAACATATTGATAAAGAAAGGACCCTTCGCTTCGGAAAGACTTGTTGGCTTTGTAATAAAGTCAAAAGCACCGAGCTCCAACGCACGAATAGTTTCCGCGCCGCCTTTCTGAGCTAATGTGCTGACTATTAACACCTTCTCACGTTGATGTCTCTCATTCAACACTTTCAAAAAGGCAATGCCATCCATTCGAGGCATATTGATATCTAAAACAATAGCATCAACCTTTGCTCCAGAGTCTAAAACTTCCAGCGCCTCCACACCGTCCTCTGCCAGATATGCTGCATTGAGTTCCTTGTTATCATCTATTATATCAGAGAGTACTCTTCTCATGAGTGCAGAGTCATCTACAATTAAAATATTTTTCATGACGTATTCCCCTTTTACCGCTGACCATTCCGAAACATACGTGCAAAAAGACCAGATAAACCTTTTGCTGTAAATGCTCCAGGCGTGTTCGCCGGTTGGTTGATAATTTGTCTGGCAATCCGACTGATCGCTTTGCTTGCCGGTGCATTCGGGTAAGCAATCGTAACCGGTTCCTGCCGCATTACGGCATTTTGCAGTTTGAAATCATGTGGAACGCTTCCAAGGTATTCCATCTCCATCTGTAAAAATTTACTAGACACCGCACTCAACTTTCGATATAATTCTCTGCCCTCATCTTCTGACTGCGTTCGATTGCTGATCATATGAATCTTCATTTTGCCGCCCTCGAACTCTTCCTGTCGCTGCAAAGTTTTCAAAAGAGCATAGGCATCCGTGATCGACGTAGGCTCCGGTGTCACAACGAGAAGCACCTGACTGCTACATAGCACCAGATCGATCACAGAATCCGAAATACCCGCACCGGTATCAATTAATATCACATCAGCTACCTGATCCAATTCATATACAGAACGAACTAGATTTTGTATCTGATCACGCGATAAATTAGTCATCTCCCGAATACCGGATCCCCCTGAAATAAATCCAATATTTTCCGGACCTGACGCAATGATATCACAAACTCCCTTACCATGAAACATCATATCGACCAGATTGTACTTCGGCCGGATTCCGAGCATGATCTCAATATTCGCAAGGCCAAAATCAGCATCTAAAATAACTACTCGCTTACCCATTTTACTGAGAGTAATAGCCAGATTAACAGATATATTAGACTTTCCAACGCCGCCCTTGCCACTAGTAACAGTAATGACTTTGGCTAAATGCTGTCTTCTATTTTGATTTTTTATAATGTTGCGTAAACGCTCAGCTTGATCCATCAGCCATTCCCTCCTAAAAGCTGTTTTGTTATTTTTTGTGCATCCATTTTTCCAATATCATCCGGCACATTTTGTCCCCACGTCGCATAAGACAACTGTGCACCGGTCAACATATGGATGTTAAAAATATTGCCAACGGTATCCGTTTCGTCTAATTTCGTAAAGATCAAATAATATTCTGTAATCTTACGATACACTTCTGATATTTTCTTCAAATCCTTGTATTTTGTAGTTGCACTTAGTACCAGATAAACCTCTTTATCTTCTTCAGGCACTTTATCTAAGATCTTTTTAATATCCTGCACTTGTTCTGCATTTTGATGTGAACGTCCTGCCGTGTCAACAAATACAAGGTCAAACTCTTTTAGTTCATCAATGGTTTTATCCATTTCATCTGCCGAATAAACAACTTCTAATGGTATACCCAAAATATTGGCATAGGTTTTTAGCTGCTCTACTGCGGCAATGCGATACGTATCTGCTGTGATCAGCGCAACCCTGGTTTTTTTTGTGAGTTTTAATGTGGAAGCAATCTTTGCAATTGTCGTCGTCTTACCAACACCCGTAGGACCTACAAAGAAAATGTATTTGGTCTTTGTCGTTTTAACGTCGATCAAATGCGGCTGACCAATTTTTAATATGATCTTTTGATATACCCCCGCTAACACATTATCTAACGTCCATTCTTTTCTGGAACCGCTCTTTACCTCTTTTAGGATCTGATCCACATATTGTTCCTGAACCTCATTTTCAAGCATCTTTTTCTTGATCATCTGAAAATAAGCGTCCATTTTGTCATCTGTTTTATCATTCTCCTTGGTTTCCGTCTCTTTCGCAGTCCCCATCTGCTTTTCCAAAAGATTCTGCAGTTTTGACAACTTTTGTTCAATCATCTTCTGCTCATTGATCACAGACTCGTTAACCCTTTCGTCCGGCTCATCCGGAAGAATTTGATCATTTTGCTGCATTTGTTTCCGTTTTGCTTCCTGCATAGCTGCTTTGGAATCCGGCGCCGTATATTCTGACCGTCTTCGAATTGCCTCCTGCAGTTTACTAAAATCCGGTTTTTCAGCATTCTCTGCTGTATCGTCAATTGCCGCCGTAAGCTCTACATGAGGTTTGCGAAATAACTTAAACAAGCCCTTGGGCGTTGTTTTTTTGACATTCATAATAACAACATCCTTCCCCAGTTCATTTTGCGCCATCTGTGTAGCAAGGTCTTCTGCTTGTGCTATATACTTTTTGATAACCACTATACTGTCACCATCCCTATTGATTGTAATTCTACATTGCTGTCAATTTCATTATAAGATACAACGATCAAATCCTGAAATTGCTCTTCCGTCAGTTTCTTAAAATAAAGCCGAACGATCGGCGATGTAACAATAATTGGATTTTTTCCCAATTCTTCCATTTTTTCCATTTCCTCTCCAACCGACTTTAGGATCGTCTGCGTCTTGTCCGGCTCTAAATTAATATAAGTACCCTGTTCTGTCTGTTTGATAGATCCCATAATTTCCTGCTCAATTTTGGGATCCAATGTAACAACACTGGTCATCTCATTAGGCGGGAAGTATTTATTCGAGATCGCCCGTTTCAGACTTTGTCGGACATATTCCGTCAAAACATCCGTATCTCTAGTGCTTGTCGCATTATCGGCAAGTGTTTCAAAGATCGTCACCAGATCGCGAATTGAAATTCCTTCACGAAGCAGGTTCTGCAATACCTTCTGTATCTCACCAACACTCAGCATTTTAGGTACGAGTTCAGATATCAACGTTGTATTTGCTTCCTGAATGTTATTGATCAGATTCTGCACATCCTGTCTCGTAAGCAACTCATCTAAATGACTGCGGATCACTTCTGTAAGATGTGTTGCAATGATCGATGGCGGATCAACTACCGTATATCCCATAGATTCCGCACGTTCTCGCTGCGATTCCGTGATCCAGATCGCCGGCAGATGGAACGACGGCTCGAATGTTGGAATACCTGTGATCTCCTCTTCCACAAACCCCGGATTCATCGCCATGTAGTGATCAAATAAAATCTCGCCTTCACTGATCGGTACGCCCTTGATCTTGATCACATACTGATTCGGATTAAGTTGGATATTATCTCTCAGACGGATCATCGGAACAACACATCCCAGTTCCAGTGCGACCTGACGACGTATCATAACAACTCGATCCAACAGGTCACCACCTTGGTTCACATCCGCCAGAGGAATGATTCCGTAACCAAATTCCAATTCGATCGGATCTACCTGCAGCAAAGAGACTACATTCTCCGGTCTTCTGATCTCCTCTGCTGTCTCTTCTTCCTCGTCAACCTCTGTCTCAATATTTTGTACTTCCATCGCCGATTCGATAGCTCGACCGGCAGCAATGAACAAGATTGCATAAATAAAGCAGATTAATGTTGGAAGCGGCGTCAATCCAAGTAACGCCATCGTCGCTCCGACTATGTACAATACCTTCGGTGTCGAAAACAACTGTGTGATCAACACATTTCCAAGATCCGACTCCTTTGATACTTTTGTTACCAGCACACCGGTTGACAACGAAATAACCAATGATGGTATTTGACTGACCAAACCGTCTCCGATCGTGAGTATGGAATATTTCTGCAATGCCTCTGTCATTTCTAATCCCTGCGACATAACACCGATAGCAAGACCGCCGACAAAATTGATCACTGTGATTATCAACCCCGCTGTCGCATCACCTTTTACATACTTCGAAGCACCATCCATCGCTCCGAAAAAAGTAGATTCGTCCTGAATCTTTTGACGGCGTTCCTTGGCCTGTTCATCTGTGATTGCACCCGTATTTAAATCGGCATCGATCGCCATCTGTTTACCAGGCATGGCATCCAACGTAAAACGTGCTGTTACTTCCGACACACGCTCAGAACCTTTATTGATCACGATAAACTGTACAATGATCAAGATCAAAAACACAATACCGCCAACAATCAGATTTCCACCACCGACAAACTCGCCGAACGCCTGAACTACGTTACCTGCCTCTCCTTTCAGCAGAATATTTCTCGTCGATCCTACATTCAATGAAATACGAAACAACGTTGTCATCAGCAGCAATGTCGGAAAACTCGACATATTCAACGCCTCTGTCGAAAACAGCGCATTAAACAATATAAACAATGCAATTGCCAGATTTAGCATCATCAAAATATCCAGCAAAAACAATGGTATTGGTATAATCAAAAAGATGATAGGTACCAGGATATATAATCCCAGCATTAAATCAGTCCGTTTCATCATGTATCTCCTTTAATCGTCTTCTGAAAGAAACGTTATCCCGTTTTCCCTTTCAGATTATATACATACGCCAACACTTCCGCCACCATCTGGTATAATTCGGGCGGAATCTCAGCTCCAATCTCAACATTATGATATAGCATTCTCGCTAATGGTTTATTCTCCACGATCTCGATCTGATAATTTGATGCCGTTTCCTTGATCTTCGCCGCCAAATAATCAGCACCTTTGGCAACCACAACCGGTGCCTCGTGTTTCTCCTTGTCATAACGTATCGCCACAGCCAGATGTGTCGGATTCGTAATGACAACATCTGCATTTGGAAGTTCTTGCATCATACGCTGCCTGGATGCCTGCTGCATACGGGATTTCTGTTGGCTTTTTACCTTGGGATCTCCCTCGGACTGCTTATACTCATCCTTAACTTCCTGCTTGGTCATCTTCATATCTTCCTGAAATTTCCATTTCTGATAAACGATATCCACTACCGCGATGACAACAAATAATGCACTGATACGCAATCCAATATTAATGATGATATCTCCCAACAACTCTAAACCCTGAGTCAACGTATAGGAATACATATTCATCACTAATGCCCATTTGTCTTCCAGGTAATTTTTAACAACATAAATTATGACACAAATCTTAGCAATGGATTTAAGCAATTCCATGATCTTGTCTTTTGAAAACAGACGCTTCACACCATTAACCGGATTAAATTTGTCAAACTTAGGCTTTATCGGTTCAAAAGAAACCTTCCATTTAACCTGTACAATGTTTACGGCAAATGCAACAATAAATGTACTCAGCAAAAAAGGAAGGCAGATGATCGTGATCTTTTGGATCAGTTGCTGCAATATAGCACATGCCATCTGCAAATTAAACTCATCCTTAGTGACATCGCTGATCTTCCCAAAAAACAACGAAAAACCATCCTTAAATTGGCTGCCCAAAAATGCCATCAATAGTTTTAACAAAAAGAAAAACACCAGCAACGACACAGCCGTTATGGCATCCATGCTTTTCGCCACTTGACCTTTTTTGCGGGCATCTTCCAGTTTTTTTGGAGTTGCGCTTTCGGTTTTCTCGCCGCCCTCGCCATCTTTGGCAAAAAGCTGCAGATCATACCGTATTCTGCCATGCCTAACCATACATTTCCTCTCCAATACCATCGCTTTGTTCTGATAAAGATGCAAAAACACCCTCTTTATACTATACCGTATTTGCAGCAAAATAGCAACGCCAACTATTATCGTCTACGCTGCCATTGCCTGCACAAAATATTTTGTGAATGTATGCATTTCATCAAAAAGGAAGTCTGCTGCTCCGGCAAACAACTGCATCGTCAGAAATAGCAACACAAGCCCCACAAACACTTTAAGTTGCATTCCCACGACAAACATATTCATCTGTGGTGCAATCTTTGCCAAAATACCAAGCACAATATTGATGACAAGCATACAACAAAAAATAGGAAGCACAATTCGAAAACCGATGACAAAATAATTAGTGATAAATGTCACCATGATATGATACAGATCGACCGAAAATTTTGCACCTCCAATTGGTACAAGCTGATAAGAATCCATCATAGCATCAATAATAAAATAATGCATGTCTGATACTAAAAACAAAAGCATAAATATATACATATAAAAATTTGATGTGATCGTTGAATTTACATTTGTTGTCGGGTCCATTTCCTGAACCATCGAGAAGCCAATTTCCATATCCAACATATTACCGGAAAAATTAAAGATATAGAGACACAATCTGGATCCCAGACCAATAATAATACCGGTAATCGCTTCTTTAAGCACTAATCCGGAATATTCTAATATATGTGCGTATTCCACAGCCTTGTAATCAACCTGGTTCATCACCGTCAACGATAGAAAAAACGCGATAGCAACTTTTACACGTCGCGGGATTTCACTGGAACCAAAAAAAGGAGCAACAAAAACAACGGAAGCCACCCGAATAAATACTAATAAAATATATTCTAAGTATTCAACCGTAAAATTCAATGTTCGTCTCTCCTTATCTGTTCGATGTTATTTGTAGATAAACGATCCATAACCTGACCGTCTTCTTTTATGTCCTCTTCACCGATCACTCACTTAATATATTGAGGTATATTTTTCATCAATGCTTCAAATAGATCTACCATATTATTCATGATCCAGCCGCCACACAGCACCAACACCAGCATGATTGCTAAAAACTTTGGCACAAAAGTCAGCGTTTGTTCCTGAATAGAAGTAACTGTTTGAAAAATACTAATGATCAATCCAATGATCAGCGAGATCAGTAGCAGCGGAGCTGCTGATTCCACCGTTGTCCAGATCGTCTCACGGGATATGTCTAACACAAGACTCTCACTCATTGCACAGTCTCCTTTCTACTCGTTCCTCTGATGGTTAATGGAACGACTGCACTAACTGTCCGATCAATAGGTTCCATCCATCTGCCAATATAAACAATAGTATCTTAAAAGGCAGGGATATTGTCGTCGGTGGCAACATCATCATACCCATTGACATCAGTGTCGAAGCCACTACCATATCAATAACGATGAACGGAAGATACAATAAAAATCCAATAATAAACGCTGTTCGAAGTTCACTGATAATAAATGCCGGTATGACCGTAATAAGAGAAAGATCATCAAAGCTCTCAATATCATCCGATGAAATGTCATTGATCGTCATAAATAGTTTGAGATCCTTTTCTCTAGTTTGCTTTAACATAAATGTTTTCAAAGGTTCCGAAGCCTTTTCTAATGCCTTCTTCTGTGTCAGATTGCCAGCCATATACGGCTGAACCGCATTAGTGTTTACTTCATTAAACACCGGACTCATTACCGCAAATGTAATAAATAATGCCAAACCGATCAATATCTGATTTGGTGGCGTTGTCTGCGTTCCAATTGCTGTTCTCAAAAAATGAAAGACAACAATAATACGCGTAAACGACGTCAACATGATCAAAATGGAAGGTGCAAGCGACAAGATCGTAAGAAGGATCAAAATCTGTAAAGTAGATTCCAACGTAACGCTGCCGGCATTGGATGTAATATTCAAATCTAACGTATTATCATCGTCATCCGCATTCCCGGATATTTGATTTCTTGTTGTACTGTCAACGCGATCAGACGTTGCCAAAGCATACGAAGGAGACGCTGCAAACCATACACATAAAAAAACGACTAATATCGTAATTGCGCGCATCGTTCTGTGCTTTAAAAAAAATCTTTTTCTTATATTCTGTCTCAATTGTCCTTTGGTACCTTTCTATCATATTGCTATCATTTCACACTTCAATCTTCATATAACAGATCACTGTTTATCCGGCTTTTTTTTATGTTTCAGCATTTCCTGAAACATCTCAGAAAAACCTTCTGTCCTAGGCATTTGCACCGGCTCCTTTATCAAAAGATCCTCTTGCGTAAGCTCAGTCAAAAAAACAACCGAATCTTTTGTCTGCACTAATGCGATATATTTTTTGCCAACCTGTATGATCTGTATCATTTTTCCCTGACCAATGGGATATGTTTCAATAATCTTAATATTTCCTGCATATTTCTTACCTGACATCGCCCCGGCATACCATTTACTTACAAAAGATGCGGCAAACAACAGTACGATCAATAAGATCAACAGGCCGATCAACTTAAAAAAGCTGGACAGTGCAGAAAAATTAGCCGTCATCAATAACATTCCTACACCTCCAGCTCTTTATGTATCCTACTCTTTATTTTGATATCTCTACAATTCGTATACCAAAATTTTCCTCAATAACAACTACTTCACCCTTAGCAACAAATTTACCATTGACCAAAACATCAACCGGTTCCCCCGCTAACTTATTAAGCTCAATGATCGTACCCGGAGAAAAGTCTAAAATCTCTTTGATGGATTTATTTGTTCGTCCAAGTTCAACCGTCACTTCCAAAGGAACGTCCATGATCAAATCAATATTTTCCTGCTGCATCAGCGGACTTACCCCTGCATTAAACGGCTGAAACTGTGCCGGCTGTACATTGACATTCGGCATTGCATATGGCTGTTGCTGCATCATATCCGGCTGAACCGGCATTGCTCCTGCCATCTGCGGCATATCCGGTGTCGGCGGCACTGCTGGTTGTACGTTCTGCACATTGACCGTCTGTTCCGGTATAGCTGCAGGTGTCGGCTGACTCACCTGTGGCTGCGGCTCTTCAATTTCAGGTTCAGATTCACCAACAAATTTGCGATACAGGTCGCGCGCAAACTCAAACGGATATAACTGCATGATCTGACTATCAACCAGATCTCCAATTTCCATATCAAATGCTACCTGAACCATTTCTCCCTGCAAGAAGCTTGAAATTTCGGTATCATCTGTCATGGAATCATTCAGATCAACCAAACTTGCAGTTGGTGGACTAATATCTACTTTCTTCTCCAGCATTGATGATAATGACGTGGCCGCTGATCCCATCATCTGGTTCATCGCCTCACTGATCGCACTTAAATGCATCTCCGACAATTCACCATCTGTATTTGAACCATCCCCACCCATCATCAAATCTGTGATCACTTTTACGTCGTGCTCTTTTAAGATTAATATGTTGTTACCGTCTATTCCATCAATATATGAGATGTGAATAAACACACATGGTCTATCATATTGTAATGACAGGTCATCTAAAGTCACATAAGAGACTTTCGGTGTTGTAATGGTAACTTTGGTATTTAACAGCGTTGATAATGTTGTTGCTGCTGTTCCCATATTAATGTTAGCAATCTCTCCGACTGCATCTCTCTCAGCATCACTTAGCGTCTCTCCGGCATAAGCGGTCTTAGTCGCTGCACCACCACCGCCGGTTAATGCATCTATTTCTTCCTGAGATAACATTCCATCCATACTTTATTGCTCCTCCCTTATTACTGACGTCACTCTTACGGCGTAAGAATCCGAAGCTGCACCAGGTAAAGCATAAAACTTTTTAATATTCCCGGTATAAACCTCCAACTCATCGTCAGTCTTGGTATCTAACTTGATAATGTCTCCAATCTGAAGATTCATAAAATCATTTACGGAGATCAAGCTTCTACCCAACATCGCCCTTACTGGAATCTTGGCATTGTCAATCAAGCTTTCAATTATTTCCGTATAGCTTCCATCATCCTTTGCCTTGATCGTTGAGTACCAATATTTGGTATTTAATTTGTCGATCACTGTCTCAACGCAGGAATATGGAATACACACATTCATCAAGCCCTCAACCTCACCAACATGAATATTCATCGTGACGATTGCCGTCATTTCTGTTGGCGAAATAAACTGGGCAAATTGTGAATTTGTTTCAATCCTCTCAAGACGTGGATTTAATTCCACCACGCTTGCCCATGGATCTATCATTAAATTGGTGCATATTTCCAAAACACGCTCCAAAATAATCAACTCAATCTCGGTAAACTCTCTAGTCCTTTCCAGCGGTTCTCCACCACCACCCAACAGACGGTCAACAATCGCAAAGCCAAGGTTAGATGCTAATTCAATTACCACGCTGCCTTCCAACGGAGCAAAATCAACTACTCCTAGAAGCACAGGATTGGACAATGCATTTAAGAACTCCGAGTACGCATTTGCTTCCGCATTCATCACATCAACCTGCACTGTCTTACGCAAATATGCCGGTAAATTCGTCGAAAGCAGTCTGCCGTAATTTTCAAATATAATCTCCAAAGTCCGCAAATGATCTTTGGAAAACTTCGATGGTCTGGCGAAATTGTAATTTCTAACACTCTTTACATCTGCCTCATCCAATTCATCCGGATTGATTTCTCCGGTACTCAATGCACTGAGCAGATTATCAATTTCCTCCTGAGACAGGGTGTCTCCCATTCTCTTCACCTCACATCCCTGTTATAATTATCAATAACATATATTGTCTTTGCAACTATAATATCATAGCACAAATTCCAAAGAAAAGAAACCATTACTTTTCTCGCTGTCTATCACTGATACATGAAATTCGTCAACATAACCTTCTTCACAGCTTTAGAATCCAAATGCTGCTGTATCTGCTCTAACGCCTCTTTTTTGATCACATCTTCTGAAATGTTATCCGAAGAATGGCTTTGAATCACTGCACGGATAATATCAGTGATCTCTGCCTGATTGTTCGTCAAAATATCGCTGACATCCTTATAGTCATCCGCATCTTTATAAACAGAGAGGCTGTAGCCGTCTAAAAGAGCATAATGAGTCTTGCCATCAGACCCTATTTTTAAATTAAGTGTCTGCTGAGAGTCAAACGCAACCGTTACGGTCTCAAGATCTTTTAAAGAATAGTTTTCATCACCTTTGGAATCCCCATCAACATTCAGATCTAAATTCACTGCAGATGCGATCTGCGTCAAAAGATTGTTGGTTTTTGTAAACGTTGGCACCATCACAAAAAACAAAATTGCTGTAAGGACAACATTGATAACTGTCAATGCCGTTATGATGACACTAAAAATATTTTTCTTCATGATAAATAAGCCTCCATTATATACTATTGTCAATTTTCTGACATTCCATATATTTTAATTTCAACACGACGGTTCTTAGATCGCCCTGTCTTTGTTTTATTACTTGCGATCGGATGAACATCACCCCATCCGGACGCTTCCAAATTATCGGGATTCAATCCCCGCTTTTGGAAATATTCCAGCACTTTTGTTGCCCTCGCCGTGGAAAGCCATAAATTGCTGGAATAATTTGCATTATGAATCGGTACATTGTCTGTATGACCTTCGATCTTGATCGTATTTTTCGGATACATTTTAAGTACATCTCCGATACGGTTCAAAATCTTTTTGGCATCTTTTTGAATCTCTGCACTTCCCGATTCAAACAACACACTGCCATTCAGAGATAACATAACATAATTATATCCGTCATCTATCGTGACATCCAAATCATCATCCAATTGCTTCTTTTCTGTCTGCCTTACAACATCACCGTACAGCTCATCCATTCTTTTTTTCTTTTCCTGTGCCTGTTTCGCCTCCAGCTTTGCCATTGGATCATCTGCATTCTCAGTTTCCTGAGCCTGTTTACCCATATCTGAATAATATTTATCCAAATTATTCAACTGTGTTGCACCGCTGGAAATAAGCTGACCCTGACCAATTGCTTTTTCTCCACCGTTAAATATACTAACACTATTTGAAAGAGAAGCGACCAGTTCAGCGTACTTCGCTTCATCGATCGAAGACATGGAATACAAGAGAATAAAGAAGCAGAGCAACAAATTCATCAGATCAGAGAACGTATCTTTCCATCCGTCTGTCTTAATTTCTGTCTCTTCTTTGTTCTTTGCCATTTACGCCTCACCACCTTCTGCGGCTCCATCCTGCTCATTGATCTGTTCACGAACAGATGGCGCCAGGAAGGACTTCAGTTTCTCCTCGATCACGCGAGGATTCTCTCCTGCCTGGATTGATAAAAGCCCCTCCACCATAACTTCCTTCATTTTAATTTCCAACTCATTATTCATTTTAAGTTTGAAGGAAATAGGTACACATAACCAGTTAGCAAGTAACGAACCATACAAAGTCGTAAGCAGGGCAACCGCCATATTCGGACCTATCGTAGACATATCATCCATGTTGTACAGCATGTTTACCAGACCAACCAGTGTTCCGATCATACCCCAAGCAGGACCCATTCCCGCCCAGTTTGCCCAGAAATTGATCTTTTCATTATGTCTTGCGTCGATCGCTCCCAGTTCAGTCTCCATAATACTGCGGACAAGCTCAGGATCGGTACCATCAACGATCAGCATGATTCCTTTCTTTAAGAAATCATCCTCTATGTTATTCGCCGCTTCCTCCAAAGCAAGCAAGCCTTCTTTTCTTGCAACATTGGAAAGATTGATAATATTGCGTATCACCTCTGCCTCATGTGCCTGCTGAACTTTCATTGCCAGTCGAATCGATTTGATATCCTCAATAAACTTTCCAAAACTCTTAGATTGGATGATCATACAAGAAATAGAACCACCAAGCGTAATGAAAATGGATGTCAAATCATAAAAGTGTCGGAAACCTGCCATTTTCTCCGGACCGGTAACAATTCCCAAAAATACCATGACCCCACAGGTAATCAATCCGACTAAAGTTGCTATATCCACTTAAGCCACCACCTTATTTCATTTTGTTGTACTTTCTATGTCATTCCATAAAAGTGCATTCTCTCTTAAATGATTTTACTAAATTTTTTATCGTCTGTCTACTCTCTTTTACAATTATTTTCCGGCCGGTAGTCAATGTGATCACTGTATCCGGCGTATCTTCCACTGTCTCGATCAAATCAGAATTGATTGTAATGTTCATACCATTCATTTTTGTTACGTCAATCATACCTTCACCTTTCTTCCCATAATGTAAAAATGGCAACAGATATTCGCAATAGGTGGTCTACATTTATGCAACCATTTATCCATATTGCAAAATACCTGTTACCACGAAGTATTCATCATGCTGATCCTGTATGTTTCATACTGTTAACGTTTCAAATTTACCAATTCTTCCAGCATTGTATCTGAAGTTGTAATAATGCGGGAATTAGCTTGGAAACCACGCTGTGTCGTGATCATCTGCGTAAACTCTGTAGACAGATCAACATTAGACATTTCCAACGCACCAACCGTAAATTTACCGCCGTCACTGGTAATATCCATACCAACTCCATCAAACAATCCCGAGTTCATAGATGCTGCAAACAAACTGTCTCCCACTGCTTCCAACCCCGAAGGATTTGAGAATGTTGTTACCGCAATCTGTCCAAGTACTCTCTTTTCACCATTGGTATAAGTTCCAATGATCTTGCCGGACTGATCAATAGAAAGGCCACTCATCTCACCGGCAACGTTACCTGCTCCCTTGCCATTAGCATCACCTCTGGTGTACGATGTGTTTCCAACGCCTCCCTTAGAATACTGTGTCAAGTAACTTACGTCAACTTCTACACCACCTAAATCATTCTGTGAATTATAATGTGTAAACGTATCATCAATACCGCTGTTAGCCGGCACCGTAACCACATTAAACAAAATGGAGTTGTTGGCATAAACAGAGGTTGCCGGTCTGGTTAGACCAGCCTCTTTCGTTCCGGCAAACTCACCACTGGTTGAGTCAAACAATACCTGTGAAGCTGTTCCGGTACCGGATAAGGTATACTTTCCTGTTACCTTATCAATATCATTGTCATTTACCGTATAGGTTGCTCCACCGAGCTGTACAACAACACCTGTCGCAGAATAGGTCGTTGTTTCGACACCATTCGTCGTTGTGGTTGTCTTCTTCACAAATATGGAATCTCCCTCGGAATTGCATACATCACTCACAACCAAATCATAGGTTCCCGGTGTTCCGGAATCCTGCAGATACATCTGTACCGTATACTCCTCACCGATACGATCATAGAACGTAAAGGTCATGCGGAATCCTTCTTTTGTGTTAATGCCCTGCGTTGCCGTAGTAAGCTGTAAGTTTTTATCATTTTTGTCAATATTACCAGACAAGGTGATTTTTTCTGTGGCTGTTGGTGCGGCATACATATTATCTTCAGTCATGATCTTTAAATCCTTGACACTATCACGAACGACATTACCATCACTATCAGCAAGCCACCCTTGTACCGTTGCTCCATTGGTCGTGCAATACAATGTTCCTGCATCATCAACGTTCAATGCACCGGATTTGGTAAAATACGTCTCTCCACCGGATTTTACGATCAAAAAAGAATCACCGTTGATCGCTACATCCAACGCACGGTTTGTCGTAGAGGTTCCTCCGGCTTCTGTTATATTAGTGGTAATGGCTGCCACCGTAGATCCAAGACCAATCTGCTTGGCATTTACACCAGCTGTCCCGGTTTCTGCATTCGAACCACTTGCAGCTGACATTGTCTGATAAAAAGTGTCTGAAAAATTAACAGAACTCGACTTAAATCCAACTGTATTTACGTTTGCAATGTTATTACCTATAACATCCATCTTGGTCTGGTGTGTTTTTAAACCTGCTACACCAGAATAAAGTGATCTCATCATAATTATTGTCCTCCTAAACTTATAACTTAGGAATACGTCTTGAAATTCCTCTGGCATTCAGAATTTCACTGCCTCCTTAAGGTCCGGCTGTATGTATTCCCTTTACCCGATAACTGCCCCATCAATGTTTGTAAAGATTCCCTCCGAGGAATCATCCATTGCAGTGATCACGGTATTATTTTTGACATTTACAATAAATGCCAAGTCATCTACCAACACCAAAGACTCTCCAATTCCTTTTTCTCGTGCCTTCGTGGTTCCTGTTGCCAAACGCTGCATCTGTTCTCTTGAAAGATTGATATTCCGTGCGATCAATCGTTCGCCGGCATGTTTGGAAAACTTTAGATCAGGTACTGCATCCTGCTTAATCTCCGCTGCTTCGTGCAAAACCTCCTGAAAGGAAAGCTGCTCATTGGTGGAAGAAGATTTGTTATCCGATCTTTGAGACTGCAAATAGCGCCCTGTCATCTGCTCGATCGATTTTGCATAACCATTATGTAAACGCTGCATCTTCACATCACCTCTTTCTTATTACCTAAGTAATCCCTCCGTGAATCACTCTGATACTGTCTTTCCCGCATCATCTTTCTATGTGTTGCTGTCAGAATTCTCTGTTTTATCAGAATTATCCGGCTTGATCCCCTTAACCTCTATCGTGACCTTGTCTGAAATAATTGTCTTGTTAGCATCATCAAAGACAAATGCAACCGTATAGATACCTGCATCCTTTTGACTGAATGCATCCTTGCTGATTGTTAATCTGCCATCCTTGTATGACAAATACTTTGAATCAACGGCCTTCGTATCCCCGGATGAAGAAACCAATGCAACTGCAAAACTAGTGGCTTCATAACCGTGTGAACCGAGTGAGATACCCTCTACCGTTACATCCTGCGGATCATGATGACGATATACCAATGCCTGTTTTTGTACAGATGGAATATTGTTAGAAATGACATAATTATCATCCAATACTTTAACAATGCTGTCATATTTATACAATGTGCCATCAACCGAAACGTAAGCTTTGCCATTCTGAATCGACACATATTCTACAGTGCCTTGAACTTTCGTTACATCACCTGCTTCGGACTGATCCTCAATATACACTTCTTTGCCAACTAATGTAAAAGCAGAGGTATTGCTCGTCGTAGAATTTAAGTTTTGCATCTGCTCCAACTCTGAAAATTGTGCAAGCTGTGATACATATTCGGTATTATCCGTCGGTTCCAATGGATCCTGATACTTCATTTGCGTCACTAGCAATTGCAAAAACTCTTCTTTACCAAGCTCTGATCCAACTTTGCGCTCTGTTTCCTGAGAACTTTCTGAAATGTTTAGCTTTCCATTTACAACATCTGCTATCGAACTCATTTTGCCTCCTTTCTATCTGTAAAGCTACTGCCTTAAGCAGTAAAATCAACACTTCCGCCATGATCTCTCATGACACTCTTTCTTACACGCTCTGCTTCTTTGTCAGAAGCTTCCTGTGCCTCCTCTTCTGAATCTTCGAATTGAAATCTTCGACTCTTTCCATCGCCCTGTTCCAGATTTTTTGAATCTGCATCATCCCCGCCTCCTTGTGCAAAGGAAAAATCAGATACCGAAATGGATACTGCTTCTACTTTGATCTCCTTTTGCTCTAGTGTATCGCGCAACTGATACATTTGGCTTTCGAGTGCTAACCGCGCTTCTTCCGTTTGCACGGTAAAGTTAGCAGTCATCATTCCTTCTTTGGCAGAAATGGTTAATAATACCTTGCCTAAACGCTCCGGATTAAGCTGCATTTCCATGGTTGATGTCGTATCTGTTACAGATACTCGTATCTGTCTTACAATCTGCTCAATAATCTGTACAGATTGATTTGGCATCGGTGCGTCCTGCACTTCACGTGCCCCCTGCAGATCAAACTGTTGTGCAAACGGTACAGCTTCTACCGACGCGTCAGTCTGCGGCTGACTCGTCTGTACAAAACTCTCGGTTGATGAAGCATTCGATTCGCCGGACATTGTTTTTGACGAATCCGATGAAGGCGTCTGGCCAAGTATAGCTGGTTCTTGCGTATTAACCGCTTTCTGTAATACTTCCCCATCTGATACTACAGGCGCTTGCTCCGGCTTTACAGCGGTTAATTCCTGTAAAATCCCCTGTAAATTGGCATCATCTTCTGATACCGGCTCCATCTGTGCTAAGATTTCTGACACGCCCTCCGGCATCTGTGCAAATTGCTGTAGGATCATCTGATAGTCTGCTAACATCATTTCACTGGTCAACATATCAGTGATGTCTCCGGCACCTTCTGCGGTAAGAACAAATTGCTGTAAAATCTGAGGATCTAATAATTGCAACACGGTAATACCCATCGCCGCTAATATTGCATCCATCTGATCATCATCCAGCTTCAGCACATCTTTCACAATATCCTCTACCAATTCACCGGATATATTGGCATTACCGGTATCATTTAATTGAGAATTTTGCGACTGTGCTACTTTCACATTCTGACCGTCACCGACAACCGGTACCTTATATCCGGCATCGTCTCCGGCATCTTTGACGACCGCCTTTGAAGATTTATCCGCAGACTGCTTTGTCATAGACTGCTGCATCACGGCGCCAAATTGATCACTTCCGCTCACAGCCTGTGTCTTATCAGATTTGGCAAGCATTTCCACTCCTGCATTTTTTACGGAAAGAGCTGACTGAACTCCTGGTACTGTCACATTTTCACCTCCTTTTCTGGCAATATATCTCTGAAAGATCATTGCAATTATTTTATGTAAACGACAAAGTTCGTGATCACACTCCCATTGTCATATACATCATACTATGGCATACCGACATCTGTCATTATTTATCGATGGCAGATATCTTTTTAGAAATCTGTGCTGCAAATGTGCTATCCATTTCCTGAAGGATCGCAGCAGCCTTTTTCTCCGGCATATTTTCAATTATATCACACACCAGATCCAGATCTTCCTTCATTTCCTGCAGCGTTTGCGCCGCTGAAGCCGCCTCCATATTCGAATAATAAGTTGCCAACTCTTTTGCCTTCTCTGTAGAACGCTCAGACTTTACAACCTGTCGATATATTTTCTCTGCATTGTCCGGTGAAATTTCTTCGTAATACTTGCGGTATTCCGAAGCATCCGGCGCATTGTCTGTAAATACTACCTTTTCATCAAATTCCGCCACCCGCTTATTGAATGCGTCTACATCGTCTTTATACTTCTGCAGCTGTTTTACCTTCGCCTCCAGATTTTTGATATAATCCGAATTTGCACTGGTCGTTCCGGATTCGGAAGCAAGTTGTCCCTCCAACTCTTCAATACGGGCATTTGCCGACTTTAATGTTGTATATTTATAGTTGCCTTCCTCTGCCTGCTGTTCCTCTGAAACACTCGGCAATATTTTATTAACAAGCGGAACGTCCTTCAGTACCGGATACAGCACATTACTGCCGATACCTCCCACATCCAGCTTTATCAAAAAAGCAAAAACCACAAGCCAGATTATGATAATGATCAATGCGATCAGCGCAGTCACCAGTTTACTTCCTGCACTTTCCGGCTGATCAATCCCCTTAATCTTTTTATCGTCTTTTTTTGCCATTTTCTTAATCCTCACTTTCTATCTTGCTGCCATGTCGAAAACTTACCAGTTCATCTACTTCTTTCTGCTCTGCAACATTCAGCTCCAGCTTAAACTCTTCAAAAGCACGTTCTTTTAACTTTTCATATGTTTTACGCTCTTTCATGGCATCATCCAGTTTTTTTCTCGCTTTGGCAACTTTCTCTTCCTGCTGTTTTATGATGTGCTGCTGCTCACGAATACAGATCTTCATATCCTCCACAGCTTGCTCATACTGCTTGATCCTCGGCATATCCAATGTATCATGCAAACATTCCGTCAACTGCTGTTCATAATACAGTTTCTTTTGTTCCAGCAAAATCTTTTTTTGCTCTTCTTCCCGTAATTTGGAAATTTCTAAACCGTACTCAGCTTTTGCCTGACTTTCCAGCTTTTCTTTAACAGCCAAAATATTTTGCATTTTGAACACAAACTTTGCCATTTAGACTATTCCTCCTCGAAAATGTCACATAACATTTTTACTTCATCCTCAAAAGTGAATTTTTCATTGACCCCCTGCATCAAATAGTCATTCACCGCATCTATCTTTTCCAGGGCATAATCAATATTTTTATTGGATCCCGGCTTATATGCACCGATATTGACCAGATCTTCTGCCTCTCGATATGTCGCCAATACGTTGTTTAACCGGCCACTCGCCTTTTTGTGTTCGTCCGTCACAATACTGCTCATAACACGAGAAATGCTCTGTAATATGTCAATCGCCGGATAATGATTCGAATGTGCGATCTTTCGATCCAGTACGATATGTCCATCCAAAATGCTTCGTGCGGTGTCTGCAATCGGTTCATTAAAATCATCACCATCGACCAATACCGTATACAGACCGGTAATAGAACCTTTATCCGAACGCCCGGCTCTCTCGAGAAGCTGGGGCATTTCCGAATAAACACTTGGCGGGTAACCGCGGGAAACCGGCGGCTCGCCGGAAGCAAGGCCAATCTCTCTTTGTGCCATTGAAAAACGAGTTAAGGAATCCATCATCAAGAGTACATCTTTGCCCTGATCTCGAAAATACTCTGCGATCGCCGTAGCTGTCATCGCCGCTTTCTTACGGATCAGTGCCGGCTTATCGGAAGTTGCGACGACCATCACAGATCGTTTCATTCCTTCCGGGCCAAGATCACGTTCAATAAACTCTCTCACCTCTCTGCCACGCTCTCCGATCAGTGCGATCACGTTAATATCCGCTTTTGTATTGCGGGCAAACATACCGAGCAGCGTACTCTTACCGACGCCACTACCGGCAAAGATGCCGATTCTCTGTCCTTTACCTACCGTGATCAGACCATCTACCGCTTTCACTCCAAGCGGCAGCACCTCATCGATCAGCTGTCTTGTCAATGGATCCGGCGGTTGTGCTTCAACTGAATAAGGCACCCCACCTTGAATCTCATGATGATCCATCGGGCTGCCCAGTCCATCTAACACACATCCCAAAATATCATCACTGACCATTACCTGAAGCGGTGCATCCGTATTTTCTACGCGACTGCCAACGCCAACACCCTCTGTAGAATCATACGGCATCAACAATACACGATCATCACGAAATCCTACCACTTCTGCATTGATCACCTGATTCGTATCTTTGGTGATAATGTGACATAAATCATTCAATTTTGCGCTCGGTCCTATCGATTCCACCGTAAGGCCGACTACTTTCGCCACTTTGCCCAGACGCTTTTCATAGGACTGTTCCAACAATATATTATATTTCGATAAATCCATGAAATCCATCCGGTCTCACTCCTTTTCCTCTATCTCTGTGGCAAACTAACTTTTCTGTATGCGATGCTCTTATAACGCCAAAGTATGCAGCTTTTCCTGCAGATTCTGTAACTGTACATCCAAGCTGCAGTCAATCATTTTATCCTCTGTCTCAATAATACATTGATTGGCAGACAAGCTGGCATCTTCTAAAATATCAAATTCCGTCTGCTCCGGGAGCTGTTCCTTTAACTCCGCTTTATGTCCTGACACAACTGCCATATCTTCTCCTGAAACCCGAAGAACAACCTGTTTAGGCCGATCCAACGTGCCTTCTGCATTTTGGATCAGATGTAAAATTACCTCTTTATTTTCTGCACACACCTGTCCGGTTAATTTCTCGACAAGTTTTGCTGTCAGATCCGCAAAAAATGATTCCATCTGCTGTCTCTGCTGTCTGATCTGATCTAACTCCTGCTCCACCGACTGACGCAGTTCCTCTTCTATCTGCTGTAACTGTTCCTCCGCAGCCGCAAGTCCTTCCTGCTTACCGGCATCAAATCCCTCAGAATGTGCCATGGTTTTAATCTGTTCAGCTTGTTGTGTCGCATGTTGTACGAGTTCCTCTGCTTCTGCCTCCGCCTTTGCAAGAATGTCATTCTTTTCCTGCATTACCTGTTTGTTCACTTCATCAGATAGTTTTTGGCGTTCTTCCTCGCGTACATCATCCATGTGGATGACCGGTATCCCATCTTGAAACGATTGTGCCTGTCCCGATGCTAACTCCTCAGCCGTAAGCGGTTGAAATGTATAGGAATCCTGTTTTGATTCCTCCGCTGTATACATCTGTGGGATCAGCTCTTCCATTCGTTGTTCCGAATCAATGATATGCTTCTGCTTTGCATCCACATTAAAGTAGACCGATTTTAATACATTAGACAACGATCTCGTCACCTCCACCTCTGGAAATGATAATCTCTGCAGAGTCTTCCAATTTGCGAATAATATTAACGATCTTCTGTTGTGCTTCCTCAACATCTTTCATACGCACAGGTCCCATAAACTCCATGTCTTCTTTGATCATGCTGGCAAGACGTTTGGAAAGATTGCTGAAGATAAGATTCTGTACTTCCTCGTTGGAACCTTTGAGGGCGATCGCTAATTCGTTATTATCCACTTCACGAAGTACACGCTGCACAGAACGGTCGTCCAAGGACAAAATATCCTCGAATACAAACATCTTCTTGCGGATCTCGTCGGCAAGCTCCGGATCCTCGATCTCCATGCTCTCCATAATATGTTTTTCGGTTCCACGATCAACCGTATTCAAAATCTCTACGATAGCATCGACACCACCAACCACGGTGTAATCCTGGTTGACCAAAGAAGATAACTTTTGTTCTAATACTTTCTCGACCTCTTTGATCACATCCGGTGATGTACGGTCCATCTGCGCAATACGTTTTGCTACATCCGTCTGCTTATCCGGCGGCAATGCAGAAATAATTGCAGATGCCTGTCCGGAAGACAGATAGGATAAAATGAGTGCAATTGTCTGTGGATGCTCATCCTGAATAAAGTTAAGTAATTGGCTGGCATCTGTCTTTCGAACAAATTCAAACGGTCGGACTTGCAGAGATGCAGTCAATTTTCCGATCACATCTTTGGCACGTTCTGCTCCCAATGCTTTCTCAAGCAGATCTTTCGCATAGGCAACACCGCCCTCTGCAATATACTGCTGTGCCAGACACACATCATAGAACTCATCCAACACCTGATCTTTCATTGCCGGTGAGACGCTTCTGGTATTGGATATTTCCAGTGTCAATTGTTCAATTTCATCTTCCTTAAGGTGCTTAAAAACATTTGCAGACTTGTCCGGTCCCAATGCGATCAACAGGACTGCCGCCTTTTGTACACCACTAAGTTCTTCTGATCTTGCCATGTTTCACCCTCTTTTCTCGAAAACTGTCTAATTCATGTTCTTCTGCCGCTTAGCTCCAATCATCATTCAGCCAATTACGCAGCAGCTGTGCCACCGCTTCCGGATTCTCATCCACAAATTTCTCAATCATCTTTCTCGTTTCTGATTTATCACTAAATTCTATATCCTCTAAGGACTGGTTCTCTTTGGTTGTGGCAAGCAATTGCTCCACCGAAAGTTCCGGCTCTTCATCTGCCACCTTAACCGGTGCTGTTCCGCGAAGTACAACGAATATCAAAAGTGCAATGATAAGTACCGCTAAGATGATCATTAAATAATCTTTCAAAGAGCGGGATGTGTCTGTCTTTGCTACAAATTTTGGTACTTCATATGCTAACACCGTTATCTTACCGGTATCTACACCTGTAGCATTCGCTACTAATTGGATCTGTTCCGTAGTCAGCTGGATCTCCGTACGTTTATTATTGGCTGCAATATACTCCTCAAAGGTCATATTATCCAAACTGCCATCTTTCTCCAGATCTGCCTCATTATATACTTTGTAACGCAGTGCTACGATAGCCAGACTGGATTGATCCTTCTGTACCGTCGGTATTTCTTTCTTAATGTTTTTGATCGTTTCATCTGTCAGAAGTCCCTCATATTTTTCAATCTTAACAGAATTAGACGAATTGTTTCCTTTATTGATCACGGTATCCGTATCGTCATCATTGGAACCGGTTCCCGGTTCGCCGGATACACCGTTGCTTCCCTCCTGTACATAATTATACAGTTTTGTCGGATAACCATAATCTCGACCATCTGCAACCTTATATTCCTTCGAAAGTTCTTCTGCTTTCGTCATATCGAAAGCGATACCCTGCGTACCAACCTGCACATCATCGTAATCTAATTTCACCAAAAGATCGGTCACGTTGGACGCCATCGTATTACGTAATTTTTCGCAATATTCATCAACACCGCCATTTATGGCTGTTCCAAGGCCACCGGACGTCGAACCATTATACCAGCATGTTCCATCGGTATCGTTGATAATAACATTCTCAACATCCGTTCCAACGGCATTTGCAAGCCAGTATGCAAGCGCCTGCGCTGTCGCCTGATCAAGCTTATCTTCATTTTCTTTATTTACGGTAATGCGCGCTGTAATAGATGTTTTACCTTCCTCATCCAAAATGCTGTATGTACTCTCCGGAACATCGATAAATACATCCGCATCATCAATAAAAGAATACTTTACCATACTCTTTTGAATATCAGATTGCAACGCCAAAATACGCTTTTGGTCTTTTTCGCTCTCTGTTGTCGACATGGAATTGTTAAATGCACTGTCCCATGTATATCCGGTATCTACTAAATTGTTATCGCTCATTGTATACAACGCATCCGTCATATCATCATCATGGACATATAAGGTCAATCCATCTTTTGAAGATTTGTGCGAAACATTTGCATCATCCAATGCCTTTGCCATTGCATTCGCATCATTTAGATTATTAAATTCATTAAATTTTACCCAAGTCGGTCGGGATACAAAATACGTTGTAAGTCCGATCGCGAGAAGAACAACACAGATCACACTTATAATGATCGTCTTCTGCACTCCGGTATATTTATTCCAAAATTCCACAAATTTCGTGGGGATTTGTTTAATTCTTTCCTGCATAACAAGACTCTCCTACTCCCTTATGTATCGGGTTTTATTAGAACTGCATATTCATAATTTCTTTATACGCATCAACAACTGCATCTCTCACCGCAACCGTATATTGCAATGATACATTCGCTTTCTGTTGTGCGATCTGCAGATCATGTATGCTATCGGATTCTCCTAATGCATATTTAATTTCCTCTTCCTCCGCAGCATTGCTGTATGCATTGGTTTCTTCGATAAGATTCAGTGCAGACTGAAACACACTGTCAAACGCAGTTCCCTGTTGCTCCGACTCCACTAACATCGAGTCAGACTTGTCAGTCAATTTAGAAGCAACCTGCGGCGTCTGAAACGCTGTCATCAGATCAACACCTGATAATGCCGTTAGATCCATATTATTTCATACCTTTCCTTTGTTATTTTCTCTTAATTACTGCCCAATCTCCAATGCCTTTAATTCCATATTTTTGGAAGCATTGAACGCAGTGACATTTGCTTCATAAGAACGACTGGCATCAATCATATCTGTCATTTCTGTCACTGTATTTACGTTCGGATAATAAACATATCCGTCTTCATCGGCATCCGGATGCGTCGGATCATACACCATCTTAAGCGGCTCCTCCGTATCCTCAAAAATCTCAGAGATCTTAACTCCCTTACCCATCATTCCGGTTGCACCGGCGAGCGTGTCGCTAAATGTCGGGTAGCTCTTCTCCTCGAAAATAACAGATTTGCGACGGTACACGTTACCATCAGCATCTCTGGTACTGTTCACATTAGCAATATTTTGCGAAATCACATCTAAACGAGTGCGCTGCGCGGTCATACCGGTTGCGCTGATGTTCATCGCTGAAAAAACATTTCCCATAGTTCTCTCCATTTCTGTATAACTGTTTTACTCTCATGCTTACAGCCTGCACTCAGAAACACAAATTATTTCTGCATAACCATCTTAAGACGCGAAAACTCCTGACTGACCGAATCTAACATTGTATAATATTTGATCTGGTTCTTAGCCAATTCCGCACTTTCTGTATCAATGTCGACATTATTACCGTCCAAACGATAATCAACATTGCCATAGTCTGTATAGGTGGTCCCGGTCAGCGTATCCAGGTCAACATTTGCAATATCCTCATCCAAAGAAGACCCAAGTGTTACCGCACTGCTTAAGTATTCCTCAAACTTTAGATCTTTACGCTTGTAATTAGGGGTATCCACATTTGCTATGTTGTTGGAAATCAACGAATTTCTAGTCCAACTTGCATCACATGTCTTTTCCAACACATTGATGTAGTTGTATGCTCCCGATGATATCATAGCTCCAACTCCTTTCTATCCACTGCTCTATATCTGCAATATGCCGGGACATCATCTCCAGCCCTGTAAATCAAGGTGGTAAGGTTGTCCACGTTATTTAAACATAGAAATACACATAATTAATTATAATATAAACCGCATAAATTACAAGTGAAAATTCGAAAAAAAGAGCAGACATAACTATCCTTACAGTTCCATCTGCTCTTTCTGTGTCTTCCTTGACGCTGTTTATTCTTCTGTTTTCTTCGGCATACTCTTTGAAAATCCACATTGTTTATCCATACAAGCAAGCTTATTACCTTTTTCGACCATCGGGCCGCCACATTCCGGACAATGTTCCGTAGACGGTTTCTGCCATGACATAAACTCGCATTCAGGATATGAGAGACATCCATAATAACGTCTTCCCTTTTTGTTCTTGCGGATCACAATCTCCCCGCCACATTTTGGACATGGAATACCTGTCTTTTCCAAATATGGTTTTGTATTGCGGCACTCTGGAAATCCAGGGCATGCTAAGAATTTACCATGCGGACCATATTTAACCACCATATTTCGTCCGCATTCCTCACAAATAACGTCGGTTACCTCATCTTCAATCTTAACTTCTTCCAGTTCTTTCTGTGCCTTTTCCACCGCTTCATGAAGATCCGGGTAGAAGTTACGCACGACCGTTTTCCATGCAACCGACCCATCTTCGACACGATCTAACAGACCTTCCATATATGCTGTAAAATTCACATCAACAATACTCGCAAAAGATTTTTTCATAATGGAATTTACAACTTCTCCAAGTTCTGTGATATATAAATTTTTCTGTTCTTTCGCAACATAATGCCGATTGATGATCGTTGAGATCGTCGGAGCATACGTACTTGGTCTTCCTATACCAAGTTCCTCCAGAGTCTTTACCAGAGACGCCTCTGTAAAATGTGCAGGTGGCTGTGTAAAGTGTTGACTCTTTTCAAAGTTTCCAGCCTTAAGTTTTGTGCCTTTCTCCAAATTGCGGGATAAAGACTTCTTTTCTATCTTATCTTCTTCCGTCTGATAAATAGTCAGATAACCGGAAAATACTACTTTAGATACGGCAGTCGTAAAACGGTACTTATCCGTATCAATCTTGATCGAAGTCGTTTCAAAACTGGCCCCTGCCATCTGGCTTGCCAAAAAACGCTTCCAGATCAACTGATACAAACGAAAATGATCTCTTGACAATGCCTCCTTGACCATAGTTGGCGACAGATCTACATAAGTAGGTCGAATTGCCTCATGTGCGTCCTGAATTTTTTTATTATCTTTTCGGGCAGCTGCAGTCTGCGCCACATAATCTTTACCGTAATTTTCTTCTATATATTCTTTGGCACTCGCCTTAGCTTCATCTGAAATACGTGTCGAATCTGTACGAAGATACGTGATCAAACCAATCGTCCCGCGCCCCTTGATCGCAAATCCTTCATAAAGTCCCTGCGCCAGGCGCATTGTCTTCTGCGTTGAAAAGTTCAACGTCTTTGCCGCCTCCTGCTGCAAAGTACTTGTGGTAAATGGCAATGGACTTTTCTTTCTTCTTGTAGAAGTCTTCATATCAGATACCGTAAATTCCGACTGATTCAATTCAGCGATAATATCATCAAGCTGCTGTTCTGTTTCGATCGGCATTTTTTCTTTTGTCGTTCCATAAAAATCTGCGACAAACGGCTTTTTGTCCTTTTCTGCGCGAAACTCTCCCGACAGAGTCCAGTACTCCTTGGAAATAAAATTGTTGATCTCTGTTTCACGGTCAGCAATGATACGCAATGCAACTGACTGAACACGTCCGGCACTAAGACCTCTCTTAACCTTTGCCCAAAGAACCGGGCTGATCTGATAACCCACCATTCGATCTAACACGCGTCTTGCCTGCTGTGCATCCACAAGGTTCATATCAATGTCTCTTGCCTCTTTGATCGACTTTTTTACTGCATTTTTGGTAATCTCATTAAAGGTAATACGACTGGTATTTTTATCATCTAATTTTAGTGCCTTGGACAAATGCCAAGAAATTGCCTCTCCCTCTCGGTCCGGGTCAGTTGCGAGATATATCTTATCAGCCTTTTTCACTGCTTTGCGCAGTTTTGCCAACAAATCTCCCTTTCCACGGATTGTAATATACTTGGGTTCAAAATCATTCTCTATATCAATACCAAGTGTACTTTTGGGTAAATCACGAACATGTCCATTAGATGCTACGACTTCATAGGTACTTCCTAAAAACTTCTTAATCGTTGTTGCCTTAGAAGGAGACTCGACGATCACCAGATTTTTAGCCATGTTACTACCTGCCTTTCCCTTCTTTCTTACCATACTTTGAAAATACGACTGATCTCTTAAATTTTTAAAGCATAATAATGTTGGCCCACCATATTAACCAACTTCTTCTGTTCTAAGGACGCTAATACTTCCATCGTTTGCGGTACACTAAGTCCTGTCTGTGCAACAATTTCCGATATATGTATCCCATCAAAACCTAAAATAGCATACACTATTTTTTCAGCAGTTTCAAGCATTACCTCATTTTTTTTCTTCTGAGCACTGTAATTTATGTCCCAGAAAGCACCCAGACCATCTAAAATATCTTGAATATCTGTCACAACAGCAGCACCAGATTTAAGAAGTTGATTACCGCCCGCATAACTTGGATCTAAAATATTTCCCGGCACAATAAATACTTCTTTGCCCTGTTCCAGTGCACACTCTGCCGTGATCAACGAGCCACTCCCTTCTCTGGCTGCGATCACAAGTACGCCATCGGATAAACCGCTGATGATTCGATTTCGTCTGGCAAAGTTACTCCGAAATCCTCTGCTGCCGGGTGCATACTCCGAAATTACCGCTCCCCGTCTCTGCATCAGCATATATTGTTCGATATGTTCTCGCGGATAACAGATATCAACACCTGTTCCAAGCACACCATATGTCTTTCCTCCCGGAATGTCTAAAGCACCTTTTTGTGCACTGATGTCAATACCCCGCGCCAATCCGCTTACGACCGCAATGCCATTTTCTGCCAATTGTCTGCCAAATCCGGCTGCAATCTCTCTACTTTCATAACCGGTATTGCGTCCACCAACAATAGCAATCGTCGGTCTATCGGTATCCGGCAGCATTCCGCGGTAAAACAACGCATACGGTGGATCCGGAATATAACGCAGTTTCTTCGGAAACGCCTCGCTTTCCTGTGAACAAAACCGAATCCCCCGCTGTTCCATTCTTTGCATTTTATGTTTGATTTCTTTGACCGTCTCTGGCTTACCAAGCAGCGTTTTATCCCGCTCCGAAAAAACAGGTGATTCTTTTAGCTTTGTTTTGTCACCATAATAGATTTGCTCTGCATTTCCATAAATTTGTTGCAATTCATATCTTTTCTTAGCACCAATCCCTCGTAATGTATACAGCCAATAGGCGAATAATTCCTGCTCCACAGCCTACTCCTTTCTTTAGACATTGACATCTGTGTTGTCTTGCGGAAAACTTCGGTAACAAACTGCTTCACTTAGATGATGACGTTTGATCTCTTGACTGTGATCTAGATCAGCAATACTTCTTGCTACCTTTAATATTTTGTGATACCCTCTTGCAGTCAGTGACTTTTGATCAAAAATCCCCCGTAAATATGCCTCAGCGTCTGCCGAAAGAACGCAATAACGTTTTACCCCCTGCGCCGTCAGTTCTCCATTGTACCGAAAGCTTTCTCCTTCGTACCGTTTTGTTTGAATTTTTTGTGCCTCCATAACACGCTCCCGAATCTGTGCGGAAGATTCCTCCTCTCCACGATTCTCCAATTCATCATAATTTAGCGAAACCGTCTCCGTACATATGTCGATGCGGTCTAAGATCGGACGACTGATTCTGCCAAAATATTTACGGATCTGTGCTGTGGTGCAGTTGCACTTGCGCCGGTCAGGATAGAATCCACATAGGCACGGGTTAGCTGCAGCCACAAGCTGGCATTTGGCCGGATATCGGTATGATCCTTCCAACCTTGATATCGTGACAAAACCTTCCTCTAATGGCTGTCTAAGCACCTCCACAGACTGTCGTTGAAATTCCGGTAATTCATCTAAGAACAGAACACCACCGCTGCTCAGGCTGCACTCACCCGGCTTTGGATACCGTCCACCTCCGACAAGTGCTGTCTGTGGAATCGTATGGTGTGGTGAACGAAAGGGACGTTCCATTACAAGCGGGTGTTTTTCATCCAGCAAACCGCTCACACTATAAATTTTGGAAATTTCCATCTGTTCCTCAAAAGACAAGGGTGGCATAATTCCCGGTATCCTTCTTGCAATCATCGTTTTGCCGGAGCCGGGAGGCCCCACCATCAATATATTATGTCTACCTGCCACAGCCACTTCTACTGCTCGTTTTACGGCTGCCTGACCACAAATATCCCGAAAATCCGGCAAATCCTCTCTCAAATTGCCTATAAATTCCACACGTTCTGTGTCTACATGGATATCCGGAGCATTTTGCAAAAAATCAATGACTTCTGAAAGCAAATGCACTCCAACAACCCGTATTCCCTCCACGATCTGAGCTTCTTTCATATTATCAGCTGGTACAATGCAATAATTGCAGCCATGCTCTAACGCCGTATACACCATAGGAAGAACTCCATTGATCGGCTGGATTGTTCCATCCAGACTTAGTTCACCCAAAAGCATACCACCCTCCAGATATTCCTGTGGAAAGTAACCTAACGCACCTAAAATCGCTGCTGCGATCGCAAGATCATACCCTGTTCCCGCTTTGCGAAAATCCGCCGGTGACAGATTAATTGTTATTTTCTTGGGAGGAATACGAAAACCACTATTTCTGATTGCAATAGATACTCGTTCCTTCGCTTCTTTTACCTCGGAAGCCAAGAATCCGACCATAGAAAAACAAGGCAGTCCATCAGACACATCTGCCTCCACTTGAATCATACAGCCGTCAATCCCTTGAATGGCGGCACAAAAAGTTTCACAGAACATAACGTCCTTTCACTTTATCTTATAGAACTTTCTCTCTCTAATTTGACATTTTAATACACATGTTATATTCTGTCAACCCAAAATCTTATTATCCCAAACTTCGCACATTAAAATGTGCCTATGCACCTTGAAAATTCAATAATAACTGGCATAAAAATAGCATGAAACCAATGGTTTTGGTATAATTGAGTTGTCAAAAAACAATTACAAACCGGAGGCTCACGCTATGAATAAAGTATAACACAAGAGACTCAAAATGATAAGCAGATTTCTAAATCTATCAAACTGTTTTTTATAAGTCATCCAGAATCATATAATCCTGTACCTCAAACACATCTGCTATTTTTTCGCAACGTGAACATAAAAATGAACACCATGTGTTTCTTTTCCTTTTCTCACATAATTAATTTCTTTATTCATTGACAGAATCTCAAAATCCTGAAGTAATCCAAACAAGTCATTTTCATCCACATAGCAATGCGGGATACCGACTTCATGTCCCTCCGTTGCTATCATCGTATATCCATCCACCGTTTTTTCTTTAACATAATGTGGATTATCCTTTGTATTGAATGAAATAAATGCCTCTCCTTTATCCTTCAAAACTCGATTTATCTCCCTCAATGCCTTAACAACTCCATCATAACTGGTATGATAGATTGTATGAAAACATATAACGCAATCAAAACTTTGATTTTCATATGATAGCTCCGTCATATCCTCCACTCTCGCATCTATATTATCGAGACCTTTTTCTTTTATCTGCTCTTTCACATATGTGATGCTACTTTCTGATAAGTCTATTGCACTCGCCTTAAAACCATTTTTTGCAAAGAAAAAGGCGTGCCTTCCCTTCCCTGTTCCAATATCCAATACTGAGTGATACTTTCTAACCCAGCTTAGTGCCACAGGTAAAAACTCTTCTGAAATTTCATTCCATGATTCAGACTTCACTGCATCCCAATCCCAGCCCTTATGCTGTATTTCCATGATAATCATCTCCTTCTCGTATTATATAGTAGTGTTTATAGACCCTCTCCAAGGTCTGTTTGTGCTATACTAATTGGATATATTGCGGATTGGTTCACACCTCCTACCACTTGATGGTTATAGGAAGGCTCCAACCACAGTCTCTTTGTATATTTGTTAATCAGTTAGATACCACAATTCAAGGTGCCTAGCTAAAATTTATGTGCGAAGTTTGAGTTATTTGTCTAAAATCTTTTTTAATTCTTCCATAAATGTATCGACATCTTTGAATTCACGGTAGATTGATGCAAAACGTACGTATGCAACTGCATCCAACTCTTCCAAATATCGCATAACGAGTTCTCCGATATAACTACTTGGTATCTCTCGTTCTTCCTTGCTAAATACCTTTGCCTCAACCTGATCCACAAGGTGGTTCATCTGAGGAACCGAAATCGGCCGTTTGTGGCAGGAACGGAATACACCTTTTTCAATTTTGGTGCGATCATAAGGTTCCCTGGTCTGATCTTTTTTGATCACTACCAACGGAATTGCCTCCACTTTTTCATAAGTAGTGAAACGTTTTTGACATTTATCGCATTGTCTTCTGCGGCGAATCGACATATTTTCATCAGCCGGTCTTGAATCAATCACTCTGGTATCATCTTCTCCACAAAATGGACATTTCATTTCTTACCTCTTTCCGCATACCACCGGTTAATCCGTTGTCGTGATATGCAATTGTTCTCTTCTGTTATTATAGAGAACACATCTTAAAAACGCAAGGCAAAACCCCTTTTTGTTACAAGGAATCGTCAATCCCATTTACATTTTTTGAGGCATTTTTCCGTATCCACTTGAACCAGCACTACATCCGATCCAATGCGGCAAACACACTGATAGGGGACAATGTATTCATGGTCTCGACCTAAGATTCCTAACACCTTGCAGGGTCCCGGAATAATGAGTGTGCAGATCTGCCCTGTTTTTTCATCAAAATCTATGTCACACACATTTCCTAAGCGTTCTCCATCACATACATTGATCACTTCTTTGTCACGAAGCTCACATAAACGCACCACTTTCCCCTTTCCACACGGACGATTTCTTATCTCTAATATATGATCTTTTATGCAAGATAATTCTTCATTTCCCGAAGGGCCTTCTTTTCCAGGCGGCTCACTTGTGCCTGCGAGATCTGAATCTCTTCTGCTACTTCCATTTGCGTTTTTCCTTCAAAATAACGCATATTGATAATCTGATGTTCTCTGTCAGCCAAACGGTCTATCGCTGCTTTTAAAGATATCTCCTCGACCCATTTTTCTTCTTTGTTCTTTTTATCACTGATCTGATCCAAAATGTATAGGGTGTCTCCGCTCTCTGCATATACCGGTTCGTACAATGAAACCGGACTTTGGATCGCATCCAGCGCAAATACAATGTCCTCTGCCGGAATTTCCAATATCTTTGCCAGCTCCTCAATTGTTGGTTCACGGTCCGACTGCTTCATTAGCATTTCCTTCGTGTAAATTGCTTTATAGGCAGTGTCACGGATCGACCGACTGACACGGATGCTGTTATTATCTCGCAAATACCGTCTCAATTCACCGATGATCATAGGAACGGCATACGTAGAAAATTTGACATTCATTGTAACATCAAAATGATCCACTGCTTTCATCAATCCGATGCAGCCAATCTGAAACAGATCATCAATATTCTCCCCGGAATTATAAAAACGCTGTATAATGCTAAGTACCAAACGCAGATTTCCTTTAATAAAAGTTTCTCTTGCAGCTCGGTCACCCTTACCAATCTTATCAAATAGTTCCTTTTTTTCTTCTTCGCTCAGTAAGGGCAGCTTTGCAGTATTTACTCCGCAAATCTCTACTTTATACATTCCCATAACCCTTCCTCCACGGCTTATTCTGTTATAAAGTAGGATTTACAAATTTATGTTTTTTATACTTGCTGCATGCGTAGGATTTCCTTTTTCAGCCGCTTCATTATCTTCTTTTCTAACCTAGAAATATAGGACTGGGAAATTCCCATCATATCTGCCACTTCTTTTTGTGTAAATTCCTTTCCATCCTTTCTGTCAATGCCAAAACGAAGCTCTATGATCGAACGTTCCCGTTCACTCAATAAACCTAACGCCTGTCTAAGCAGCCGTCGATCCACCTCATCTTCCAGGCCCTTTGAAATGACGTCTTCGTCCGTTCCTAAAATATCAGATAAAAGCAACTCATTACCATCCCAGTCGACATTCAACGGCTCATCGATCGACACTTCATACTTCACCTTGTTATTACGCCGCAAAAACATTAATATCTCGTTCTCAATACAACGGGAAGCATATGTTGCTAATTTAATATTTTTGAGTGGATTAAAGGTATTGATCGCTTTAATAAGACCGATCGTTCCGATAGAAATCAAATCCTCTACTCCTATCCCTGTATTCTCAAACTTTTTTGCAATATACACAACAAGTCTGAGATTATGTTCGATCAGACTGCTTCTTGCCTCTTTGTCATGACTGCTCCCTAGTTTTGCTAGTATTTCTTTTTCCTCTTCTGCCGAAAATGGCGCCGGTAATATTTCCGCTCCTCCTATGTAATGAATATCCGTACCGTTTTTACTTCGAAAGATTCCTCCAAATTCCGAAGCGATACGAAGTTGAAATCGATTCGCCACTGATATCTTAAGCATAACAATCCCCTTTCTGTGTTCAATGTTCCTATTATGTCAAAATACGACACTTTAATCTTGTTAATAGATCATTTGTATTTCCTGTTCTCCGCCCAGTTCATCACTAATCGCGACCGGCAAATGTACAATCGGTGTACGACCGGCAAACGTTACACTGTCAATGCGGTATACCGGCAAAATGCCACTACCGCCGATCGAATGGTACGGGATGTACACCGGATTCTGTGTGCGGTCTAACGACAATCCCGAAGCAAAATCAGCCGACAACACCGCTACTTTCTCACCGGTATACGGCGATACCAAGCCATTTCCCGTATCAAACAGTACACGAAGCACATATTCCCTGCCTTCATGACAAAGCACCGCCTGAACGGTTGTCTGACACCGCTTATACGCTCCTTGCAGTTCTCGCGCCAACACGCAAAAAGCAATGCCGATTCCTAACAGTCCAAGCAAGATAAACCAAATAGAATATCTTGGACTACTGCCCACTAATGCTCCAATAGCATGCAGCGCATTTAACAAACCACCCGTCACAAAAGCAACGATCAACAGTACTAACAGATCGGTTCTACGTTCTCTCCGGTCAAGTTCACGAAAGCCAAACCAGACCATTCCATATACTGTCAACAGACTGAGCAAAAATATCTGCCGATGTATCAAAAAAGATACTGCATAGATTGCCGTTGATAACACCGCCGCCAGGCAGGCACTCACTGCAATTCGTGATATGGAACTGCGTTTGCCTCGAAGAAGTCCTGTAATCCCCATTAGAAACAGGTTCAAAATCAGGTTCAGGATGAAGTAAACATCAAGATAAACTCTCATGTCTGTTTCCTTCCTCTCTTTCCGAAACCAAGTATACCGAATCCGGCCTGCGAAATATGTCAAAGCATGACAGATGCAGAAAAGATCTTTGACGGTTTTCGACAATAAAGGCAAAACCAGCGTTTTGCCTTGCAAGAATTGCTTATGCAATTCTTGTTGGCTTCACACCACATAACAGCGTTTTACATACAATAAAATAAGGCAAAACCAGCGTTTTGCCTTGCAAGAATTGCTTATGCAATTCTTGTTGGCTTCACACCACATAACAGCGTTTTACATACAATAAAAATAAGACAGTGCACCAATATGTGCACTGTCTTTTGACTTGTTATCTTAAATACACGTTATTTTATTTTTTTACCTGAGACGCCGGATATGCCTGCGTACTTGATAGCACAACACCGTCATCAGACTGCACTTCTACTACAAAAGCATTTGGTACATCTCTCGGCTCCGTAACTTCTGTTTCCGGCTCCCCGGAATCTTTTTTATCTGCTTCGTCCAGTTCGAATTCATCTTGAAGCTGCAAACATCCCGAACTGATCCATTCGGATTCCACCAACGTTCCATCATAATACACTTTGCAATATGGTGTAAAACCGCTGCCAACTACCCGGTAGCCACTTTTCGTCTTTTGAACCGAAGTTAGCTTCACCGGCTCTGTGCCCATCTGAAGCTCCGTCTGTTTAAACGGATTTTCACCGTCATACGCATAATTATCACCATACAACAGATCGTAAGACAATGTAGTGAGACCTGTCAAATACAATTTGGAACGATGTTTTGTCTGTTGATGATATTTAGTGATCATCCCTTCGTGAATCTGTATACGATCTAAGACTTCTGCATACAACTGGTATGCATGCAGGTTTTTCGTCTTTTTCTTAAGATTCATATTATCCCAAACGACATACTGCGTCTGGTAAAGATTGGCATTACTCAGATCGTCTTTCTGAATATCCAAGCTTGGCAAATGATCTCCATACAAAACCAATACCGTCTCTTCTTTCCGATTCGACAACTCTTTGATCAACGTATCGATCATTCTATCCACTTCATGGATCTCATTCACATAATACTCATATGCCTGCTCTTTTCTTTCTGGCGCACCAGTAACCTTGATCGTCGGGTCATCTAACGCAATACCATCGTATTTCCCGTGACTCTGCACCGTGATCGCCATCGTAAAATCCGGTCCCGATGTCGAATCCAGAGTTTTCATGATCTCCCGCGACAATACATCATCATTACTCCAGCCATTTGGACTATCCGTCAATCCATTCATATATTCCATAGAACAAAATGTGTCAAATCCAATGTTAGAAAAAACTGTATTGCGACCATAAAACGTCGCTTCATTGTTATGCACAGCATGCGTCGAATATCCCAGTTTTTTCAGGTCTGTACAGATACTTTCCGACGTCTTGCTTTTGAGCACTGTTTTATATGGGTATTCACTCACCCCAAAATCGTGCTGACGCATTCCTGTAAGTATTTCAAACTCCGTATTTACCGTACCGGCACCAACCGTCGGCACCGTAACTAAACCTGAACTATATTTTTTCTGCAGGCTATGAAATACCGGCAGCGGATCTTCTGAAAATTGCAGATTTTTCTCATAACCTACATCAAAAAATGACTCCAACTGAATAAATATAATATTCGGCCGTTTGTCTGTATTTTTTTCATCTTTCAGTGCTTTTGTAATCTTCTTCACAGACTGCTTGCTGTAATCCTCCGGCTTTTTTATTCCGGTATCCAGTATACTATTTGCAAAGCAATAAGCAAAACCGTAATTTTCATAGGCCTCTGAAATGTTTGTATAATGTGTGGAAAGTGCCTGCACCGAATTACTTGAGCGATGAAGGACAATAATTGCCACGCCAAGTGTAAGACAACACAAAATCGAAAAGATGATCTTTCGATGTCCATGTTGCTCATTCACAGGAGCTTTTCGAAACAAACAGATAAGACCTATTAAAACAACGAATATTGCAACAATGATCATTGCGATCGTAAATAGGTTCAAATAATGAGATGATACACTGATCGCACTCTTGATCAATGTAAAATCAACCGCCGAAAACGGTGTGACTCTAAAATGCAGGATTACAAAATTAACAATACCAAAAATAACCCACACCACAGAAATTGTGGTCAAAGCAAACACCTCACGCTTAAAAAACATTGCAATAGAAAGCGTTAGCATAATGATCAACGTATTAAACGCAAAAAGCAACGGACTATTTATGGCATATTTTACAGCCGCAATCAATGATTTTCGGCTTAATGCTTCAATCAAAAATTCCAAAACAATGGGAAGCAGAATATAAAAGCTAACATAACGCTTAACCTTCATTGTAAACAACCCCTCCTGTATGACTGCCAAAAACTTTTCCCTGATGTTTTCTTTATTCTGTCATGTTTTTGTATATACGTGCTACTTTATCTACCGGTCCTTTAGCAACCAGAACACCACTATCCAAAATGATTGCTTTGTCGCACAAACGACAAACCTGCTCCAAAGAATGTGATACAAAAAGTACGGTTACACCCTTTTCGAACATACTCATGATCTTTCGCTCACTCTTTGTCCGAAACTTCTTATCACCGACAGACAATACCTCATCCAATATCAATATATCCGGCTCTACAATTGTTGCAATTGAAAAACCTAGTCTGGATTTCATTCCGGAAGAATAGTTCTTGATCGGAACCTCAATGAACTCTCCCAATCCGGAAAAGTCGACAATCTCATCAAATTTTTCATCTAAAAACTCTTTGGAATATCCCAACACCGCTCCGTACAGATAGATATTCTCGCGTCCTGTATACTCTGAATGAAATCCGGCACCAAGCTCCAGCAGCGGAGCCAATACTCCTCGCGTCTGTACCGAACCAACCGTTGGTTTTAATACTCCGGATACAACCTTTAGCAACGTACTTTTACCGGATCCATTCAAACCAAGTACACCAAGTCGTTCTCCTTTTTTGATTTGAAAATCTACATCCCGCAAAGCCCAAAACTCATCGTATTTTAGATCGCGTCTCACAAATTTGATCAAATACTCCTTGAGATTATCTACTCTTTCCTGGCTCTGATTAAAACACATTCCTACGTTCTTTACGCTAACTGCTACATTATCTTTCACGATAACAACCATTCCTTTCCAAGTATCTGTGAACAACCGCCTTATCCCATGCCGCTCACTTCATTAAATTTTGTAATACAATGTTCTCTCAAGCATTATCTTTATACATACAAAATGAATTCATCCTGTTTCTTGTTAAAGAACAAAATACCAACGATCAACAATACTACTGAAATAACAGCAGATGTAATGCAGTAATGTGCATCTAACGGTGTTCCGTACAATACTGCCTCACGGAAGTTGGAAATACACATATATACCGGATTGACACCAAATATCCATCCATTACCTGTATTGATGACGCGGTCCGGCTGATAGAAAATAGCAGATGCATACATGATCAACATGGTAAATACCGACCAAATATACTCGATATCACGGAAAAATACATTTAAGGTCGCTAAGATCATACTGATACCCGTTGTCATGATCAGTAAGATAAACAGCGGTACAATTGCCTGAACTACATAAATGGTAGGCTGTACATGAAGAACGGCACCCACTCCTACTAACACAACAAGTGAGATCAAAAATGTAACAAAGTTCGATATGACCGTTGATAATACATAAATATACTTTGGTACATATACTTTCTTGATCATTGCAGCATTACCGCTGACCGCTCGAAGACCGGATTTCGTGCCGGATGAAAAAAAGGAATATAACAATCGTCCGGACAGGATATATACAGGATACTGTTCATCGTTGTTACCAAAGAATGTACCAAACACCAACGTCAATACAAGCATCGTGAGCAATGGCTCGATCAGCGTCCATAAAATACCCAAATAAGAACGACGATACTTCAACTTGATATTTTTCTTTACCAACTCTGTCAGCAAATACTTATATCGCAGAAAGTTTTTCAAATACTTTTTCATAACTGACTTGCTCTCCTTCATCATGTACAACTTTTGTACCATTGTTTTATCTGTTTATTCTGTATTGCATACGAATCCAGAATATCATTGCTAATTATATCATACCCCCCAAAAAAGTCAAACAATAGTTCCGAAACATCGCTTTTGAATTTTGGACAGCTAATTGCATCTTTCTCATTTCTGCGATATAATAGTACTTGCAGAAATTTTATTCTTTGTGAATAGGATCTACTGCTAAATTTTGAAAAGCCTGTGAGGAGTGCTTAACGTGATAACAAAATTGCCATTTTCCTTAAAATATGAGACCGGCTTAGATTATCCGATCACCATGTATGATCACCTTCCCTATCAGCGGGATTCTGATTACTGTAATGCTGAAAAGATCGGATTGAGCACCGGCAAGATTATTAAATACTATCTCTGTAACAACGAAACAGAGCCGCTGACGATCAACAATCATGATGATGAGATTGATGAACTCCTTCTTCATATTCAGTTGCAGGAGCAGAAGCACGCTCAGATCACAAAGGAACCGCAGCCGGAAACTCAACAAGTTTCTGATGAGATCACACAGGATCAAATTGAATCACTGTTAGCGGATAATACGGAAGAACCTGATGCTGATCCAAAGCCCATCACAGATTTTGAGCCTGCTGAGGAAACTATCGAACCGGAAATTGAATCGAGTGTTGTTTCTTAGATTTTTATAACGACAGATTATTTTTTGAAACAATTAATAGGCATTCACACATATGGTGTGAGTGCCTATTTTCTAATTTGCAGACCATTATTTCTTCTTTTTGAATGGACTTCGCTTCTCTTTGTGAGACTTATGACCAGTCTCCGGTTCTTCTTCCTTCTTCCCGTCCATTGCCTGATCAAAAGCTTTCAAAAGTTCTTTTTGCTCGGCGTTCATCTTTGTTGGTACCTGAACCACCAACGTTACATAATGATCGCCGCGTACCTGTTTATTCCGTGTTGTTGGAACACCTTTACCACGCAAGCGAACTCTTGTATCTGTCTGCGTTCCCGGTTTTACCGTATACATCACGTCTCCGTCGATCGTCTTGATACGCACTTCTGCACCCAATGCTGCCTGCGCAAACGTAATCGGTGCTGTGGAATAAATATCATAATCCTGACGTTGGAAGATCGGATGACGCCCAACAATAACCTGTACCAGCAAATCACCTCTTGGACCGCCATTGATACCTGGTTCTCCCTTATCACGAATACGAATACTCTGTCCGTTATCGATTCCTGCCGGAATGCTGACAGAAATTTTCTTTCTGCGGCTAATGTAACCACTTCCGCCACAATCCGGGCAACGATCCTTAATGATCTTGCCGGTGCCATGACAGTCCGGACATGCCTGAACATTTCGCACAACGCCAAACAATGACTGCTGTGTAAATACAACCTGACCCTTGCCGCCACACTTGCTGCAGGTTTCCGGCTGTGTTCCCGGTTTAGCACCGGTTCCGTGACACTTTGCACAGTCTTCTTTAATATTCAGTTCAATCTCTTTTTCGGTGCCAAAACATGCCTCTTCGAATGTCAAATGTACGGATACACGCACATTCTGCCCTTTCATCGGTCCATTATTGGCACTACGGCTTCTTCCTCCGCCACCAAAGAAATCTCCAAAAATATCTCCAAAGATATCTCCCATGTCAAATCCGTTAAAATCGAATCCACCTGCTCCACCACCGGCACCACCATCAAATGCTGCATGACCGAATTGGTCATACTGGCGGCGTTTGTCTGCATCGCTTAGAATGGCATACGCTTCAGAAGCTTCCTTAAACTTTGCCTCCGCTTCTTTATCACCCGGATTCATATCCGGATGATATTTCTTGGCCAATTTACGATATGCCGATTTAATTTCCGAATCGGAAGCGGTTTTACTTACGCCTAATACCTCGTAATAATCTCTCTTCTCTGCCATTTTCTAAACTCCTGCTTTTATACTTCACGGTATTCACCGTCTACCACATCATCATCTGCACCATTGTCTGCTGTACCTGAGCCCATATCCGGACCTGCGCCTGCACCCATATCAGGACCTGCACCTGCTGCCTGTGCACCTTCATACATCTTCTGGAACACATTCTGTGCACTCTGCATCAATTTCTCATTTGCAGCCTTGAGCTCTGCAACGTCAGCCTCAGAAACATTCTCTGCATCTGTCTTCTCAACCAATGCTTTCAAAGCATCAATGTCAGCCTGAACCTGTGCTTTCTCGTCAGCACTGATCTTATCGCCAACTTCATCCAATGCTTTCTGTGTCTGGAACACAAGACTATCAGACTCATTTCTTGTATCAACAGCTTCTTTACGAGCCTTATCCTCAGCCTCAAATTGAGCTGCTTCCTGAACAGCTTTCTCAATCTCATCATCAGACATGTTAGATCCAGCTGTGATCGTAATGTGCTGCTCTTTGCCGGTACCAAGATCCTTAGCGGATACATTTACAATACCGTTGGCATCAATATCAAACGTAACTTCAATCTGTGGAACACCTCTTCTTGCCGGTGGGATACCATCCAAACGGAACTGACCGAGTGACTTATTATCCTTGGCAAACTGACGCTCACCCTGTAATACATTAATGTCTACAGCGCTCTGATTATCTGCTGCCGTTGAGAAGATCTGGCTCTTCTTTGTAGGGATTGTTGTATTTCTCTCGATCAATCTTGTAGCTACGCCGCCCATTGTCTCAATAGCCAAAGACAGTGGAGTTACATCAAGAAGAAGGATATCGCCTGCTCCGGAATCTCCGGCAAGCTTACCACCCTGAACGGATGCACCTAATGCAACACACTCATCCGGGTTCAATGACTTACTTGGATCATGTCCGGTAAGCTGTTTTACCTTATCCTGAACTGCCGGGATACGGGTAGAACCACCGACTAACAATACCTGACCAAGCTCAGAAGCCGTGATTCCGGCATCTCTAAGTGCATTCTGTACCGGTGTAGCTGTTCTCTCTACCAGATCATGTGTCAGCTCATCAAACTTAGAACGGCTTAAATTCATATCAAAATGAAGTGGGCCATTCTCGTTCATGCTGATGAACGGAAGGTTGATATTTGTTGTTGTTGCAGAGGAAAGTTCTTTCTTCGCCTTCTCTGCAGATTCTTTTAATCTCTGAAGTGCCATCTTATCATTGGATAAGTCAACGCCGTTTTCTTTCTTAAATGTCTCGATCATGTACTGTGTGATCTTCTCATCAAAGTCATCACCACCAAGACGGTTATCACCGGATGTTGCTAATACTTCAATGACACCATCACCGATCTCGATAATAGATACATCAAATGTACCACCACCTAAATCGTATACCATGATCTTTTGCTCTTTCTCATTGTCCAAACCATATGCTAATGCAGCAGCTGTCGGCTCGTTGATGATACGCTTTACATCAAGACCGGCGATCTTACCGGCATCTTTGGTCGCCTGACGCTGTGCATCGTTAAAGTATGCAGGAACTGTAATAACAGCTTCGGAAACGCTCTCACCTAAATAGCCCTCAGCATCAGCCTTTAACTTCTGCAGGATCATTGCGGAAATCTCCTGTGGAGAATATTTCTTATCATCAATTGTTACGCGATAATCTGTACCCATATGTCTCTTAATAGAAGAAATGGTCTTGTCAGCATTTGTAACTGCCTGACGTTTTGCAGGCTCACCTACCAAACGCTCACCATTTTTAGTGAAAGCAACTACAGACGGTGTTGTTCTGGCACCCTCTGTATTGGCTACTACGACCGGTTTTCCACCTTCCATAACAGCAACACATGAATTTGTTGTTCCTAAGTCAATACCAATAATCTTACTCATAGTAATTACCTCCTAAAATGCAATGCATATTCTTGCTCATTTAACATAAAATTCAGGGATATTCCCTTAATTAACTACCTTTACCATACTATGACGAACAACGCTGTCTTTGTACATATAGCCTTTCTGCATTTCCTCGGCTACCGTGCCACTCTCCAGCGCATCATCATCAACCATCATAACTGCGTTGTGAAGATTCGGATCAAACTCTTTGCCAACTGCATCGATCGGCTTTACACCAAGAGCATCAAACGCAGTGAGCATCTGTTTATATACCAGTTCCATTCCCTGTACGAATGGACTCTCCTTGTCTTCCTCAGCAACTGCTAACAAACCTCTCTCGAAGTTGTCGATTACCGGAAGCATCTTTTCTACAACATTCTTTGCTCCCATTTCAAACATCTGAGACTTTTCTTTCTCGGAACGCTTGCGGAAGTTTTCAAACTCTGCCAATTGGCGAACTCTTTTGTCTTCAAGATCTGCCAGTTTTTCTTCCAGGGCTGCTGTCTTTTTATCTTTTTTCTTATCGAAGAAAGATTTCTTTTCTCCGGCACTCTCTTGTGCCTGCTCAGCCTCCGATGTTTCCGTACTTTCCGCACTCTCTGCTGTCTCTGCAGTCTCTGTTACATCCTCTGCTTTTACAGCTTCCTCTTCCTGATGGATCGTCTCTTCTTTCTTATCTTTCATATCTGCCACTTCGTTATCACCTCTCTGCTTATTGGTCCTTAAATATGTCATCAAGCTGCGCCATAAGCGACTGCAGCGTTCCAACGACCTTATCATAATTCATACGCTTTGGTCCTACGATACCGATCTTACCATACACACCTTCATGAATGCGGTAGGTTGCGGTAACCATAGAACAGTCTTTCATGGATGCCACCTGTGTCTCATCACCGATATACACTTGAATATCATGACTTTCTTCGGAAGGCTTCGTATTCGTTGATGGAATTTCAAGCCAATGCCCGATCTCCTGCTTCTCTTCGAATGCAACCAACAGATCTTCTACATTGGACTTATCTGACAATTCCGGATATTTCAAAATGTTTGTGGCACCACTCGTATACACTTCCGGATCATCTTCACTCGTAAGCACATTACCGATCACTTCCAGCACAGAATCGATCACAGTACTGTCACTCTTCATTTGCGCCTTGATCTGAGAGATCAGTGCTAAATTCATTTCCGTCACGTCCAAACCATTAAGTGCTGTGTTCAACACAAAATTTAACTTGGCGACGCGTTCTGGATCAAGCGGCTCATTAATGCGTATCATCTGATTCTTCACATGATTGTTATCGAGTACGATAACTGCCAGCAAGCTGTTCTCATCAACTTCCGTCAGCTGAATGAACTTGACTTTTTTACTCTGGTAACGCGGTCCTGAAACCATTGTCGCATAGTTGGTATTGGTTGCCAAAAACTTTGCAACCTGCTTCAGCAAAAGATCCATCTTGTCTGCCTTCTCTTCCAAAGCATCTTTAAGATCCGCCACCTCGTGCGTCTTGTCTTCCAGCATGGTATCTACATAAAGTCGATATCCTTTGTCAGAAGGAATCCGTCCTGCAGAAGTATGTGGCTGTAAAATATAACCCATATCCTCCAGATCTGACATTTCATTACGAATGGTCGCTGAACTGAGGTGAAGATCCGTATCCTTGGAGATAGTTCGCGAACCAACCGGCTCTCCGGTATCTAAATAAGTTCGTATGATCGCCTGCAGTATCTTAAGTTTTCTCTCATCCAGTTCCACCGTATCACTTCCTTCCTGTTTTGTTAGCACTCTTTATGGTGGAGTGCTAACATCTATAGGTAAGATAGCACTCTACATGATTATTGTCAAGTATTTTTCTGTATTTTTCGAAAAAAATTACCTACAAAGGTTTTTCTATAGAAATTCTTTGCTCATACCGATATAATAAGAGACGAGAACAATAAATAAGAAAGGTTGGACAAAAAAATGGATCACTCGCGCATTAATCCTTATAATACGAATAATACTTCGCAGTCCCGCAGCACAAACACGTCTTCCTCTGCTATGACCGGTAACGGAGTTCGCCGTGGCAATGTTCCGGGGAATGCTTCTGCGCCCTCTGTTCAAAAATCCGGACAGTTTGGCGTTGTAAAAGCTGCCACCAGTCTGCAGCTGGGCGATGTGATCAAGGGCGAAATATCGGATCTTACCGGTAACGAGATTACCCTTACCTTAGAAAACAATACAATGATACGCGGTCAGATTTCTGACAGTTCCTTATTATCAATCGGACAAACTGCTGCCTTTAAGCTGGATGGATTATCTCCGGCCGGTGTTATCCTATCTCCCGTAAGCGGTTATACGGAAAATGAATTAACGCTGATCAATAAGGCACTGCAGGAAGCAGGACTCCCCGCTTCAGAGCATAATCAGGCTGCCGTTAAAGCGTTGATGGATAATCTGATGCCGATCAATCGCGAAGCGATCCAACAGTTAATGCAGCAGGCCTTCGATATGAAGAGTACCGATATGGGTACTCTCGCTCTAATGAAACGTTTAATGATGCCTGTTACCCCGGACAGTCTCGAGCAGTTTGGCAATTACAGGCAGGGAATCCATACATTGACGGAGCAATTAAACAACTTTGCCGGAGAGCTTCCCGTATTGCTTCAGGCATTGTCCGAAAATGGTTCTGCTTCATTGGTAGCAGACTTTGCAAAGCAATGTCTTCAGATCACCCAACCACTTTTCACGGAAACCTGGGATGGTTTGACAGTTTCATCTCTGTCTGAACAGGATAAAGAAACCCTTCTCACGCTATTATCACAAACAGAACTTCCGGAACAGATATTAAAAGCTGCCTCTGATGGCACACTGTCTGTTCAAGATGCCCTCAAGCTTGTCAAAGATGCTATAGCAGCTCAAAAGGCCGTTGCGGATCAACAAAGTTCCAAAGAGCCGGAAAATGTGTCTGAGGATCCCAATATCCCGACTGATGCAAAGGCATCGTCCACAGAGACGGAAAACACAGGTATATCCAAACTATTTCATTCCCTACAAGATACCGTCAGCCATTCTTTATCGGATACACTTGGAAAATTCCGTGCAGGACAGTCTACATCGGTTACGGAAGAAAATACAGATAACGAGACTCTGCTTCGTTCACTGTCGGAATTGACTGAGACGGATGCCTCTGCCAGAGGACTGGTGCGTTCTGTGTTATCCGAGGATGCAAGATCTTCATTTGCAGCACTGCTTAGCAAGCTGCCGGTCAGCCCATCTTTTTTGGCACAGATCCTATCCGGCAATGCTTCTATTCAGGAAACGATGCATGTACTCAAAAATGTTATCCCTCTTTCGGATCCTTCATTACTAAAAGAAGTTTTGCGATCTGATGAATTTGCGTCATTATTTGCTAAAAGTTTGGAAAACAACTGGAGTATCACCCCCGATCATCTATCTCAAAAGGGACAGCCGGGTATGTTTTTGGAACAGATCCAGTCTCAAATGCATTCATTAGAACAGTTGATCGGTTCTTCCCTTTCCGGGTCAGACTCCAGACAATTCGAGCAAAATGCGCACGATATACAAAGTAATATACAATTTATGAAAGAACTAAACGAAACGTTCACCTATCTGCAACTGCCGATCAAACTGCCAAGTCAGACGGCAGGCAGTGAATTATATGTTTACACGCAAAAAGAAAAACGGCAGGCAGATCCGGAAAAGATGCGTGTACTGCTCCATTTGGATCTGGAACATCTTGGAAAACTAGAGATCAGACTCGATAAGGATCATCAAAACATTGCCGCCAACTTTCGTCTTGACGACGAATTTAGCGTGGAGCTGCTCCGCAAAAATGCAGCACTTCTAACACAGAATTTAGCAGATATGGGATATCAAACGAATGTTCAAGTAACAAAACAAGAAGAGGCACCGGTTTCGATGGATGACTTTTTGAACACCCGGATCAAAACCAATGCCACAGAAGAAATGAAACGTTTTTCCTTTGATATCAGAGCGTAGATCATTCTGCGCTCTGTTCTATTTCCTCAAAAATATAATCAAACACGGATGCCATCCCTACAAATTCGCAACCATAATTGAAAACACCATCTGCATGCTCCGCCTGACGAATAATACGCACAACACAATTCAAACAACGATCGTGTTTCTCAAATTCCAATCTGGCATTAAAATAAAATCCAATTGGAAGCATACTCGATGATAAAAATCCAATGCCGTCTTTTGAAATATCAATCACCTCAATTGGTGCATTAATATTATTAACTTTGACATTATCCTGCTTAAACAGAGAAGATACTTCCAAATTCATCTTGGTCGGTATTCGTTTGCTTCTCCGTTGTTCCACTCTATTTGTACTCACGACACTCCTCATTTCTGCACACTAAGGTTTTACGGGATCTATCTGGTGTGCACAGATCACCCCTGTAACAACTCTGTCAAAATCTGATTGACCATTCCCGGATCTGCTTTACCCTGTGTTGCTTTCATTGTCTGCCCCACTAAGAAGCCGATCGCTTTTTTCTTGCCGGCACGATAATCTTCCACAGACTGCGGATTATTTGATACGATTTCCTCAATGGTTGCTCGAAGTGCTCCATCATCTGCAACCGTGCGAAGACCATTTTCCTCAACATACTGCACCGGATCAATGTTTTCGTTGAATATGTGTTCAAACACCTCTTTGGCAACAGAACTATTGATTGCGCGCTCCTCCGTAAGTCCGATCAACTTGGCAAGATTTTCCGGAGAGAACGATAACTGCTCCGGTTCCAGATCTGCATCTTTCATCAGGCGCATCGTCTCACCCATAAGCCAGTTAGAAACTTTCTTCGGTACATGACAGATTTCTGTCGTCTTTTCGAACAGATCTGCCAAATGCTTATTGCCGGTCAAAATCTTAGCATCATACTCCGGAAGTTTATATTCGTCCATATAACGCGCCAGTTTCTCTTCCTGCAATTCCGGCTGTCTTGCACGAATCTCATCCAGCCACTCATCACTAATAATGATCGGCACAAGATCAGGCTCTGGGAAATAACGATAATCCTGAGCATCCTCCTTAGAACGCATTGCATAAGAATATTCCTTCGCATCATCCCATCTCCTGGTTTCCTGAACAACCTCTTTGCCTGCCTCGATCAAATCAATCTGACGTTCTCTTTCGGACTCGATCGCACGTGCGATTGCCTTAAAAGAATTCAGGTTTTTCATCTCCGTTCTCGTTCCAAACTCTGCTGCTCCTACTTCACGCACGGATAAATTGACATCAGCACGCATCGAACCTTCCTGAAGTTTACAATCAGATGCACCTAAATACTGAATGATCATTCGCAGCTTTTCCAAATAAGCGATCACCTCTGACGCTGAGCGCATATCCGGCTCTGATACGATCTCGATCAACGGCACACCGGAACGGTTGAAGTCAACTAAAGAGTTTTCGCCCCACTCATCGTGAACCAATTTACCGGCATCTTCCTCCATATGGATCTCATGAATACCAATTGTCTTTCTTGCACCATCTTCTGTCTCAATCTCAATACCACCATTACGACAGATGGGAAGATAAAGCTGCGATATCTGATAATTCTGTGGATTATCCGGGTAGAAATAGTTCTTACGGTCAAACTTACAATTTTGTGTGATCGTACAGTTGGTAGCAAGACCAACTGCTGCTGCATATTCTACTACTTTTTTATTTAATACCGGCAAAGAACCCGGCATTCCGGTACATACCGGACATGTATGTGAATTTGGTGCTCCACCAAATTCTGTAGAGCAGGAACAGAAGATCTTTGTCTTGGTCGCTAACTCCACATGAACCTCTAATCCTATGACTGTCTCGTATTGTTTCATGATCTGTCCTCCATTATATTTCTTCCGATACCTTGTAGCAAAGTATCGTTCCCCGTTTCTTTTCTCACCGATTATGCCATCGGACTATGCTCATACGATCTTGTCTGCTCATATGCATATGCTGCACGAATGATCTTGTTCTCCTGGAAACAATCACCGATCAATTGCAATCCGATCGGCAGACCTTTCGAATCTTTGCCACATGGAACAGAAATTCCCGGAAGACCTGCAAGATTTACAGAAATCGTATAAATATCTCCCAAGTACATCTTTAACGGATCACTCAGACTCTTACCAAGCTCCGGTGCCGTCGTCGGTGCAGCCGGACCTAAGATCACATCATATTTAGCAAATGCTTCATCAAACGCCTTTTTGATCAACGCTTTGGTACGAAGTGCCTTCAAATAGTAGGCATCATAATAGCCTGAACTAAGTACAAAAGACCCAAGCATGATACGACGTTTTACTTCTGCGCCGAATCCCTCTGAACGGGATTTCTTATACATCTGATGCAACCCCTCATAAGCATCCGTACGGTAACCATATTTCACACCATCAAAACGTGCCAGATTCGAGCTTGCCTCTGCACAGGCAATGACATAGTATGCAGGAATTGCATACTCTACTAAGCTAAGATCAAACTCTTCAACAATAGCACCTTTCTTTTCTAATTCTTTGGCTGCCTGAAGCACAGCAGCTTTCACTTCCGGATCAAGACCCTCGCCAAAGTAATCTTTCGGAATACCAATGCGCATTCCCTTCACATCATCTACCAAAGCATCTGTAAATCTCAGATCATCACGCTGTACGGAAGTGGAATCTTTCGGATCATGGGAAGCGATCGCTTCCAAGATCATTGCACAGTCTGTTACGTCCTTGGCAACCGGTCCGATCTGATCCAACGAAGATCCGTATGCGATCAAGCCATAACGCGATACCGTTCCGTAAGTTGGCTTAATACCTGTTACGCCGCAGAAGGAAGATGGCTGGCGAATAGATCCGCCGGTATCTGAACCGAGGGCAAAAGAGCACTCCTCCGCTGCAACAGCGGCACAAGAACCACCGGACGAACCTCCCGGCACATGCTTTGTATTCCAAGGATTTTTGGTCTCGCCATAAGCAGAAGTTTCTGTTGTACTTCCCATGGCAAACTCATCCATATTTGTTTTTCCAATAATGACGGCCCCTGCTTTCTGCAAGTTGAAAACCGCCTCTGCCGTATACGTCGGATAAAAATTATTTAAGATCTTCGAACTACAGGTTGTAAGTATTCCCTCTATGCACATATTATCTTTAATTGCTACCGGTACACCCGCCAAAGGGCTGTCTGCATATTCTCCGGCTTCTATCTGTTTTTGCACGTTCTCTGCCTGTGCCAAAACCTTATCCCTGTCCACAACCGTAACAAAACTATTTACTGCAGTCTCTTTGGCTGCGATCGCATCAAGTGCTTCCTGCGCTGCCTGAACTGCTGTCACTTCACCTGATTTAATTTTTCTGCCAAGCTCAGCCGCTGTCAAACTCATTAAAGACATGCTTTTTCCTCCATTTCTGTTTTATACTAATCGCCCAAAATAGTTTTCGGCACTACGAAACTGTCTCCATTGCGTTCCGGTGCATTTGCCAATGTGTTTTCTCGTCCATCGTGTTCATTCACTTCATCCTCGCGAAATACATTATGAACCGGGAATACATGTGACAACGGCTCTACACCGGATGTGTCAAGCTCACCGAGTTTGTCAATATAATCCAACATCTCTTCCATATCTTTTTTGGCATTTTCCTTCTCTTCCTCGGAAAGCTCTAATTTTGCCAAAATACCAACGTACTCTATTGTTTCATCCGAGATTACATTTGCCATCGTTTTACCTCCATTTCTGCATACATTTCTTATCCAAATAATCCAGAGAAGAAACGTACGATTGCTTCAAATATATTTGCAAAGAAATCGCCTATCTTTTGTGCAAGACCCTTTGTATCTACATTTGACAGATCGATTCCTGCATCTTTCAATTTATTATAAATCTCACCAGCCTGTTTCTTCAATGCATCCACATTAACATCCACTTTAGATACTTTTTGCATCATAGTAACAAGCTTGTCTACCTCGTCTTCCGGAACCTCAATACCCAGTTCCTTAGCAGAGGATTCAACTGCTTTTTTTATATCTTCACGCTTCGTCAACCGCTGGGATAATACTTTTTCCTTGGCGGCTGCGATCAACTGTTCTGCCTTATCACTATCACCAACCGCTTCTGCAAGATTAGCAGTAGCCACCAGCTCATTCGTTGCTGCATCCATCGTATCTTCTGAAATTTCTTTACCGGTCATAACAGAATATGCCTTCATAGCACCAACCAGTGCAGATGTTCCGGAAATCTTAAACGGTCCGGTAACTTTGACCTCTGCATCTTCCAATCCCGCGGTTACAAGCGCATTGGTATACATACCAGACGTACAATAACTGATATTATCCGTTGTTACATGTACTCCGCTGCCCTTCTCGGTCTTTACGACCATTACAGAAGACAGAGCACGCTTTCCGATCACGGAAGATGCAATATAATCACCAAGATATTCATGTTCTTCTTTGTTTGTGATCTTAATCGTTTTATAATTTTTTAAATCGGATTTTGTAATACCAAACGAATCCATGACCTTCTGCTTTTCACTTTTAGACAGATCCTCTCCAAAAGCGATATAGCGATCATAGCTTGTATCCTCTTCCTTCACTTCGGCATCCGCCATCACTGTTTTCGGTAAACTCACGATAACAAGAGCCATCATAAGCAGACCACAGATTCCTTTTAAATAATTATGTTTCATCGAAACCTCCAACCTCTCAATGCCCCATTCGTAGGGTTGTCTATAGTAGATAGGGAAAACGGACAGGAACATGAATTTTTCTGTCCGTTTTCATTGTCTCACTGCAAGCATCGATCGACTCTCCGCCGCCGTGTGAATATTTTCTATTTATGCTTTCCCATTTTTAATACGATCCATTGCCTTAACTGTATTTTCGGCACTGCCAAATGCAGTCAGTCGGAAATATCCTTCACCGCTCGGACCAAATCCGGAACCAGGTGTTCCGACAATATTAAGCTCCTCTAACAGGTAGTCAAAGAACTCCCAAGAAGTCATCTTATCCGGTGTCTTCAACCAGATATATGGTGCATCTACACCGCCAAACACTTCATAACCGGCAGAGATCAATCCATCACGGATCGTCTTAGCATTGTTCATATAATATGCGATCTGTTCACCCGTCTGCTTCTTACCTGCCTCTGAATATACTGCCGCACCTGCTGCCTGAATGATATATGGAGCACCATTGAACTTCGTGCCATGACGGCGTGCCCATAAGCTGTGCAATGTAACGTCTCCACATTTTAACTCTTTTGGAATCACCGTAAATCCAAGTCTTGTTCCGGTAAATCCTGCATTTTTAGAAAAGCTTCTAATCTCAATGGCACATGCGGTAGCACCTTCGCACTCATAAATGCTGTGTGGAACATCCGGTGTTGAAATATATGCCTCATACGCTGCATCATAAATGATCACTGCGCCAACCTTCAAGGCATAGTCAACCCATTCCTGTAACTGGGATTTTGTAATCGTTGTTCCGGTTGGGTTATTCGGAAAACACAGATAAATAATATCCGGTGTCTCTGTTGGTAATTCCGGGCAGAAACCATTTTCCTTGGTGCATGGCATATAGATCACATCCGACCATTTCTCCGTCTTAGCATCATAAGTACCGGTACGGCCTGCCATTGCATTCGTATCCACATATACTGGATATACCGGATCACATACGGCAATCTTATTGTCTACTGAAAAAATATCTCCAATATTACCGGAATCGCTCTTCGCACCATCGCTGACGAAAATCTCATCGGCAGAGATCTTACAGCCGCGTGCCTTATAATCATTTTCCACGATCGTAGTACGCAAAAATTCATAGCCCAGATCCGGAGCATATCCCTTAAAGGTTTCTGCATGTGCCATCTCATCCACTGCACTATGCAGACGCTCAATGATCGCCGGTGCAAGTGGCTGTGTCACATCACCAATCCCTAACTTGATGATCTCTTTGTCCGGATTTGCCGACGAATATGCTGCAACTTTCTTTGCGATCGTCGAAAACAAATAACTTCCTGGTAATTTTAAGTAATTGTCATTAATCTTGTACATGGTTACCTCCATTCTGTCAAAATGTCCGAAAACATCCTTATCCTTATAGCCGATACCATTTTACACGAAAACAAAATGTATTTCAATACAAGAAAAAGAAAAACCGAAGCTCTTGATTGCTCAAGATCTTCGGCGCCCCTGCCAAGGATTCTTCTGACTACTGTCCCTACTGTATCCTTGTATCATCGGCGTGACAGGATTTGAACCTGCGACTTCTACGTCCCGAACGTAGCGCTCTACCAAACTGAGCCACACGCCGTAATTCGGGGACAACTACTGTCCCCGAAGAAATACTATAAAATATTTTTCCAAAAATGTCAACTGTCCATTTCAAAAAAAGCCAAAAATGTCAGCTTCAAAAAGAAGTTGTCATTATTTCTGATATGCCTCAACATGACTGGCAATGTCATCAAACAATTTCTGACGAAGTGCGATGACATACTCTTTTGCTTTGTCTAAGTCAACCATTTCCTTTACTGCCTTATCACGTGTTGTGATCTCAACCTTTGATTCCTTTAAGTTTCTAGGGCTGACAACCACACGGATCGGTGCACCGATCAGATCTGCGTCAGAGAACATAGCACCCGGACGGACATCTCTGTCATCATATATTGTCTCAATGCCGGCATCCTGCAGACCGGTATACATGTCATCCGCAACCTTTTTGCACTCATCGTCGTCGGCACGCAGACAACATACTTCTACCTCCCAAGGAGCAATGGAAATTGGCCAGATTGGACCGTATTCGTCATGATGCGCCTCACAGATAGATGCGGCCATACGTCCAACTCCAATACCATAGCAGCCCATGATCGGATTCTTTAACTCGCCGTTTTCATCTGTATAGGTCATATTCATTGCCTTAGTATACTTCGTTCCAAGCTGGAAGATATTACCTACTTCAATACCTCGTTTGATCGTAATAGCAGGCTTGCCACAGCATGGGCATACACTGCCAGCTTTTACTTTTGCAATGTCAACATATTTTGCGTCTTTCAGATCTCGATTTAAATTGAGTCCTGTATAATGATAACCCTCTTTGTTTGCTCCGGCAACCATAGACTCGATCCCCTGCAATGTCAGATCCAAATAATATTCTACTTCTTCCGAAATTGCATATGGTCCGATATAGCCGGCTACTAAGCAGGAATCTTCTGTAATCTCTGCCGGATAGATCTCTTCGCCAACCAGATTGCGCAGTTTTGTCTCATTAATCTCATAATCACCGCGAACAAAACCAACAACAAACTGACCATTGCTTGCCTTCTGATAAACAACCGCTTTGCAGGAACTTTCTACATCACTGTGCAGGAATGCACATACATCTTCGATTGTTTTGCAGTCCGGAGTCTCGATCATTGCAAGCTCTGCTTGCTCCCCGATCTTGTCACCGGAAACACAGTTTGCAGCTGCTTCCATATTGGCACGATAATCACATTCCTCACAAAGAACGATGGAATCTTCTCCTACCGGTGTAAGAAGCATATATTCATGTGATATATTACCGCCCATCATACCGGAATCCGAAGCTACGGTAACCACTTCCGGAATGCCTGCTTTCTGGAAAATGCGATTGTAGGCCTGATAACAAACATCATAATATTTTTCCAAATCTTCCTGGGATGTATGGAAAGAATATGCATCTTTCATCGTAAATTCACGCACACGGATCATTCCTGCACGAGGTCTTGCCTCATCACGGAATTTGCGCTGAAACTGGTAGATCATAAACGGATATTTTGTGTAGGACTGTGCATATTCTCTGACAAGCTGAACAGCAGCCTCCTCATGCGTCATTCCCAATACCATTCGTGCATCATTGCGGTCTGTAAAACGCAGCAACTCGCTGCCAACACTTTCGTAACGTCCGGATTCATCCCATAAATCTGCAGGAAGCACAACAGGGAATAATACTTCCTGTCCGTCAATAGCATCCATCTCCTGACGGATAATGTTCTCAATCTTGCTTGTTACACGACGCAATGTCGGGAACTCCGAATATATACCATTGCCGACATATTTCATATAACCACCACGCACCATTAATGCATGGCTGTCGATCACACAGTCTGATGGCTTTTCCTTAAAACGTGATCCCACTAAATTTGCAACTTTCATTCTTCTACCTCATTTCTTATCTCTATTGCCTCATTTTTTGTAGCATAAACCTTGTCTTTTGTCAAGATTACCGTACATGAAACCCTCGTTCCTCCCGATCTAACGGAATCGTTTTCCGACGAAGATCCTCTACTTGAATATAGGTTCCCTGATTGATCAATTTGAGCATTTGATTCAACTGTTCTAACGTTCCTTGTGCTTCCATTTCAACCGTTCCATCCCAGTCATTTCGAACCCATCCGGTAATTCTGAGACCATTCGCAACATATTTTGCGCGGTATCGAAATCCAACTCCCTGCACTCTGCCAAAAAACACATAGTGCTCTCTGATCCTGTTTTCTTCCACGGAACGTCCCCCTTCCTTTTGTGAATATAGTCAGGGCATAAATCCATTATTTACTGTAAAGACATGATCTTTTCTGTCATACGCAGTGCGCGTACATTTTTCTCAACGTCGTGCACACGGACCATATTCCAATGATTCAACGCCGCTAACACACTCGTTACCATCGTCCCCTCTTCCCGCTCCTCAACCGGAAGATCTAACGTAAGACCGATCACCGATTTTCTGGAAGTTGCCAGAAGAAGCGGCAACTCAAAATCCAAAAAAGTATCTAAATGTGCTAACACCGCCAAATTCTGCTCGTATGTTTTGCCAAAGCCAACACCGGGATCTAATATGATCTGATCTCTCGCTATGCCTGCCGCATCTGCGAGCATAAGCGATCTTTGCAGATCTTTCTTCATGTCGATCAGAAAATGCCCATATTCTGCTTTTGGACGATTATGCATAATGCAGACCGGTTTGTGGTGTTTTGCGACGATCTCCGCCATCGTACCGATCTCCCAAACAGATTTGCAGCCTTCCTGTGCAAATAGCTCATCATAACGCAGTCCCCATATATCATTTGCCATGTCTGCACCTGCAGACAGTCCTGCGTCCATAACGGGTGCCTTGTAGGTGTCCAACGATACCGGTACATCAAATCGTTCTTTAACTTTTCGTATCACTTCTGTCACACGCTCGATCTCTTCTTCCACGGTTATCTTCTGATAACCGGGTCTTGTTGATTCTCCTCCGATATCTATAATATCGGCACCCTGCGCGACCATTTCCTCCACATGCGCCAAAGCCTGATCTAAATGATTAAACTTGCCGCCATCCGAAAACGAGTCCGGTGTTACATTCAAAATGCCCATCACATATACATGATGTCCGTCAAATTGATATTGTTTTGTTCCTATCTGCATGATTCATACCTTCCTACCACATACTTTGCGGTGAATATTCCTTACAACCGGTAAAGAATGATCCATATTACTGTCATCCTATAAAGATCGTGTCAAAAAACAACACTACATTATCATAGCATAATTTACTATCAGTCGACAATAGTGCTGATCCAAATCCCTTTGCGGATCAAACCATAGCCAATTGCGACTTTGATCAGATCTAACGACTGAACAATGGCATAGATCACAAACACAGACAACGGCGTTGTTAAACACAACACTGCTGCTACCGGCACTGTCACGACCCATGAAAATACACTATCAAACAAAAAGGTGATCACTGTCTTTCCACCGGAACGCAAAGTGAAATATAAGGAATTTAGCAGCCCCTGTATTGGGAAAAATAATGCTGTGATCACAATAAATGTCTGACCATACCCCCGTACCTGTTCGGTCGTATCGTATACTTTTGGAAAAATCCCTGAAAAAGCGATCAAAATAACGGTGAGGCCCACACAGACAAAACAGGTAAACCACATCAAATGAAACGCATTTTCTTTCGCTTTCTCAAACTTCCCGGCTCCAAGTGTCTGACCGGATAAAATTCCCACGGCAGAGCCTAATGCAACAAACACAACATTAAGCAGGTTACAGATAACATTAGAGATGGTAAGTCCCGCAACAATCTCTAAACCTTTGGTTGAATAACACTGGGTCAATGCCGCTAATCCTCCTGCCCACAAAAACTCATTAAAAAAGATAGGCAGACCTTTTTTGATCATCAGAATTGATATTTCCTTAGGGATGCGCATCGTTCGGTAAATACCGATCAGAAAACTGTGTGTTCTACGCTCATAATGTGCCCACGCTACCACGATCACGCACTCAACGATACGTGCTAACAATGTTGCGATCGCAGCTCCTTTTACTTCAAGTCTTGGCATTCCAAATTTGCCAAAGATCAACAGGTAATTAAACACGATATCAACGATAACGGATAGTATCCCGGCAATCATTGGTTTGACGCTATATCCGGTCTCTCTTAAGCTGCTGGCGTATACCTGCGTAATACTAAAAGGCAGCAGCGTAAACAACATGATCGTCATATATTCTTTTCCCAGATGCATGGTAAGCGCTGCATCCATCTGCGCACTTTCACCATGTAGATACATACTGATCAAGGTTTCTCCACTTGTCATAAAAATAAGCGTTCCTATAATAACACATGCGAGACATATCCAGAGCTTGATACGAAAGGTATGTCGAAATCCCTCCTCATTTCTTTGTCCATAATATTGTGCTCCATAGATACCCGGACCTGATATTCCTCCGAATATTGCAAGGTTAAACACAAAGATCAGCTGTCCTACAATAGAAACTGCGGTCATCGATTCTGTGCCCAGCTTTCCCACCATAACATTATCAACCAATCCCACCATATTCGTGATCCCGTTTTGGATCATCATCGGTACCGCAAGCAATAACGCTCTTTTATATATTTCTGTTCTTTTGGTTTGTTCCCTCATTCTATTCCTCCATTTCACCTGCTTCCGACATAAAACGCTGTACCGCACCCTGAATGGACAACGAGCCACAGATTATCGTATTTTCTCCAATCTGTAATGTCTGATAAAGCGCATCCGACATCGTGCGAACATCTTGTATATCTTCCAAAGATAACCTGTTCTCTCCAAACTTCTGTGCTGTCTGCCATATCGATTTTGCCAATTTACCGCTGTCAAGCCCTCTGGGACCCGGTGCAGTCACGGTCAAAAAACGCTTGGCATACGGAAGCAGAATATGAATCATTTTTTGATACTCTTTATCCGCAAAAACGCCCATAATAAATTGCCATTTTTGTCCCGGATAATATGCTTCTAAGCTTTGTACAAGCCGTTTGGCAGCATCCTCATTATGTGCTCCGTCCAATAAAATGATCGGCTTCTTGCAGATCACTTCCATTCTGCCGGGCCACCGGCTGGAATATATTCCCCGTTTCATACTCTCTTCGTTGATCTTTGCAAAGCCAATCGACTGCATGCACTGTGCGGTTTCCAGTGCAAGTGCTGCATTATCAATCTGATACAATCCCGGCGTAGATAACACATAGGACCGGTCACGATAATAAAACTGCGTCTCTTCGCAGGAATGGATCTGTACTTGTCCCACCGATTGCACCAGATGCAAATGTGCACCGGTTTCACGACATACACGCTCTAATAATGGCTGTAATTCTTTAGGCGGTGCAGATACGACCTGGGCTCCCTTCTTAATGATCCCATATTTTTCTTCAGCAATCTCCGTGACCGTTTCTCCTAAAACCGCCATATGATCTCTGCTGATCGAAGTAATCATACAAAGCAGCGGATCAGTAATAAAATTCGTGGCATCCATTCTTCCCCCAAGACCACATTCGACTAACATGACATCCACATTCCAGTCCACACCCTGCTGCATTGCCAATATCGTCTCAATCTCGAATGCAGTAGGATGATGATATCCCTCTTTGACCATCTGCTCGCAAAAGACGCGCAATTTAGTCAGAAGCTTTGCTGCTTCCTGTGCTGAGATCGTAACTGCTTGCTCTGTATATGGCTCCCATTTCTGAACACGCTCCAAATAATGCGTTGTCGGTGACACGTAACGTCCCACACGATATCCCGATGCCGCCAAAATACCAGCCAGATAATTTCCTGCAGACCCTTTTCCATTGGTTCCTGCAATATGCACAATCTGCAATTTTTTATCCGGTCTATCCATATATTCCGCTAATCTTGTGACTTCCTTCAACGAATAGTCACTTCCGAGATTTCCCTGAATATGTGCAATATAATTACGTGCTTCCTCATAATTCATGTCCATTTCCTCCAACTGCTATACGAGATCAAAACTCCTCAAAAAAAGGATCGTTACCCCAAAATTTTCAGAGTAACGATCCGGCAAATTGTGTATCGTACTACATTATTTGATGATACGTACCTTTAATACACCATCAATTGCATTCAGCTTATCTTCCAATGCCTTTGAAGAAGCAGCATCAATATCGAATACACAATATGAATAATCACCACGGCTCTTATTTGTCATATGTGCGATATTAATTCCTTCTTCAGCAAATACATTGGTAAACTGTGTCAACATCGTTGGGATGTTTTTATGTGCAACTGTAATACGTCCTTCTGTATTGCAGACACCTGCATCACAATTTGGATAGTTTACAGAATTGATGATATTACCATTCTCTAAAAATTCACGAAGCTCATGTACTGCCATAACGGCACAGTTATCCTCTGACTCTGCTGTAGAGGCACCGAGATGCGGTGTTGCGATCACATTCGGCATCTTAACAACGGCTGGATTTGGGAAATCTGTTACATAACGACGCACCTTTCCAGACTCCAAAGCAGCTTTCATGTCATCATCATTTACCAAAAGATCACGTGCAAAGTTCAAGATAACAACGCCATCCTTCATCTGATCGAAAGCTTCCTTGTTGAGCATTCCTTTTGTCTCAGGAATATAAGGAACATGAATTGTAATATAATCACATACCTGATACAACTCATCGTAAGATTTTACAACGGTAACATCTCTGGAAAGAGATAACGCATTATTAACGGATAAGAATGGATCTACACCATAGATCTCCATTCCGAAATGTCTTGCCACATTAGCAACTAACACACCGATAGCTCCAAGTCCGATAACACCAAGTTTTTTGCCTTTTAACTCTGTACCGGCAAAATTCTTCTTTGCCTTTTCCATGGATTTGGAAATATTTTCATCATCAGCGTTGTCCTTAACCCACTGCATTCCACCTGCAATATCTCTGGCAGCCAAAAGCATACCGGATACCACCATCTCTTTTACACCGTTTGCATTTGCACCAGGTGTGTTAAATACAACGATACCCTGATCCGCACATTTATCCAATGGAATATTGTTGACACCGGCACCGGCACGTGCGATAGCACAGAGCTTATCAGAAAGCTCCATATCGTGCATCGCTGCACTTCTAACAAGCACCACATCAGCCGCATTCACATCATCTGTCTTTTCATATTGTCCATCAAAACCATCTAAGCCAATCTGTGCGATCGGATTTAAGCAACTATACTGAAACATTACGCATTTTCCTCCTCGAACTTCTTCATAAACTCAACCAACTTCTCTACGCCCTCTTTTGGCATTGCATTGTAAATGCTGGCTCTCATTCCACCTACGGTACGATGACCTTTCAAGTTAACAAAACCTGCTTCTGTTGCCTCTTTGACAAACTTAGCATCCATATCTGCATCACCTGTTACAAACGGAACATTCATCAAAGAACGATCTTTTGGCACTACCGTACCCTTGAACAGTTTACTCTGATCCAAGAAGTCATACAGGATCTTTGCTTTCTCTTCGTTGTGCTTCTTCATAGCCTCTAAGCCGCCCATTTTCTTGAGCCACTTAAATACCTTACCGCAAATGTAAATACCATATGCCGGTGGTGTGTTATACAGAGACTGTGCATCTGCATGTATTTTGTACTGTAACATTGTTGGTGTACCTTCCAAAACATCTTCTGTAATAAGATCCTCGCGGATGATCACAATGACAACACCTGCCGGTCCGATATTTTTCTGTACACCGCCATAAATCACGCCATACTTTGTGACATCTACCGGTTCTGACAAAAAGCAGGAAGATACATCTGCAACTAATGTCTTACCCTTTGTGTTTGGCAGCTCTTTGTATTTCGTACCATAAATTGTGTTATTTTCACAAATGTATACATAGTCGGCATCTTCGGAGATCGGCAGATCCGAACAGTCTGGGATGTACGAGAATGTTTTATCCTCGGAGGAAGCGATCTTATTCGCTTTACCATATTTGGAAGCTTCCTGCCATGCCTTCTTTGCCCATTGTCCGGTTACAATGTAATCAGCAACCTTGTTCTTCATCAGATTCATCGGAATCATTGCAAACTGCTGTGAAGCACCTCCCTGAAGGAAGAGTACCTTGTAGTTATCCGGAATATTCATCAGATCACGCAGATCCTGCTCTGCGGTCTTGATAATATTATCATACACTTTTGAGCGATGACTCATTTCCATAACGGACATGCCGGAACCCTGATAATCCAACATCTCATCTGCTGCTTCCTGCAATACTTCCTCTGGCAATACTGCCGGTCCTGCTGAAAAATTATAAACTCTGCTCATTTTTCTCCTCATTTCTGTATACGCATATTTTTATTGAATTTTTGCGGCGCATACTACGCAAAAATCAAAACGGTCCGGGAATTCCCTTTCCTTTTGTCACTTTGTAAATATATGAAACCCTGCTATGTATCATGAATATCAAAACATTCAACTCTTCCACTAAAGCCTACTCGAACTTCGTGTCAGACTATACCAGGATTAACACGCTTACTGCTGTTTTTGCAAATCTTTCTCATCAAAACAGTCTTCTAAGTTCTTACCCGGTGCAACCATCGGGAATACCTTATCATCACTCTCGATCACAACCTCGATCACAACCGGACCTTTTGTAGAAAGTGCTTCTTTGATTGCTCCCTCAACCTCTTCCTTCTTTGTAACTCGGATCGCTTTCACCCCAAGTGCCTCAGACAGTTTGATATAATCAACTTTGTCATTCAGTACCGTCTGCGAATAACGTTTTCCATAGAATAACGTCTGCCACTGGCGAACCATTCCAAGCACCTGATTGTTAATAATAACCTCAATAATCGGAATGTTATAACGGCTTGCAGTTGCTAACTCATTCATGTTCATGCGGAAGCATCCATCTCCGGCAATGTTAATAACACGTTTATCCGGACAGCCGACCTGTGCACCCAGTGATGCACCCAATCCATATCCCATTGTTCCAAGGCCACCGGAAGTAATCAGTGTGCGTGGATGTGTATAGTGGTAATACTGCGCCGCCCACATCTGATGCTGACCGACTTCCGTACAAATGATCGTCTTATCACTGTTTGTCAACTCGTCCAACTTCTCCATAACATATGGACAAGTCAATCCCTCCTCAGAATAAGTCATTGGCAGTGCATCCTTTCTTGCCATCACCTTATCCATCCACTCTTTATGATACATCTGTTCCATGCGCTCATTCATACGCTCCAAAACAGCTTTCACATCACCAATAATGCTCATATCAACCGATACATTCTTGTTGATCTCCGCTTCATCAATGTCAATCTGAATGATCGTTGCATTCTTCGCATAGTTTGCCGTATTGCCTGTCACACGATCAGAGAAGCGGGAACCAACAACTACCAGTGCATCGCACTCTGAAACACTTAAATTGGCAGTCTTCGTTCCATGCATTCCAAGCATTCCCACATATCGGTCATCGGTACCCGGAAATGCACCTTTACCCATTAACGTATCCGTTACCGGTGCGTCTACTTTTTCCACAAATTCCTTAAGTTCTTTATCCGCACCTGAGATCACAGCGCCGCCACCAACGAATACCATCGGTTTCTTGGCATTGCGCAGTACCTTGATTGCCTCATCAATAACAGCATCGTCAATATTTTCTGTGCTGCGTTCGATCTCTTCCGGAACTTTCGGCTCATATTCAGCTTTGTCACTCGTTGCATTTTTCGCAATATCGATCAAGACCGGACCCGGTCTGCCGGATTTTGCGATCGTAAAGGCACGACGGATCGTATCAGCCAATTTATCAACTTCCTTTACCAGAAAGCTGTATTTCGTAATCGGCATTGCCACTCCGGCAATATCAATTTCCTGGAAAGAATCTTTACCCAGTAACGCCTTGCCAACGTTACATGTAATAGCAACCAATGGAACAGAATCCATATAAGCTGTCGCAATTCCGGTAACTAAATTAGTTGCTCCGGGTCCGCTTGTTGCCATACATACACCGACTTTACCTGTTGCTCTGGCATATCCATCTGCTGCATGAGATGCTCCCTGCTCATGAGATGTAAGGACATGTCTAATTTCATCCTGATGACGATATAATTCGTCATATATGTTCAGAATAGCACCACCCGGATAACCGAATACTGTGTCTACCCCTTGTTCTTTCAAACATTCTATCACAATCTGTGAACCTGTTAATTGCATGACTTTCCTCCACTCTTCTACTGAATCTGTAAAATTGCTCCCTTATCTGCTGATGTAACCATCGACGCATAGCGTGCCAAATAACCACTCTTGACCTTCGGCTCTCTTGGCTGCCATTTTGCACGGCGCTCTGCCAAAACTTCATCAGAGACTTTGACATTGATCGTATTTGCCGGGATATCAATTGCAATAATATCGCCTTCTTCGACTAAAGCGATCGGACCGCCAACGGCTGCCTCTGGAGAAATATGTCCAATACTTGCTCCACGCGATGCACCGGAAAATCTTCCGTCTGTGATCAATGCTACACTAGAGCCAAGTCCCATACCAGCAATTGCAGAAGTCGGATTCAACATCTCACGCATTCCGGGACCACCCTTAGGTCCCTCATAGCGGATAACTACTACGTCTCCGGCAACGATCTTGCCACCCTTGATAGCCGCAATAGCGTCTTCCTCGCAGTCGAACACACGTGCCGGACCTTCATGTACCATCATCTCCGGAACTACTGCAGAACGTTTTACCACGCCGGAATCCGGTGCGATATTACCTCGCAGTACTGCAATTCCGCCAGTCTCGCTATATGGATTGTCAATCGGACGGATAACTTCCGGATTGCGGTTGACACAATCTTTAATATTCTCTCCTACCGTCTTACCGGTAGCAGTAATAAGTTCTGTATTTAATAAGCCCTTCTTGCTCAGCTCATTCATAACAGCATAGACACCGCCTGCCTCGTTCAACTCTTCCATATAGGTATGTCCTGCCGGTGCTAAATGACACAAGTTCGGAGTCTTTGCACTGATATGATTTGCGATATCTAAGTTAAGTTCTACGCCTGCTTCATGTGCGATTGCCGGAAGATGAAGCATTGTATTTGTAGAACATCCAAGTGCCATATCTACAGTCAACGCATTCATAAATGCCTGCTCTGTCAAAATATCTCTTGGACGGATATTTTTCTCCAAAAGTTCCATGATCTTCATTCCCGCATGCTTTGCAAGCTTGATTCTCTGAGAATATACAGCCGGGATCGTACCATTGCCCTGCAATCCCATACCGATCGCCTCTGTCAGGCAATTCATACTGTTAGCAGTATACATACCGGAGCAAGAACCACATGTCGGACAAGCATTGCATACATAATCATTTACCTGTTCCTCTGTCATCTTACCTGCCGCATGAGCACCAACTGCCTCAAACATAGAAGATAAAGATGTCTTGTTGCCCTGAACATGACCGGCTAACATCGGGCCACCGCTGACAAAAATTGTTGGTATATTCAATCTAGCAGCTGCCATCAACAGACCCGGAACATTTTTATCACAGTTTGGCACCATGACCAATGCATCAAACTGATGCGCCAATGCCATACACTCTGTGGAATCACAGATCAGATCTCTCGTTACAAGAGAGTATTTCATACCGGTATGTCCCATCGCAATACCATCACACACTGCAATCGCCGGAAAAACAATTGGAGTTCCACCAGCCATAGCAACACCCATTTTAACAGCATCAACGATCTTATCAATATTCATATGTCCCGGCACGATCTCATTGTAAGAACTCACAATACCGATCAACGGCTTTTCCAATTCTTCTTCTGTAATTCCTAATGCATTAAACAACGATCTCTGAGGTGCTGTCTGCATTCCCTTCTTTACTGCATCACTTCTCATAATAATCACTTATTCCTTTCCAGACCTGCCATTTGAATCTGCAGGCACCAATATCTACCTTGTGTATTTATGTTCTATTAAATACGTTCTGCGATCAGATCACCCATCTGTATTGTTCCGACCTGCGTCTTTCCCTCGTCCATGATATCGATCGTACGATATCCGTCTTTAAGTACCTGCTTCACGGCATTCTCGATCGCATCGGCTTCTTTTTCCAGATCAAAGGAATAACGAAGCATCATCGCTGCAGATAAAATAGTTGCGATTGGATTCGCCTTATCTTGTCCTGCAATATCCGGTGCAGATCCATGACTCGGCTCGTATAGACCTAACTTCGTTGCACCAAGGCTTGCAGAAGACAACATACCGATCGATCCGGTCACCATACTTGCCTCATCTGATAAAATATCACCAAACATATTCTCTGTAAGGATCACATCAAACTGCTTTGGATCACGCACAAGCTGCATCGCACAGTTATCTACTAACATATGAGTAAGTTCCACTTCCGGATAATCCTTTGCCACTTCCTCGACAACACTTCTCCACAAACGGGAAGAATCCAAAACATTCGCTTTATCCACGCTGCAAACCTTTTTACCACGCTTCATTGCGACATCAAATCCCCATTTGGCGATACGGCGTATTTCATTTTCATCATACGTCAACGTGTCGATCGCTTTCTTAACACCATTCTCTTCAACCGTCTTACGATCCCCAAAATACAGACCGCCGGTAAGCTCACGCATTACCACAAAATCAAATCCACCCTCTGTCAGTTCCGGTTTCAACGGACATGCACCGCTAAGTTCATCAAACAACACAGCCGGACGAATATTAGCATATAATTCCAGTCCCTTACGAATCTTCAGTAATCCTGCCTCCGGTCGTTTATCCGGTGGAAGCTGATACCAATTAGACTGTCCGACGTTGCCGCCCACGGCACCTAACAACACGGAATCGCTTGCTTTCGCAGCTTCCAGTGTCTCCTCGGTCAACGGCTCTCCATAAGCATCAATGGAACATCCACCCATTAACAGCTCCTGATATGTAAACTCATGACCATATTTCTGTCCAACCTTGTCTAATACCTTTCTTGCCTCTCTGACAATTTCCGGACCGATACCATCACCAGGTATCACGGCTACCTTATAATTCATTGGAACCTCCATTCTGCGGTCTTTTCTCTGTACGCCATAAAGAACGCATTACCATCAAAATTTGCATTTTATAAAGAATCTTAAAACGCATCACATTATAGTTTATACAGAATCACTTTTTGTGTCAAGTGTTGGGTGATGCAAACTTATTTCGTTATGCTCCTCATGCAATAGTTAATCCGTCGATTTGCATAGTGCGATCAATCTGCTTGTTCCAAGGCGGTCAGCCCCCAGCCTTAAGAAACGCTCTGCATCTTCTAACGATGAGATTCCTCCTGCAGCCTTGACTTTCACTGAATCTCCTACATATTTTTGCAACAGTGCCACATCTTCAAACGTAGCCCCTCCGGTCGAAAATCCGGTTGAAGTCTTAATATAATCCGCCCCTGCCTTTGTAACGATCTCACACATTTTGAGCTTTTCCTCTTTGGTCAAAAGACAAGTCTCAATGATGACTTTTAAGACTTTCCCCTCGCAGGCTGCCCGTATTTCTTTCACTTCCTGCAGTACCTCTTCAAAGCGGTCATCCTTAACACGATTGATATTGATCACCATATCAATTTCATCCGCACCATCTTCCACTGCCTCTTTCGTCTCTGCCACTTTCGCAGCTGTTGTCTGATAGCCATTTGGAAAACCGATCACCGTACAGATCTTCAAGCGGTCTTCGACATAATCACGTGCCTCTTTGACATAACAAGGTGGAATACACACACTTGCCACATGATACTGCATTCCCTCATCGCAAAGTGTCTTGATCTGCTCCCATGTAGCATCCTGTTTTAATAATGTATGATCTAAATGCTGCAATATCTTTTTCTTATCCATAATGTCCTCCCTACTCGTTATTGTTTTCCGGTAGTTCCAAAGCCGCCTCTGTCTTTGCCCTCCAAATGTTCTACTTCCTCGAATAAGATTTCCGGCTGATTTTTCATTATACGAAACTGGCAGATCCTGTCGTTTACATGAATCTGTGTATCGCGCATTGCAATGACCGGCATACGCCACATATCGTTATCTCCGCAGTAAGATCCGTCTACCACACCACAATGATTTGCCTGTATCACGCCAAAATTTTTATAGGTGCTGCTGCGCGGTACGATATGTGCCTCATATCCTTTGGGAAGTTCCATTGCCACACCAAGTGGCACCAAAGCAAACTCACCCTGTTTTAATGTAACTTCTTCGGAAGCTCGCAGATCGATCCAATCACTTTTCCCATCGATATAAGCAAGTTTATCGATCTTGTCCGTAAAATATTTAATCTTGATCTGTTCCATGTTAATCCTCTTTTCTGTTTACAGATGTCCGCGCAGACCATTTTGCCAAATTCGCAGGTTATCTGCAATTCCGTAGTTTTTAATACTGTTTGTGCCGCAATTGCAGCATTTCTACCAACTATATCATACTGAAAATATTATTTCAATCTTTCACTCCTGACTGACAAGAGGCATACAATAATCCAAAACTATGTGTGATTTTTAAAGAATCACAGAAATGAGGTTCTATGTCTCACGATCTATATGCAGCAAAAGATATGCCGGATAGAGGTTTTTTTCAGGCAAATATCACATCTCGCCGAACCTCCAGACCGATTGCCGGAGCCAAGATACAGATCCGTAATATCAATGATGCAAACGATATAATTGAAGAAACCGAAACAAACAGTGCCGGCAAAAGTGATCTGATCACTCTGCCCGCACCGCCATTGGAGTATAGCATGATGCCGGGTACTGATCGCCCATATTCTACGTATTCGATCCAAATAACTGCTCCAAATTTTGAACCGGTAGAAATCAGCGGTGCTGAAATCTTATCCGGACAGACCGCTTTACAAAATACAACTCTGATCCCAACCCCCAACACACCGGAAGCCAACAAAGAACTGTTTGTAATACCGCCTCATACGCTATACGAAAAATACCCGCCAAAAATTCCCGAAGAGGAAATCAAAACAATAGAAGAAACCGGTGAAATTGTACTAAGCCGTGTCGTTATCCCCGCTGGTGTTCGAACAACATGCAATATGCTTATGGTTCCAAACACCTCGTACCATCGCCCCTGACCATTTATCTGTTGTCTGATCCTGCGGTATTCTTAAAATTCCGGTGCGACGATATATCTCCGGTGTCGCTATGTGATCCTCATTGAGTTTATTTGCGATCTGCACGGAAGATTGTCCCGCTCTTCTCATATTCTGTATGTTTGTTAAAACAGAAAACGTCTGATCAGGTTCTAATACTCTCTTGCCATTCCGGTAACAGATCCGATATCCATATGGAGCCTTGGCACCGATAAAATTTCCTTGTTCCCTTTGCTGACGTTTCGCCAGCCGTACCTTGTATCCGGTATCTACTGCATACCATTCATTTAATAAATTTTTCAATCCAACGATCAGCATCTGTTCCGTAAGTCTTGCACTGTCATAATGATCCGTCACGGTAATCACCCGCACATTATTTACCGGAAAGAAGTATTCCAGATACCATCCCAATTGCAGATGTTCTCTCCCCAGTCTGGACAGATCCTTCGCAATAACTGCATCTAATAATCCCAAACGACAATCCTCTATCATCTGCTGAAATTCCGGTCTTTGAAAGTTTGCTCCACTATACCCATAGTCCACATAAACCTTTCGTTGTTGACATTCGGTATGTTGATCCAAATATTGACCAACCAGTAACAATTGATTCTCGATTGACATTTCCTCTCTCTCCGTATTTCGAACGGAAAGCCTTGCATAAATTCCTATACGCTGACACAATATATTATTCATCTGCTCTGACACTTCCAAAATAAAGATTCTTCAATGATCGGCGGCACCGCCTTATCCGTGCTGATCCATTCTTCAGGTGGCACTTTACATCTCTGTGCCAGTTTATAGTTGATCTTTCTCGTTTTGCCCTGTTGAAGGATCCCAATATATAATTGATTTTTCAAAATACGTCGAACTGCGACCGGCGACCATAGGAGCACTTTTTGTGTGTCCGTATTGTCGGACAGGCAAGATTGACCACTTGTTTCATTTACGTCCTTATTGTTAGTCATATTCGATAAACTATTTTGTTTTCTTCTGTCCACAAAACCGGACTTATAAGACTGCCCGCTTATCTTCTTATATACGTACGGCGATGGGATCAATAAAACATTCAAAAACGCACAAATCTTTTCCGCGGAATGCCCTGCATTTTTCCAATGAAATATCTTTTGTACAACATCTGCCGTCTGCCTATCGACAACTAATTTGTGCTTATTGATCATCGCTTTTTGATAACCGTACGGTGCAAAAGCACCTACGTAATCTCCCTGCCTGCGTCTGGCCTCCTGACTGTTTTTGACCTTTCTGGAAATATCTCTGCAATAAGCATCATTCATCAAATTGAGGATTGGAAGCAACAACGCCTTTTCACCAAACAAAGCACTAGCACTATCGTAATGGTCTGCCACCGCAATAAAACGTATCCCCCACTGTGGGAACCACTTTTTCAAATACCATCCGGTCTGTATATACTCTCGTCCGAAACGAGATAGATCCTTGACAAGAATGCAATCTACCTTTCCATCTCTCGCAGCCTGCAGCATTCGCTGCAACGCCGGCCTTTCAAAACTGCTTCCGCTATACCCATCGTCAACCCATTCGCCTGTAAAATAAAGCTCCGGTCTTGCCGCAATATAGTCCATCAACAGTACACGCTGATTTCTGATGCTGTTACTCTCAATGGCGGTTCCCTCATCTTCTCTGGATAGTCTTAGGTAAATGGCACATCTCCAAATTTCCTGTTGTCTTTCGGCGATGCGGCTCTGCCATAATATCTCTCGTTCATGCCCATCATCTGTCCCTGTATACGGACACGATAAAGCAGAAGGATCCGTCTCTCTTCCCGATACGGACCCTCCTGCTGATATTTCGTCGTAATGTACCACTCTAACTGTTCCATGCTTCACTGATAACCTGCTTTCGCACATAGCCGATTCATTTTCTAACTAAAATAATGCCGGCTGCAGTTTCTGAACTGCCATGCTTTTTTTACAGTCTATTCATCACTTTCTGCACGCATTCCCTCTAAAAACTTTTGTACTTCCTCCCACGCCGTTGCCGATTCCGGTATTTGTGACAATCCCATCTGAAATACATGAAACATTCCGGCATAGCACTGTGCCGTTGCCCGACCACCGCATTGCTGTACTTTCTGTGCAGCGCACTCGCCATCACTTCGCAGCATTTCAATCTCACCTACCTGTATCAACATAGGCGGCAGACCGGAAAAATCCCCAAACAACGGCGACAGATATGGATCTTTCGGATCATGATCATCTCGATAATCTCCTCGATAGATCATACTTTCTTTCGTCCCGCCAAACATTGGATCTTTGTCATAATTGTCCGTGTAGGAACCCCCGGACGCTGTCATGTCCAACCATGGAGACATCAATACAAGCTTGGCCGGCATTGGTCTGTCATGTTCACGCAGCCACATGCAGAGTGCTACCGCAAGACCACCTCCCGCAGAATCACCCGCTACAAAGATTTGATCTCCCGTATAACCCATATCCAAAATCATTTCATAAGATGCAATGGCATCTAGCAGCGCCGATGGATGAGTATGTTCCGGTGCCACCCGGTAATCCGTACTAAATACCTTCATTCCACCGCACATCATTGCATATTTATAAGCAAAACTTCGATAAATATTGCGCAGTGGATTCACATATCCCCCGCCGTGCAATTGGAGCAATGCATATTTGCCGGGAATCGGAGGCTGCACCACCTCAACCGTGCAATTTGCAAGCTTTTTCCGTTCCCAAAGCACATCCTCCGGCTTACGCCACAACGGTTCCTTATCAACCAGATGCCGCTGCAACTCTCCCATCTTGATCTTCGGTCCAATCAAACGGTTTCCTGCCGCCAGACGAATACATTCTTTTACTAACTTTGCCTGAAAACTCTGCTCTTGCACACGCTACCTCCATATACTTTATCCCCATCCGGGAATCATAATCTTTCCACTTTAACCGTAAATTGTCACTGCTTTATCCTAACACCACCCATACGCAGATCGTTTCGCATCCTTTATATATAAAATCGCCTTCGCAGCTCACTCTTTGCCTTGCGTGAACCGGCAAGTACCGCAGCACCAAATAACACAAGGGTAACTAACAGTACGATCCAAGCAAACAGCGGATTTCCTTCTTTGGCAAAAATCCCAATGCAAAGATTGATCACTGCTAACGCAATAGCATACACCTGTGTCGTCAGATAACTCGTCCAATTAGTACGATTAATCAGCATTCCTCCACCCAAAAACAGATCCAGCACTAATATGCTGCATGACATACCATACTGTACTGACCAGCCATGAAAACCAAGCCCTGCATCTAATGAGAGCAAAAATAAAATCGTTGCAAATGTCTGAATAAACAGCTTGCGAATATGGCTTTTATTCCATGCTGTAAGATAGTGCATCGAAAAAATTCCATACGCAAAAACCACTGCTGTCACAAAAGACCAGCGATGTCCCGCATCCAAATAATAATTCAACACAAAAAGTAACACCTGTATTAAGATCAAAGCAAACGTAAAGGACCATACGATACGCTTTGCCATACGCGTTTTGTGGAATATTGCCGGATACATATTAACCAATACATTGTCAGATTCTTTGGTCAACACCCGACCACAAAACAAACAGGTTTTTGCATTATCCGCAATCCTAAGACGACAATTTTTACATATTCGATCACTCATAATACACCCCATTACTTTCTATCGTAACTTCAATACCATCTTCAACTAATTTCCGGAAAAACCGTCGCTGTATTGATACATCACGCAGCGTTGAACTGAAATTCAACACTAATTCGTCCCGATAAGAACACAGCAGCGTTTTAATATGCTGTCCTGTTGACATAGCGATCATTCCATGAAATTTTTCTATGAAAGGCTCATATTCTTTCTGTACCTGAAAGGCTCCAATATTCGTAAGCGTACTCGTATTTGCTCTAGCCGAAGAGCGATATACAAAACGCATAGCAAGCACTTTAATAAACATTGGAACTGAGCGCAGAAAAATGTTTTTCTGATTGGACACATTATAGGAAAACAATTCTTCCAAATGTTCTTTTGTGATCTGCTCACGCAGACTCATTGTCACCAATTCCAAAATCCTGTCAAATGATTCCCCGGTCCGATCGGCTGCATATACCGCACTGACCATGACGAAAAAATTTCTCGTTGTTACAGACTCAAAATATGGTCTCAAATTCACAGGAACCGCTACTGCGATTGGACGGCTTGACGGGTTCTCCTTAAGATACTCCTTGTATATGCTGTAAATAAATACAGCCGTCATATATTCATTGATACTAACGTCCCTCTGATGACAAACCTGTTTCACTGCAGAAAGAGACATACTTCCATGGATCACACCAAGTTCTCCGGTCGGAAGATGTTCTCCCTTAACCTCTACGGCACGTGCTGTTTTATAACCCTTGTTATGACTTTTCTTATAATTTTTGACATAGCTGTCCTCCGTGCTTAAAGACGTCAGATCCGATAAACCTTTCTGTCCGCCGAAGTCCGTCTCAGGATGTGCCAATCGCAAATAACAATACGTTAATTCCCGCAAAAAATTAACGGCTCCCATACCATCTGCCAACACATGAAATACCTCCAAATTAATGCGATTGCGATAATAACTCACTCGAAACAAATAGCCGTTATTTTCATAGGGTTCAATATAACTGCAAGGATATTTATCCTCTAATTCCACCAATGGCGGTGCCTTATAATTTGTCTCAAAATAATTCCAAAACAATCCTTTGCGCATACGTACCCGAAAGGTATCAAACACCGGAAGTACTTCATCCAGTGCCTGCTGCAATAAATCCCGTTCAACATGATCCGACAGCGTCACGCTGATCCGATACACGTTAGTCATATTCTGCGTTGCAATAGCCGGAAAAAGGTTGGCGGTATTATCAAGTCGTTCCCAGGCGGCTACTTCTCTTTTTTTGCGCCGGCTGACATTTTGCTGCTTTTCAAGCTGTTGTCTGTTTTTACGCCGTTTTTTCCGCTTCCTTTTCTCCTGTTTCCACCGCTCTTTGCCACGATTACGATCGCGTTCACTCATACTGTTACTCCTTACCTGTAAGACGCCGGGTAACGAAAGCTGTCTTCGAACTCCATCCCCCGAATATATAATCGTCCATGATGGACCACCATCGGACTCCCGCGCCAAAAACTATTATGTCAAATATAAAGATTATATTAAAAATGTTGCCTCCAGTGAAATCTATGCCACTTGGCCGGAGGAAACACTGATTGCTAATATTCTTGCCATTCAGTCCATTACGCTCAACCGCGTATATACCGAATGGTACCGCAATAAAAACTATGATTTTACGATCACATCCTCTACTGCCTATGATCAAAAATGGATCTCCGGACGCAATATTTATGCTTCCATATCACAAACTGTAGATTCCATTTTTTCCAATTATCTGGCACGGCCTAATATTACACAGCCGATCTTTACACAATACTGTGACGGACGTCAAGTATCCTGTCCTAACTGGATGCGGCAGTGGGAATCCAAAACGCTTGGTGACCGCGGCTACTCTGCCATCGAAATACTACGCTATTTCTACGGTAATTCCATGTACATCGCTTCCTCAGAGGAAATTTCCGGAGTGCCATCTTCCTGGCCTGGCTCAGATCTGACGATCGGCAGCAGCGGTCAAAAAGTACGCCAGCTGCAGCAACAGCTTAACACGATCGCCGGTGCTTACCCACTGATTCCAAAACTTGCTGTAGATGGTATTTACGGAAAAAAGACAGCGGAAGCAGTCAAAACCTTTCAACAGATCTTTAACCTTCCGGCAACAGGCGTAACTGACTATCCGACCTGGTATAAAATCAGCGAGATTTATGTTGGCGTAAGCCGTATTGCTGAACTGATGTGATCAGTCAACTCCATAAAAATGCTCACAAAGACGGATCAACGCATCCAGATCTTTTGTTCCGGCTGTCTCCATTGCCGAATGCATCGCCCACTGTGCCAGCCCAATATCCACTGATGGTATCGACACATGCGCCGTTGAGATATTTCCTAACGTGGAACCACCGGCAATATCCGAACGGTTATGGTACGATTGACAAGGCACACCCGCTCCTTTGCACAGCGTACGCAAATATCCTGACGTCATGGCATCGGATGTATACTTTTGACCACCGTGAAATTTAAGCACGATCCCACCATTAAGCAAAGGCTGATTGGTGGGGTCCGCTTTGCTTTCATAATTCGGATGGATCCCATGCGCATTATCTGCAGAGATCAAAAAACTGTTGGTGATCATTCGCCTCTTACCACCATCGGAGATTCCGATCGCTTCTGTGATCCAGGTAATCACATCCTCCAAAAAAGTAGAATCTGCTCCTTGTCTCGTCCCGCTTCCCACTTCCTCATTATGGAAAACCGCCGCCATCGCTATCTTATTGTGAACACGTGAGGAAAGCAGTCCTTGTATAACACCATAAGCGCATTGTTGATCATCCAGTCTCGGTGCCAATATCCATTCTCCGTCTCTGCCAACAAAGTGTCCCTTTTCACGGACATATAAATACAATTCCTGCCCTACGATCTGGCCTGGCTGTACTCCGGCTTCACCGGCTGCCAATTCACGGATCCCGGCACCATCTTCCTGCGCATAAACCGGAAGCATATCCTCTTGCACATTAAACGTCTTGCCGGCATTTAAGTTGCGATCCATATGAATTGCCAAACTCGGTATAACAAGCAGATCGCGGTCAATCGAAACTAATCTGCTCTCTATCCCATGTTCTCCGGCAACTGCTACTCGTCCGGCAATTGAAAGTGCACGATCAAACCAACTGGAGAGTATCATTCCACCATATTTTTCTACATTTAATGTTATATAATATTTCTTCTTAATCTCCGGGTGCTCTTTGATCAAAAAAGCCGGCGAATCACTGTGGGCTGCCGCAATATGAAATCCATCCGGCTCTTGTTCCGGCATTCGCCAAGCGATCAGTGATGCATCGTTACGTATTGTATAATAAGCCTTGCCATACTCTATATTCATCGGCTTATTCTCCGGAAGATATACAAAGCCTGCCGCATCTAACTGTCGGCGCATATTGTATACAACGTGAAATGCACTTGGACTCTGCTCTATAAAGGTTAATAATTTCTCTGCATTCTCATTACTCATATGGATCACCCTGCCCTTTCCGGTATTCTTACTGCGAATCCTATACCACCAGCTAATATCTGCCTATTATTATACCCATTTTTAATAGATAACGCAATTCCCTGCATCGACATCCACCATATTATATTCATTCCGCAAAGCTAGATTTTTTCGGTTCGAAAATCTTTAAGCATACAAATAAATTTTCTTGATTTCCGCCCCCATATACGATATACTTTTATCTGAATACAAATGTATGCCTGTGGGCGGAATGGAGGATAATATGAAATTTGGTTTTTTTGACGATCCGAATAAGGAATATGTCATCACTACACCGAAAACACCGCTTCCTTGGATCAATTATCTTGGAAGTAACAACTTCTTTTCTTTAATTTCCAATACTTGCGGTGGTTATAGTTTTTATAAGGACGCTAAACTTCTTCGTTTAACGCGTTATCGTTACAATAACATCCCGAACGATGAAGGCGGCCGTTATTATTACATCAAAGATGGTAATACAGTTTGGAACCCTGGCTGGCAGCCTGTAAAGGCAGAGTTGGACTCTTATGAATGTCGTCACGGTATGGGTTACAGCCGTTTCACTTCCGTTAAAAACGGTTTAAAGGCATCTTTGCTTGCTTTTGTACCTGTCAATGATAACTGTGAGGTTAATCAGCTTACTCTGACCAACGAAAGCAACGAGAAAAAATCATTCTCTGTATTTTCATATATTGAGTTTTGTCTCTGGAATGCCATGGATGATATGACAAACTATCAGCGTAACTTAAATATCGGTGAAGTTGAAGTCATTGATTCTACAATCTATCACAAAACAGAGTACCGTGAGCGTCGTAACCACTTTGCAGTTTATTCAGTAAACTGTCCGGTAGACGGCTTTGATACAAGCCGCGATGAATTTTTAGGTGCTTACCGTGGAGTTACGGATCCTCAGGTTGTTGCCGAGGGCAAATCTCATAACTCTGTTGCCAGCGGATGGTATCCGATCGGATCTCATCAGATTAATATTACTTTGGAGCCGGGTGAGTCAAAAAGCCTTATCTTCGTACTGGGCTACTGTGAGAATCCGGAAGACCAGAAGTTTACTGCACCAAATGTTATCAATAAGAAACCTGCTGATGAATTATTGGCAAAATATCAGACAGATGCACAGGTAGATGCCGCTCTTGCTGAATTGAAAGAGAATTGGGAAAATCTGTTATCTAAATTTACCGTAAGATCTGATGAAGAAAAACTTGATCGCATGGTAAATATCTGGAACCAGTATCAGTGTATGGTTACCTTTAACATGTCACGTTCCGCTTCTTACTACGAGTCCGGTATCGGTCGTGGTATGGGATTCCGTGATTCCTGTCAGGATCTGCTCGGTTTCGTTCATCTGATCCCTGAGCGTGCAAGAGAAAGAATCATTGATATTGCTTCTACGCAGTTTGAAGACGGAAGCGCTTATCATCAGTATCAGCCTCTTACCAAAAAAGGTAATGCAGACATCGGATCCGGCTTTAACGATGATCCTTTGTGGCTGATCGCAGGTACTTCAGCATATATCCGCGAGACAGGCGATACTTCTATCTTAGAAGAAATGGTACCGTTTGATAATGATGAATCCAAGGCAGTTCCGTTAATGGAGCATTTGAAGAGATCTTTCGATTACATTGTGAATCACAAAGGACCTCATAATCTTCCACTCATCGGACGCGCCGACTGGAATGACTGCCTCAACTTAAACTGCTTCTCTGAGCATCCGGGTGAATCTTTCCAGACCTTTGGTCCTAGTGAAGGTCCGGTTGCTGAGTCCGTATTTATCGGTGGAATGTTTGTAAAATATGGTAAAGAATATGCTGATCTGTGTGCTTACACAGGTAATCAGGCTGAAGCTGACCGTGCACTTGCTGAAGTTGAAGCAATGAACAAAGCAGTGTTAGCAGACGGCTGGGACGGCGAATGGTTTGTCCGTGCTTATGATGCACAGAGCAACAAAGTCGGTTCCAAAGAATGCGAAGAAGGTCAGATCTACATTGAGCCTCAGGGCTTCTGCGTTCTCGCCGGTATCGGTGTTGAGACAGGTGAAGCTAAGAAAGCATTGGATTCTGTAAAAGAAAAACTGGATACAAAGTACGGTATTGTATTGTTACAGCCGCCTTACACCAAATACCATGTAGAACTTGGAGAAATCTCCTCTTATCCACCTGGATATAAAGAGAATGCAGGTATCTTCTGCCACAATAACCCTTGGGTATCTTGTGCTGAGACTGTTATCGGTCGTGGTAACCGTGCTTTCGAGATCTACAAAAAGACTTGTCCTGCTTATATCGAGGATATCAGCGAGATCCATTGCACAGAGCCATATGTATACTCTCAGATGATCGCCGGTAAAGATGCGCACTTCTTCGGACAGGCTAAGAACAGCTGGCTTACAGGTACCGCTGCCTGGACATTTGTAAATGTTTCTCAGTATATCTTAGGTGTTGTTCCAACTCTCAATGGTTTGAGCGTTGATCCTTGTATTCCATCCGAGATGGGAACCTCTTTCACTATGACACGTAAGTATCGCGAAGGTGTGTATAACATCAAGGTTGAAAACCCAAATAAGATTGAAAAAGGCGTTGCCAAGATCGTTGTAGACGGCAAAGAATATACAGGAACCACTGTTATCCCTTATGAGAAGGGCAAAACTTCATACGATGTAACTATCGTAATGGGCTGATCAATGGTCATCCTCTAATAAGATGATAGCATCAAAAAACAGACAGCGATGGAAACGTTGCTGTCTGTCATAAAGGTTCTATTATCCTTTCATGAAAAATAGCACAGATTGGTACCAACTTCCAAAAAATCAACTTGGAAGGGCACCTCATATCTGTGCTATTTTTAGATTTAAAATGATAATGATTTAACACTCCATTTTTATCTTTATACGCTGATCATTACTATCGAATTCTTATTGTATACGTTGATAGGTGATAAATTCATATATCACATTTTGCTGTGGATCTTTTTGCAGAAAAGACTGCTCGCAGATTTCCCAATCCTGGCTTTCATTTAAATTCGGGAAATAAGCATCTGCCTCATATTGACGATGCACTTTTGTAATATAAGCTGTATCACAATACGGAAGCAGCAGGCGATATACTTCTTCCCCACCAATTACATAGACTTCCTGACCCGGATACTGTTTCACATACTGTTTGAGTTCCTGCAGGCTATGTAATACCTGCGCACCTTCAAAACAATACGTCTCATCCGTAGAAAGAACTATATTGGTGCGATCAGGCAACGCCCGTGCACCCGGAAGTCCCTCCATTGTTTTTCTGCCTCCAACAACAATCTTTCCGATCGTATGCGCCTTAAATGCTTTTTTATCAGCCGGGATATCAACCAACAATTGTCCCTGTCTGCCAATTCCCCAATGGTCATCTACACATGCGATCAACTTCCAGTCATATCTATACTCTACATCCATGTCTATTGATCATCCTCACCATCTGCACTTTGAAACAGATAGGCATACTCTCTTGGTACATATGCTTTTACTTTGGTGCCATCATTTTCATAACTTTCTTCCAACACCTGGCCATATTTACGCAACAAATTAATCTGAGAACCATCTGTATAAGGAATTATTTTGTCGATAAGTACCTGACCGGCTTTCAACAATTCACTCAACGCATCTAACATTTCCTCCACGCCTTCTCCCGAACGCGCTGAAATACGGACTGTTCGGTCTGCACGCAGATCTTTGAGCACCTGCTCTCCCTCTAAACGATCAATCTTATTAAATGCAGTGACAATCTGTTTATCGCCAATTTCCAGCTTACGAAGTGTTTCATACACTGTATGCATCTGCATATCCAGATCCGGATTCGAGCAATCTACGACATGCAAAATAATATCTGCGTATTTCGCCTCTTCCAATGTACTTCGAAATGCTCGGATCAAATGATGTGGTAATTTGCGAATAAACCCAACCGTATCCGTAAAAAGCATTTCTTCACCGTCTTCACGAACAAGCTTGCGGGTAGTTGGATCCAGTGTTGCAAACAACTGATCCTCCGACAAAACACCTGCTCCGGTCAAATAATTGAGTAACGTTGATTTTCCTGCGTTGGTATATCCTACGATCGCAACAACCGGTGTAGGATTCTCCTGCCTCTTCTTACGAGTCAACTCTCTGGTACGTTTCACCTGCTCCAATTCACGTTTCACAAGCGTAATACGTTCCTTGATCAGACGCCGATCCATCTCCAGTTTCTGCTCACCGGGACCTCTCGTACCAATTCCTCCACCCAGACGAGATAATTCGCTGCGTCCTCCTACCAAATGCGAAGCACGGTATCTAAGCTGTGCTAATTCTACCTGTAACTTTCCCTCGCTGGTCGATGCTCTTTTGGCAAAAATATCAAGTATCATAACCGTTCGGTCAATGACCTTGATCTCCAATGCATCCTGAAGATTGTGATATTGTGCCGGAGATAACTCATCATCACATACTACCGTATCTGCATCCAGAGAGATCGCCAGATTCTTAATCTCCTCTATTTTTCCTTTACCCACATACGTTCCGGCATGCACTTTTTCTCTATTCTGTATTACTTTAGCAACAGTCACCGCACCCGCCGTCTGTCCCAATTCTTCCAACTCATCCAGAGATTGTTCGGTATCGTCTCCATCCGCCGTCGCAACAGCGACCAAAATAATGCGTTCTTTCTGCTCTTCGGTCTCAAACATTACTATCTAACCAAACCTTTCTCTTTACCTTTGTTTTTTCTTACTATGATTTCCGATACGAGTTGCTATAAACTTTGCTTCCTTCGCCATTTCTTTATCATATGGATAGGTTTGTAAATATTCTGCCGCCAATTCTTTAGCCTGTCTCATTTTGCCCATTCGCTCCAACAGAATAACACGATTACGAAGCAGATTCTGATAAGCCATCGTCACACCAAGATCAAGTCCCTGTTCTAAATAATCTTCTGCCTGTCCATAATCCTGTAACTCAATATAACAGCCCGCAAGCTCGCTATACACTTCCGGCAGAGCGCATACTGCTCCGTTCTGTGCTTTCAAATATTTGGTGTACTTCTTAATTGCATTCTCAAAATCACCACGTATCCGCAAGACCTTACCTTGATAAAATAACGCATCGGTGCTTTTTTCTTTTTCGGCATCGCTCAATATATCCTCTGCATCTGCAAGCTTATCCAGACAAATATAAGCTCGTCCGATCTGCGTTTTGGCTTCTGCATCTGCGCCATGTATTGATACCAATTTTTCAAGCACATCTTTCGCATCGCTTTCCCTACCGGCATCGTTGTAAACATTATAGCATCCAAAATACGCCTCATAACATTTCTCATCAACTGAAATTGCTTTCAAAAAGTCTTCGGCAGCAGAATCATATTCACTCATACTCTGTTTGATCTGACCACGCAGAACAAGACCATCCGCATCCTTTGCATTTTCTTTTATAAGCTGGTCTAAGGCACCAAGTGCCCCTAATGAATCTCCGGAAGCCCACTGTGCCATTGCTAATGTCGCATAAATATCACCATTTAGTGACTTACTTTCTGATATCTCTAACGCTTTATCACATTGTTTCTTTGCCTTATCATATTCATGAATACCATAATAGGCAAGCGCCTCTCCATAATATAAACGCTTATTATTTTGTCTGGAAATTTTATTATCAACCTTCTGATACGCTTTTTCAAACTGCTTTATCGCCTTTTTATAGCTTCCCAGATGATTTAATGTCATTCCATAATCAATATAATACTCTGCTTTGTCTTTGTTTTCTGCAATGGCTTCCTTGAAGGAAGCTGCTGCCTTTTCATAACTACCGCTCTCTGCCAAAGCCACAGCCTGCTTATAGGCTTTCTGTGCCTTGCCACAACCGGCAAGCAGAACCATTGTTCCACATAATATCCCCATCAAAGCCCACTTCTTTACTCTCATGCCAACCTCCATTGTCTTGCTCTGATCATTATCTATTATTATCCTAATGCCTTCTCCTCATCACGAAACAGCATCTTTTCATATTCCTCTGCAGGCATCGGTTTTGCATAATAATACCCCTGCACATATTCACAGCCGATATTCTTCAAGAAACGCACCTGGCTTTCCTTTTCGACACCCTCCGCAATAACCGGCATCTCAAGCACCTTTGCCATATTTACTACAGAAGCCAGTATATTCTCACCTCTGCCCGGTATCTCAGTATCCGACATAAATTTCATGTCAATCTTTAAAACATCTACTGCAATATCTTTCAAAACATTTAATGACGAATAACCACTGCCAAAATCATCCATCAATATTGTAAATCCACGTTTCTGTAAATCTTTCATTGCCTCACGGATCATATATGGATTGGATGTATAAGCGCTCTCCGTCAATTCCAGTTGAAATAATTCCGGCGGAATATTATAAGTTGCAACCAGATCACTAATCACTTCCACTAATTTCGGATTGTATACACTGACACGTGATACATTTACAGAAATCGGCATCGGATCATACCCTTTGTCCAGCCAGCTACGCAACAATTTACACGCATGCTCCCATACATAAAAATCCAGTTTCATAATAAATCCGTTCCGCTCAAAGATTGGAATAAACTCTCCCGGAGAGATCATCTTTTGATCGGACGCCTTCCAGCGTACTAATACCTCAGCTCCGGCAAATTTGCCCTCCTGTATATCATATTTTGGCTGCAAAAACAGAACAAACTTCTCTTCCTGCAATGCAGACCGAGTCATATTTACAATACGCTGTTCCTGAATAAGATCCTGACTCATTTCATCCTGATAAAAGGCATAGTTCTGAATATAACTTCCTTTACAGATCTTTGTTGCAAGCTTAGCATTATCATACATATCATTGACTTCCATCTTTAGATCTTTGATCAAATAAAACCCAAACACCGGAATCATTTCAAATTCCGGAATGATCTCACGAATCTCCTTGCGGAAACGATATGATAACTCTGACAGCTCACTCTCCTTTTCATACGACATGCAGATTGCAAATACATCTGCGCGCATACGCCCAAAGGTCACATGATTCTTAGATGCAACAAATTGTCGTATCTTATCAGCCACCTCACAAAGAAATTCATCACCCCGGTGAATGCCAAAAAAGGAATTGACCAAATTAAATTTGGCAATGTCGAGCCTTATCATTGCATACTGCTCCTCAGGAAACGCATCTAACATTTCTCTCGTTGCTTTTTGGAAATAATCTCGTCCATACAATCCGGTCAACGAATCAAAAGCCTCAATATGCTGTAACTTACGCAAAATCTGTGCACGACTTCTCTCGATCGCATTGTGCAGTCGAAAATGAATGATTCGCTCATTGTACGGCTTGCGGATGAAATCCCAGGCACCAAGCTCCAAACTATGTGTCTCACATTCTATATTATCATCTCCGGTAGAAACAATGACCGGAATATTCTGCAGTATCGCATCACTGCAATATTCTTCCAAAAAGGAAAACCCATTCATATCCGGCATCACCAGATCTAAAACAATGGCTGCATATTTATGTGGCTGTGCTTTCAGCATTTGAAGTGCCTGCTTACCGTCCGAAGCTGTCTCCACTTCATACTCTGCCTCCAATATCTTGACAAGAAGCTTCCGATTTACTTCCTCGTCATCTACCACCAATACATAATCATTCATTTTGTACTACCTCCGCATCTCTATAGGCCCCATATATGCCTTTAACCTTTATTTTAACATATTTTCATCTGCCTGTCTCTTCATTTTTCATAAAAATGAGATTTTTTTCCACAACAGACGTTTGTCATTTTTTTCATAATATGCTAAAATAATATATAATCATGAACAACGGAAGGGGAAGAATATGGCTGGAGCATACAAATCAAACGAATCCTTAGAAAACTATTTGGAGACAATCTTAGTGTTAAGCCGAAAATTACCTGTTGTCCGCTCGGTTGATATTGCCAACGAACTCAACTTTAAGAAGCCGAGTGTCAGCGTTGCAATGAAAAATCTTCGTGAGAAACAGTATATCACTGTCACTGACTCCGGTTTTATTTATTTGACCGATAGCGGCAAACAAATTGCTGAAATGATTTATGAGCGGCACGAATTTTTGATGAAATTTTTAGTTTCTTTGGGCGTGTCGGAAAGTGTTGCATCCGAAGATGCATGTCGTATTGAACATGTGATCAGTAAAGAAAGTTTTGCTGCATTAAAGACTCACATTACACAGCAACCCTAGTACATAATATATAAAAGAGTATTTTCTTATACCCTAAAAAGAAGCCATACAGGAAATAACCTGTATGGCTTTTTGTATATACGGGAATAAATTACGCCTTATACTTTTTGATCATATCCATAAGATCTTTCTTGGACTGTAATCCGGTCAGCTTTTCCTGAACTTCTCCATCCCGAAAGAGGATCAAAAACGGGATTGCGACAACTTTATACGATTGCGCAAGTCCCATATTCGCATCGACATCCACCTTACAAACTTTAACATCCGGACATTCTTCATCAATCTCCGCTAAGATCGGAGCGATCATCTGGCAGGGTCCGCACCACTGCGCCCAAAAATCCACCAAGACTAAGCCCTTCTGCTTAATAACTTCCTCTTCAAATGTATCTATTGTTGCATGTATCATTTCTAAACCTCCATTTCTTATCGATGTACTCTCGGTATCTTCGGCTTAAGCATAACCGAAAATTTGTGTTTGGTCAAGGGAACCCATATTGTGTTTCCTGCATAAACTACAGTATCCCACTTTATGAGAATTTTACTCACAAAGATTTGGAAAAATTTATGATCCGGGAAGAGAGGATTATTTATGTATGAAATTTGCGAGCTGATCCGATACGGCGACGATGAACGCCAGTTAGCACTAGAACAATTATTTGCAAAAGCGGGTGTCAAAACATGCAGTCAGGCAGTATCTGCTTCAAAAAGCACCACAAGCAGATCGTATCTGCATTCTTGTGGACAGTCTTCTTCCCTGCAGACAATACTGCTTCCTGTGCCATGTGACGAAAAAACGCTGCAACAGGCATATGAGGAGGCACCTGCAGGTTCTCTGATTTTAGGTGGTAATCTTCCTGCTGCATTTGTAAAATGCTGTCAGGAACACGGTCTGCATATCTATGACTATATGAAATCCTCTGCCGTAGCAATATGGAATGCTGTTGCAACCGCTGAAGGTGCCATCTGCGAAGCAATTCGCCACTCTCCCTATAACTTGTATCAGCACACCTGTCTTGTCATGGGTTACGGACGCTGCGGAAAGGTGTTGGCAGATCGTCTGACAAACCTCGGTGCCACAGTGATCATCTCTGCCAGATCTTCTGAAAAAACAGCCTGTGCAGAAGTCTCACACTGTCTTAATCTAACCGAGTCAACAGATCTTTCAACCTGCCAATGGTTATTTAACACTGTGCCTGCTCCCATTGTCGGCAAAAGTCTTATCGACCGACTTCCTGACACTGCCGTGATCATAGATCTTGCCAGTGCACCGGGCGGCTGCGATCTCACATATTGCGCTCAAAAAGGATTGGATGCCGCATTATATCCTGGTCTGCCGGCAAAATACGCCCCAAAAAGTTCTGCTGAGATTATTTTTCAGCATTTAAATGATATATTTGTAATCGGATAGAAAGGAAAAAGACATGAAAGAAACAATTTCCATCGGATTTGCTATTACCGGCTCATTTTGCACCTTTGCAAAAACATTAACATTATTAAGCGAACTTGTAAAACAAGGCTATGAAGTGCAGCCTATCTTTTCCAATCATACGAGCCATTTAGACAACCGTTTTACTGCAGCTGAAACCTTTTGTAAAAAAGTAGAACGTATTACCGGAAATACCGGAATATATACAATTCAAGACGCAGAGCCAATCGGGCCAAAAGCCCCTTTTGACGCACTGGTCATCGCCCCATGTACCGGCAACACAATGGCAAAATTAGTGAATGGTATCACAGATACTCCGGTACTGATGGCAGCAAAAGCACATCTTCGCAATGAAAAACCGCTGGTCATCTCCATTTCCAGCAACGATAATATGGGAATGAATTTCAGGAATCTTGGAATGCTGTACAATGCTAAAAACGTATATTTTGTTCCATTTGGACAGGATGATCATCATAAAAAGCCTTGCTCCTTAGTAGCTCATGTATCCCTTATCCCCGAAACGATCGAAGCGGCTTTGCATGGCAGACAATTACAGCCTGTACTACGATCCCCATTTTGAGTGCTATTTATAAAATTCATGGCATCCATGTCTCTTCACTTTAGTCAGGCACCGATCAAACCAAGAAGCATTACCACTGTCAGCTAAAGCTCTCTCCATAAAGTACAATGCGCCCTGCGAGGTATCCTGTCCCTGCAGGGCCCTTCTTACTGCTTTTTTTGTTCCGCTTGACACATGTACCGAATAATAACTGCCATTGCTGACCGGCGAAAATTGATATCTGCTTCCACTATGTGCAAAGACTACTTCCTTGATCGTGGATGGAAACTGTTTTCCTAACACACGATTCAAAATGACATTCGCAACAAGTGTTCTCCCCTCCAGATCCTCTCCTCCAGCCTCTGCCTCAACAATACGCTGTAAAATACGTTCAGACTCTGTACCGATCACTCTTCCGCATTTTTCTTCAATGGCAAGACGTCGGTTTTTTTCGTCTCTTTTTTGTTTCTGTTTGGCGCGACGGATCCGTGCTCTTCTAGCACGCTTCCTCTGCTCCTGTTTTCGTTTCTGTCGTTCTTTACGCATCCTCTCCTGCTCTAATTTCTGCTGTCTGATACGCTGCTTTTGCTTTTCTTCCTGTTTTTTTTGCTGCCACTGATCATGTACTCGTGCAATTGTTTCAGACACATATGCTCCCTCTGCCTGTCCGCCTCTCACATAACTGCTTAGCCCGGCAAGCTCCATGTCTTCTTCTATTCGATACTGAGCGGTTTGATGTCTGGCATCGACAATATGACCTTGCGGAAGTATCGATTCCATTGCCAACATCGTCGTCAGCATCCCAATCTGTGCCACCTTCCATCTCATGTCTTTTTTCATGCAAATCCTCCAAACAAATCATTGAATAACAACTCAAACTTCCCACACCTCAAATCCACCGCACCCATATATTGCTTATTATGCCAACGACTATATGGGAAGATTGAGAAATAATTAATAATGTTACAAAACTATTACAGAGTATATGAAATAAATGGAATTTTATACCTGATACCATTCAACATATCTGGCATTTCCTGTCGAAATATGCTACATTATAGCTAATCCGTACAAAGATATAAAACGTTTTATATTGAATATAGCTAAGCATCGAAAGGAGCGTGTGATCTGTATGAAAAAAGGAGTATTTGCTGCTGTAAAAAAAGACGGAAGCGTATACTATCGCGCCTCTATTACATTTCGATGTAAACATATCAGTCTGGGCAGCTTTACCTCAGAAGCTGAGGCACACGGTGCGTACCAATCTGCCGATAAGCTGTTATCTGCAACAGTACCGATCACACCAGAAGATTATCAGGAAACACAATTCCCTTTGCTCCCTTTTTCAAAATGGATCAGCTTATTGAATTTTAAGAATAATGGGATCTATATTAAAACACCGATCTATTTGCGAAAAAAATATTTTCAATATTATTTGAGTTCTGAAGAAACGCTGCTCTTTGATGTTGATGACCTTTTTTTTTATTCCAACCATGCGATCATGAAACGCGGCGGTCATCTGTTCGTTGCTGAATATGGCATGCAGACCAATATCCGTTCTCGTTATGGCATCCGTGCCTATGCAAGAAAAGATATCGATTTTACATTTGTAAATGGCAATGAAAATGACTATCGATATTCTAACCTCAACGTATTAAATCCATATCACGGAGTAACGATCGTTCATGATAAGGGACATACGGAATATATAGCCAAACTGCATCTAAATGGCAATTATCTGATCGGACGTTTTCCATCCCTGATCGAAGCTGCAATCGCTTATAATAAAGCGGTCGATCTTGCCTGTATGCACGGTTGTACTAAACAGTTCCCACAAAACTATATCGATTCTCTCTCTTCCAAGGAGTATCTGGCATATTACAAAAAAATAACGCTGCCAGATCGTCTGCTTTCCTACAGATTTTCCTGACAGCGTCTAATTAAGATCTCTTTTTGTGGTAACGTCTAAGTACAAACCATTCCAGTTTTCTTTTTAAAACGATCTGTATTTCCTCATGCTTTGCGATTGGATGCACTAAGACGGCATATACGCCGGCACGTTTTGCTCCCCAGATGTCTGTAAATATCTGATCTCCTACAAACATGGTATTGGAAGCAGTGGTACCCATATGCTCCATCCCCTGCACATATCCTTTGGCAGAAGGCTTATCTGCTTTATATACATACTTCGCACCTAACGTATCTGCTAAAGGTTTCACTCGCGGCTCTTTGTTATTTGAAATAATGCAAACCTCAAATCCAATCTTACGAAGCTTTTCAAAGAGCGCAATTGCTTCGATCGTCACCGGCTGATCATGTTCCACCAGTGTATTATCGACATCGAATAAAATACCACGAAATCCCTTTTGATAATAGCTCTCATAGGGAATCTCATAAGATGAACGGTATTCTTCATCCGGATATAAATTCTGAAACATCGCTAATCGGCCTATTTAAGGGCCACTCCTTTCTAAAGCTGTCTTGTAAGGTTGATCATTTCGATCGCACCAAGCGCACAGTCATATCCTTTGTTACCCGCTTTAGTACCGGCACGCTCAATCGCCTGCTCAATATTATCCGTCGTTACAACACCAAACATAACCGGAATCTGCGCCTCTAAGCTGACTGCTGCAATTCCTTTCGATACTTCAGCACAAACATAATCATAATGACTGGTTGCGCCACGTATAACTGCACCAAGACAGATTACTGCATCATATTTGCCGGACAATGCCATTTTCTTTGCAACCAACGGAATTTCAAATGCTCCAGGTACCCACGCAAGAGTAATATCATCGTCATTGACACCATGTCGAACCAAGCCGTCCCTTGCACCACTGATCAATTTTGACACGATAAATTCATTGAAACGAGCTCCTACAATACCAATTTTTAATCCTTCTGCTACTACTTTTCCTTCTACTGTTTTCATGCTTATACCTTACCTTTCTTCCATTATTTATTTAAGATGCAGCAAATGCCCCATCTTTTCTTTCTTTGTCTGTAAATAGAACCGATCGTATTCTCCCGGTTCCATTTCAATCGGAACACGTTCTACGATCTCTAACTGATAACCTGCCAAACCATATACTTTAGCCGGGTTATTCGTGAGAAGACGCAGCTCATGGATTCCCAGATCCACCAAAATCTGTGTTCCTATCGTATAATCCCTGGCGTCCTCCGGGAAGCCCAGTTCCAAATTGGCCTCGACCGTATCTCTTCCATGATCCTGCAATTCATAGGCACGGATCTTATTAATAAGACCAATACCTCGTCCCTCCTGACGCATATATAGCAAAACGCCTCGTCCCTCTTTGGCGATCATCTTCATCGCTGCGTCATATTGCTGGCCGCAATCACAACGTGCAGATCCCAGTGCATCACCGGTCAGGCACTCCGAATGCACTCGACACAACACCGGTTTCCCATCAGTAATATCTCCCTTTACCAACGCAACATGATGCTCACCATTCAATTTATTGACATATCCATATATCGTAAAATCACCATATCTGGTCGGCATTTTTGCCTTTGCCACACACTCTACCAATACTTCATGTTCCTTACGGTACTGCACCAGATCTGCAATTCGACCAAACTTCAATGAATGTTTCTTTGCAAATTCGACCAGATCCGGCGTACGTGCCATCGTGCCATCCTCTTTCATAATCTCGCAGCACAGACCAACCGGCTGCAATCCTGCAATACGCATCAGATCAACGGTTGCCTCCGTATGCCCGTTACGCTCTAAAACGCCGCCTTTTTTGGCTTGCAGCGGGAACATATGTCCCGGCATACGAAAATCGCCCGGTTTTGCATCCGGATCTACAGTTTTCATCGCCGTAATAGAACGTTCATAGGCAGAAATGCCCGTTGTCGTATCTTTATGGTCAATAGACACCGTAAATGCCGTACAATGATTATCCGTATTGACCTCACACATCTGTCGCAGGCCAAGTTTCTTCGTGTAACTCTCATCCATTGGCATACAGATCAAGCCTTTAGCATAGCTTGCCATAAAATTCACATTTTCTAAGGTAGCATGCTCTGCTGCGCAGATCACATCCCCCTCGTTCTCGCGATCTTCATCATCGATCATAACGACGATCTTACCATCGCGCAGATCTTCCAAAATCTCATCAATCGTATTAAACTGAAACTCACTCATTGTTTGCACCAAACCTTTCTGTCAATTATATCACGCAAATCCATGTTCTGCCAAAAATGCCAGATCAACACTTTGACATGACGTTTCTGCCGGCTTCTCAAATGTCAGGAAACGTTCCACGTATTTGCCTACAATATCATTTTCCAAATTAACCGGATCTCCCACTTTTTTTGAAAGTAATGTTGTCTCCTCTCCGGTATGTGGTATTAACGAGACCGAAAAACTACTATCTGTCACTTTCGCAACCGTCAAACTGATCCCATCAATAGCAATAGACCCCTTCTCGACAATATAACGCAACAGCTGTGGCGGTGTTTCCACTTCGACCCACACAGCATTGTCTTCTCGTTGCATTGATACAATCTCTCCGGTCCCATCAATATGACCGGACACAATGTGTCCGCCAAATCTGCCATCGGCCGCCATTGCGCGTTCCAGATTGACCGCAGCACCTTTTCCCAACACCCCGAGAGAACTTCTGCGCAAAGTTTCTGCCATAACATCTGCTGTAAAACTACGTTCCTGCATTCCTGTCACAGTCAAACAGATCCCGTTAACTGCAATGCTGTCTCCGATCTTAGTCCCCTCCAATACTTTGGAGGCTTGGATCGACAACACCGCCGATGCACTTCCTTTACGAATTGCTGCAATCTGACCGATTTCTTCTACTATTCCGGTGAACATATTTTCCGTTCCCCCTTGTCTTTCTCATATTCAATCAAGATATCTTCGCCAAGTTCTGTCACATGACTACGCTTAAATTGCCAAGCCTGTGCCGGGGACTGCACGCCTTCACCGCGTACCGGTGTGTATCTGCCACTGCCCCCAAAGATTTTAGGGGCTATATAAACAAGTACATGATCCACAATGCCCGCCTGCAAAGCACCGGCATGTAAGGTACTTCCACCCTCGATCAACAGACCGTCTATTCCCCGTTCACCAAGCTCCTTGCATAATGCGTTCAGATCTATTCCTTCCATGTTCGTTCCATCAGCCTGTGGCACAACGATCAATTCTGCCCCTTTCTCTCGAAGTTTTGTCGCCTTTTCGCTTTCCATACACTCAGAAAGTGTTGCGATCCAAACCGGTGCTTCATCGATCGTCTGAAGAAGATTACAATCAAGGTGTGTTCTCAAATAGCTGTCGCATACGATGCGTACCGGATTCCTGCCACCCGGCATACGGCAGGTAAGCTTGGGATCATCCTGCAGCACAGTCTGTACACCAACCATAATACCGGAAAGAGCATTTCTAACCTTTGCCACATGTGCCCTCGCCATTTCTCCGGTAACCCATTTACTTTCTCCACTATCACAGGCGATTTTCCCATCCATCGTCATGGCATACTTCATGACGACATATGGTGTCTTACTCGTAATATAGTGGAAAAATACAGGGTTTAAGGCATCACATTCCTCTTTTAGCACGTGAGTTTCTACCTCTACACCTGCTTCTCTGAGTATCCGAATCCCCTTGCCTGCCACTAATGCATTCGGATCATCTGAACCGACATAGACCTTACGGATACCATGTTCAATGATCGCCTGTGTACACGGCGGCTGCTTTCCCTGATGACAGCAAGGTTCCAACGTCACATACATTTCTGCACCAATAGCTTCTGCAGGATCCTTAAGCTTAGAAAAAGCACTTCGCTCCGCATGCAGATCGCCATACCGTGCATGATACCCTTCCGCAATGATATGGTCATCCTTCACGATAACAGCACCCACCAGCGGATTGGGATTCACTCTCCCAAGTCCACGTTTAGCTAACTCGATTGCACGACGCATATATTCCTGTCTCATAGTCGTCCCTCATTTCCTTTAATCCTATAATAAAAAAGTCCCAGTATATGTTACCAGGACTTTTATAACGCATCAATGATATCTCATGTCTTCTCTCATCCAGACTATACTGTCGGCTTTGGATTCTCACCAAATCATGCTTGCGCCTTAGCGCAGGCTCGCGGGCTTACTGCTGTCACAGAATACCGCCGGTAGGGAATTGCACCCCGCCCCGAAAACAAATTCATTATAGTAGTTCTTTCTATTCTTGTCAACCTAGGATTCTCTATTTTCCATCTTCTGTCTGCTATATACACAGCCACAAAAATTCTGTCGATACAGATCATATTCTTTACTCAGACGGATCGACTCTAAATAACCGCCCTTTTTCTTAAAATCAGACAGCAGATAACGGACACCATATTCCTCCTGCAGACGCAGACCGATCTCATTCAGCTTCTGTGCATTCTTATGCGGACTGACCGATAACGTCGTCGTGAAATAATCATATCCTCCCTGTGCGGCTGCAATTGCCGCCTCTCGCTGTCTTAATTCATAACAGCTAAAGCAGCGCTCTCCGCCCTCCGGTATATCTTCCATCCCTTTCGCCATCTCAAAAAAACGCTCTGGATCGTATACCCCCTCCTCAAAACAGATCGGATAACGTACCGGCAGCTCGCGTATCAGACGCATTTGCTCCTGCACGCGTTTTTGATATTCTTCTTTCGGTGAAATGTTCGGATTATAATAGTACAGCGTAATGCGGAAATAAGATGCCAGATATGACAGCACGTAGCTGCTGCACGGTGCACAGCAACTATGCAATAGCAGTGTCGGAACCTCTCCTTTTGCCGTAATCTCCGCTAAAATCTGATCCAATTCACGTTGATAATTTATTTTATTCATTACACTTTACCGCTCCTGTCATCTCTTCAAAAAGCCTTTAATGAACATTGTCTTTTGAACTGCCTCTTTCGTCCAACCCATTCCATCCAATGTACTCTGCGGAACGATATCAAAAAAGAGATTGATCACAAAATATAGCACAATGAACGCTACAACAAATCCAACCACTGCTCCGCCAAATTTATCCAGGGTTCCGACAACCGGAAGTTTATCTACAAGCCGAAGCACCTGCACCAAATAACGACAAATAATAGACAACACAATAAATGCCACTACAAAAACAATCTCTCTGCCTAATCCGACATAGGATGCCAACACTGCAGCGATCACGTAGGAGCCGATCACAGCCACGATCTGTCCCAGTTTCACAACAAGCCCGGTTGCTAAACCGCTAAGTACTGCAACGAGCAAAATGATGGCAGTCAATATGTCTAGCCCTGATAATAAACTATGTAATATCAATATTTTTTCCGACATAGAACTCCTCCTATCATTGCCTGTCTACATAATTATAACAGTACATCTGACATGTCGTACAATCCTGCAGCTTTTCCTTTCAGATATTTTGCAGCCGTAATGGAACCTTTCGCAAATACGGCACGTGAATATGCCGTATGCTTAAATGTGATCACTTCATCTGTCCCCGCAAAGATCACCTCATGCTCTCCAACGATCGTTCCACCACGAACAGCTGAGATTCCAAGCTCTTTCTTGTCACGCTTCTGGCGAACCTGAGAACGGTCATATATATACTCGTAACGATCGTCCATCGCCTCATTAATAGAATCTGCTAACGCCAACGCCGTTCCGGACGGTGCATCTAACTTCTGATTATGGTGTTTCTCAACGATCTCCACATCAAATCCATCTCCCGCCAGCTTAACGGCAGCTTCCTTTAATAACTTCATTAACAGATTGATGCCCAAAGACATATTGGCAGATTTTAATACTGCAACCTTTTCACTTGCTTTTTTCAAATAATCCATCTGCTCCTCAGATAATCCGGTCGAACATTCGATGATTGGGATCTGCTTGTCCACCGCATAATCCATACGACTCTCAAAATCAGTAGCAGATGTAAAGTCAATGATCGCATCGGCTTCTACATCACAGTCTGCCAATTTAGTATACACAGGATAACCATTGTCTCTATTGTCAACAATATCAATTCCTGCAACGATCGTACATTCATCATCCTGTTTGACCATATCTGTGATCATCTGTCCCATTCTTCCGTTGCATCCTAACATAATAATTTTTGTCATAATAGTCCTCCATTTCTTTCTCAAACTGCAAACTTTATTTTACATCAAGTCCTGCCTTCCGCATTGCCTCACGTAACGTCTCTTGATGCTCCTCTTCCATTTCCGTGAGCGGCATGCGAAGCGGTCCCGCCTGATACCCTAACATATTCATCGCTGCCTTTACAGGAATCGGGTTTACCTCACAAAACAGTGCATGGATCAAAGGAATATACTTTAACTGAAGTCTTCTGGCGCCATCCGTATCCCCTTCTAACATTTTGATCACCATATCATGTGTATCTCTTGGAGCTACATGAGACAATACAGAGATAACCCCCTTGCCGCCTAAAGCAACAATGGGAACTATCTGATCATCATTTCCGGAATACAGATCAATCTCTCCGTCACAACGCGCCATAATGTCGGCAATCTGTGACAGATCTCCGGATGCTTCTTTGACACCCACAATATTAGGAACCTCCTGCACCAGATCAACGATTGTCCGTGGATCAATATTAACACCGGTACGACCTTTAATATTATACATAAGTATCGGTAGATCTACCGCCGCAGCGATCTGTTTATAATGTGCCTTTATTCCGTTTTGAGTCGCCTTATTGTAATATGGTGATACAACCAGCAAACCATCTGCACCGGCACGTTCTGCCGCAACGGATAATTTGACCGCCGATTTTGTACAATTAGATCCCGTACCCGCAATAACCGGAATACGCCCCGCTGTCATCTGCACACAGGCACGTATCGTTTCTATATGCTCATCATAGGTCATCGTTGCCGTTTCTCCAGTTGTTCCACACACAATAACCGCATCCGTACCACCTGCGATCTGATCGTTGATAATATGCTCCATCTCAGGATAATTAATACTTCCATCCGGATTCATCGGCGTAATAAGTGCCACTCCGGCACCGGTAAATATCGACATATAGACTCCCCATTTCTTTGTATTTTCTTGGTATATTATATGAACCGATATAAATTATGTGCTTCCTTACATCTCCAGATCCTTTTCAAGATCTATCTTGGATACAATATCAACATACGGCTCTAACTCCGGCGGAAGACATCTTCCTGTCATTACCAACTTGCAATAATCATCGCGCAAAGTAATTAAAGAGATAATATCCTCAATAGAAATAATCTCTAAGTCCACCAGACCAAGCACTTCATCTAGCACTAATACGTCACATTCTCCGGTATCGATCACCTTCTTTGCAAAATTAAATCCATTCAGAATGTTTTGTCTCTCTTCTTTCTTTTGAGAATCTAACAAACAATCATAAGATTCATTCTCTCTTTCAAACCGAAACAATTTAATATCCGGCTCCAGGCGGTTCAAAAAGCTGAATTCTTCTGCATCTTTTCCCTTTAAAAATTGAATGATGATCACAGATTGACCAAGCCCCGCTGCACGGATACATTGTCCCACTGCTGCAGAGGTCTTACCCTTGCCGCTCCCATAATATACCTGTACTATTCTTCGACTCATCTGACTCCTCCTGCTTCCCGCCATCCTTTCTATCTGCCCCCTCAAACAGCTGCCATACCCTATTGGCCGCAAAAATGGCTAGAGCAACAAAATAATCTACCTGTCAACTCTAGCCATTCTATCATAATTCACATAAAAAATCTACTTTTTCTAATTTTCCTCCGCGATATACTCTAACTTGCTTACAGATACTTCATACGCCACTCGTTTCTCATACTGGTCTTCTGCAATCTTTTTCTGATATTCACGGCTCTGGATCCTGCCCCATATCTGTATATGAGAACCTACTTCAAATTTATCGGCAAAACGTGCATTTCTTCCCCAGCAGATACACGGAATATAATCCGACTTGCCGTACGGACGATTCACCGCTAACAACACATCGGCAATCTCACGCCCCAACGGTGTCTTACGATACACCGGATGCTTGCACACATATCCGTCCAAAAAAATATGATTCGGATTTTGCTCATCCTCATCTTCCTGCGAAGCAAGCACTGCCTCCCTGGCAAATACGGATAACACCAAACGATTTCTATTTTCTTCATGTCTGTTGTAAGAACGGAATTGACCGGACACCTGCAAAACGCATCCACGATAATCAGACGTAACATCAATCAATCTTTCTGACACCATAACCGGAATTACATCATACGAATTGCTAAGTCTGCATACTGCGATATTGACGATGTAGAAATGTTCTCCATAGACTTCATGACTGAATGTAAACTCACTGACTACTTCACCTGCAATTGTCACCTGGTTGTTTGTGAATACTTTATCCAACATATTTCATATCCTCCTTTTTCCTGCACCCTATTGAAAAGGACGCCGCTTGGGGTTCCCGCCCCATTGGTATTTTTAGTTTCATAAATATATACGTTGATATTTGCTATTATATAACTGCTTCTTTCTTAGGTTAAACCTTTTTGTAAAACATTATTCGACATTTCTGATTATTTTTGGCACATTTGTCAATTGTATAATCTTATTTTTATAGTATACTAGTTAATTGTGGGTTTGTCCAATAAAAAGAGCAAAGCCAGCGTGACATCGCCGAGATTTGCCAAAGTAATTCTTGGTGGCGTGTCACCACGTTATGAGCAGTTTCCCATAAAAACAATTTGCTTCGGAGCAGCAAACAAAAACAATCAATCAGCTCCGAAATGGAGGTAAATGTATACTATGAAACGAGAAGATATTAGAAACATTGCGATCATTGCCCATGTCGATCATGGAAAAACAACCTTAGTCGATGAATTGCTAAAACAAAGCGGTGTTTTTCGCGACAATCAGGCAGTTGCAGAACGTGTCATGGATTCCGGCGACATTGAGCGTGAGCGCGGAATCACTATTTTATCTAAGAATACAGCAATCACTTACAAAGATACAAAGATCAATATTATCGATACACCGGGCCATGCTGACTTTGGTGGCGAGGTAGAACGTGTCCTCAAAATGGTAAACGGTGTTGTTCTTGTCGTAGACGCCTTTGAAGGTGCTATGCCACAGACAAAATTTGTTCTCAAAAAAGCATTAGAGCTGGAACTTCCGGTTATTGTCTGCATCAACAAGATCGATCGTCCGGAAGCAAGACCGGATGAAGTAGTAGATGAAGTATTAGAACTGTTTATTGATCTGGATGCTAACGAAGAACAATTAGATTGCCCATTCATCTTCGCTTCCGCTCGTGAGGGTATTGCATCTTACAAATCCGACGAACCCGGCAAAGACATGGAGCCACTGTTTGAAACGATCTTAAACTACATTCCGGCACCGGAAGGAGATCCTGACGCAGGTACACAGGTACTTATCAGCACCATTGACTACAACGAATATGTCGGTCGTATCGGTATCGGTAAAGTGGATAACGGTTCTGTCAAAGTCGGACAAGATGTTGTGATCGTTAATGCACATGACAAAGATAAATTGAACAAAGTGCGTATTACTAAACTCTATGAATTTGACGGGCTGAAGAAAGTAGAAGTTACGGAAGCAACGATTGGTTCTATCGTAGCGATCTCAGGCGTAACTGATATCCATATTGGCGATACGATCTGTTCTCCTGAGCATCCGGAACCAATTCCTTTCCAGAAGATCTCGGAACCTACAATCGCTATGCATTTCATGGTAAATGACAGTCCTTTGGCCGGTCAGGAAGGAAAATTTGTCACATCTCGTCATCTGCGCGATCGTCTTTTCAGCGAGTTGAACTCTGATGTCAGCCTTCGTGTAGAAGAAACTGACAATATGGACAGTTTCAAAGTATCCGGACGTGGCGAACTGCATTTGTCCGTTTTGATCGAAAATATGCGTCGTGAGGGATATGAATTTGCTGTCAGCAAAGCAGAAGTATTATATAAAACCGATGAACGCGGAAAAAAATTAGAACCAATGGAGCGTGCCTTCGTTGATGTCCCAGAGGAATTTGCCGGCAGTGTCATCGAAAAATTAAGCACTCGTAAAGGTGAATTACAGGGAATGGGATCTATCGGTGGTGGATTCACTCGTCTTGAATTTGTTATCCCATCTCGTGGACTGATCGGTTATCGTGGTGAATTTATGACCGATACAAAAGGAAACGGTATTCTCAACACCGTATTTGAAGACTACGGTCCGTACAAAGGTGATATCGCTTATCGCAAGCAAGGATCTCTCATCGCCTTTGAATCCGGTGAAACCGTTGCTTATGGATTATTCAACGCACAGGATCGTGGTACTCTGTTCGTTGGCCCGGGTGAAAAAGTATATGCCGGAATGGTCATTGGGCAAAATGGTAAAACAGAGGATATTGAGTTAAATGTATGCAAAACAAAACATCTGACAAATACCCGTTCTTCCAGCGCAGACGATGCCTTAAAGCTTACGCCGCCTAAGGTACTCAGTTTGGAAGAGGCACTGGAATTTATCGATACCGATGAGTTATTAGAGATTACACCGGAGAATTTACGTATCCGTAAAAAGATTCTCGATCCGACTCTTCGTTTCCGTGCTAAGAAAAATGCCACGAACGGTTGATCATAGGCAGCAGATCTATGCTATGACAAAATATGAATAATTACAAAAACGCTTCGGCAGGCAGATTGCTTACCGAAGCGTTTTTATATTTCACACATCAAAAATCATCATGATAACAATTTCTGACAGATCATTCTTCTTGTGAAGGTGTCTCCGTCGGCATTGGCTCCTCGCTCGGTTTTTCCGTCGTCGTATTTTGCGGTCTTTCGGTCGGCTTTGTTGTTGGCGATGGGGAAGAGCTCGCCGTACTGCCTCCTCGTTCCTTCGTGATATGAATCTTTATCGTTGCATATTTTGTGATTTTACAAGTATCCGACAGATCCAACTGCACGCGAACCTGATGCTCTCCGGCTTTCAAACCGTCACAATCTACATATGCATTGATGGCAGTATCCGGAATCTCATTCAATATGGAGGCTCTTCCCGAAATCGTGAGGCTTAAAATGTCTCCAGGTGCTCCGGCTGTCGCAACATATCCGCTTGCCAAATTACGAAATGCCACATCTGTCTCTTTAATACGCAAAGTTCGTTCCACTAATTTTTCTATCGTCACCTTCACGGAGATCGTCTCATACTCTTCTGATACAGTAACTCCCTCTGGCAATAAGGCCGGCACACTGACCGTCTTTTCCAAACCTCCGGACTGGTCATTCAATCCGCTAATATCCATCGGTATCACAATTTCAGAAAGTGACTCCATTTTCTTCTCGCTGCCGGCAATTTGGATCTCTTGTGGCAGACATTCTGTTTCTACATACTCATATCCCGCTGCCGGCGTTCCTGTCACACTGACTCTTACCGGAATTGTTTTGTTTTCCAAAACCTTTGCCCGCACTTTGATCTTATTCTGACTATAATGCAGAGTGTTAGACTTAACTACTTCATCGTTGGAATCATAAGCAACCGGTTCCAATCGGCTCATAAAGTCTTCACTGACTCCCTCCACATTCAAAAACACCTTGATCGAGGAAATACGTTTCACAACAGATTTTCCTCCTGTCACCTGAATCATATTGGGTTTTGCCGTGCATTTTCCAATAGAGTAACCTTCTGACGGTTCTCCTTGGGTGACAACCGTTACCTTAACCTGCTTGGTTGCCATATCCTCCAATGCAACTTTCAACACCTGAGTACATTCCAAAGTAACGTCCGATGACACTTTTTTACGAAGTGATGGCACAATATTTACCGCATTTACCGAAGACAGATTCGAAAGATCTGCTGTTGCACGAATATCTGTAGAATCTAAACGATCAATCACACTTCGTTTGCCACCGACCTTGACATTGGCAATACTGCCGGATGTAATTTCAAACACCTTATTAACAGACTGCAATGCACTTTCATTGATCGTCTCGACCGGCACTTGAAACACTTTCGTCTTATAAGGATCATCAATATTGATAATGATCAGCCATACAAACAGAGCACCGATCAATGACAGCACTTTGATCCCAATATTATGCAGCACAACATCTTTCATCAATTGTTTTAATTCTTTCATGTGCGATCCCCTCCTTTTCTACGCCAAAAGTATTTCTTTGGCTTCTCCTCAGAAGGTTTCCCCTGAAAATCATTCAATTTACGTCGTAAAAGATCCCCGTCAATATTACGCAATAATTTACCACCAACTGCTACGGAAATCATACCGGTTTCCTCAGATACAATCACGGTAAGACTATCGCTCACCTCGCTAATACCAACTGCAGCACGGTGCCTCGTTCCAAGATCTTTAGATAATCCCATATTGTCTGACAATGGCAGATAACAGGTTGCCGCAACAATACGATCTCCTCTTACGATCACAGCACCATCATGCAGCGGCGTATTATGCTCAAAAATATTGATCAAAAGCTGACTGCTGATCGCAGAATCGATAATAATACCGGTTCTTTCATATTCAGATAAGATAATATCCTTTTCCATAATAATCAGTGCACCGGTCTTTGCTTTGGCAAGCTCAGAAGTTGCACGCACGATCTCGTTCACGGTACGATCTGTAAAGCGTATATTTCTATCTTTGTTCTCATCAAACGGCAAAATAGAACTGACAATCTTTTTTTGTCCCAACTCTTCCAACGCCTTGCGCAATTCCGGCTGAAAAACGATCAGCAACGCTGTAATACCAAGACCGATCGTCTTATCAAACACCCACAATATAACACTCATATCTAAAATATAGGCAACAATATAAGCACTAAACAGCACAAAAACACCCTTTACCAGTGTCCATGCTCTTGTACGCTTTACCCAAAATGTCACATGATACAACGCAAAAGCGATAATTATAATCTCCAGGATATCCACAACACCAATCTTCGGGAGCGATAATCCATATACATATCCTTTTAATGACGCAATAATTTGATTCATGAATCCTCCTTATTCTCCCTGTTACCGCCATCCGGCACTGCTTCGTTATCTTCCATCTCTGCTGCTAACAACTCGTTGCGGTCAGTAAACAAATGTGCATTAAAGCGTTTTATACGCTTACTCTTTGTTGCAATACTGTTCTTGGGTACTGCGCGGACATAATAATAATATTCCTCATCTTCAAACTGTAAATTCTCAACGCCGGCATAATTTAATGACAAACGGAAAAATTGTATCAGCCACACTAAGCCGAGGGATATGACCGCACCTGCAAAAAATGGGATCATATGCAGTTTCATGAGCTGTAAATAGTTAGCAAACAAACATAAAATGATATCACTGACAATCCCGATGATGATCGCCGCTTCAAAACTGAAATCAACGCGCAGGCTGCGAATCATATACACTACCAACATGACCACCACGAAGACTGCTATTGCGGCAAACAACTCTTCGTCCTCTACCAACTGATCGATCAGCACCTGAAACAGATCGAAGGAATCTGTCGTTGCAGAAGAAGCAACCGTAATCAAATTGCGAAACAAATAGTAAAGCAACACTCCGATCACACCTGGCAGCACTCCGGCCGGACCAAAAAGCAATCCCAACAGCACCGGTGCTCCTGCAGAGAGTCCTACAGAATATGCTAACGGCACAGCAATCAGCACATATCCATGTTTGGGAATGAACTGAATATATAACAGATACAATATCAAAAATATAACACCAATACAAAATGCCAGCATTTTGGACACATACATGACCTGTAATACAATAAACAATGCCACCAAGAAGATCATTGCCTCTAATGGAAAGATCACGCTGATCACTCCCATGATCACATTCACATAACCATGTGAAAGTATTGGACGATATCCCAACACACGGTTGATCGCAAAAAACAATCCAAATCCAACCATAAACCGCATGACCACCTGAAAAAGGGATGAATAACGCTGATACATTTTCTGTATATGTTCACGCAATATCAATAACTGAGTCATACAGCGTCTCCCTCCTTAATTTCTTTGGTCTCTTTATTATCTTTGCTGTCCCGATAAAACTTCTGCAGCTTATCTATTTCCATCATATATTTGCGCAAACGCTTGCGATTGTTTGTATATTTGGTCATATAAAACAATACACAAAACAACGTAATGATCAATAATAATCCTACATATATACATCCGGCCAGCCACACCATGCTCTGCATATCCATCTGCACTACATTTGTAAACAGATAATCAACATAATACATGGCAACCAGTCCCATGATCAGTAAATAGGAAATGCTATAGCCCAGCAGCACCTTTAATGTATTGGAACGGATATAATCTGAACGAAAATATCCACTTTCGTCTAGTTCATCTTTATAAAACCGCTTTTCGTCTAACGCAAGCTGCGTCATTAAGCGTACTTTTTTCTCATTAACCATACCAGTCAACCCTTCTTTGAACAGCAATTCCTAATGTTAATCCACAATTTTAAATTATATAATATTCGTCTAAATTATACAAGCCCTATCACTATTGTTACCAGCTGCAAATGACCCTATCAAAAACGGAGCGGAGAACTTTCTCCGCTCCATGGTTTGTTATAATTTGGTGTAAATTTTGCTTTCTGAGTTTTTAATATGATGTCCGATGATCTCCGATACATCTGAAATCGTCATAAATGCCGAATAATCATCTTTTTCTATGATCTTACGGATCAACGGAAGCTCCATCCGGGTAATGACACAATATAGGACTGTCTTCTCCCCGGATAAAAGCCCTTCACCGGACAAAAAAGTAACTGTCCGGCCTAACGTCTTATAAATATCCTCTGCGATCACGCGTCCCTGATCCGTAATGATCATTACAGCTTTGCCCTGATCCAATCCTGTATTAATATAATCCACGATCCTAGATGTAATAAAATAGGTCAGAAGACTATATAACGCACGATCCAATCCGAACAATATACCGGCGATCAAATAAATGATAATGTTACAGACCAGAACAATTTGACCTACGGAAAGTGATGTCTTTTTGGCGACCATGATCGCTACTGTCTCTGTGCCATCCAAACATCCTCCGTTTCGAATAATAAGTCCAACTCCGGCACCAAGAATCAATCCTCCAAACACTGTCGCCAATAATGCATCATAGGTAGCATCATAGTGCCAACGGTTAAAAATTTCTAAAAAGAGAGAGAATACCCCCATTGCCACAATGGTCCTCGGAAGAAAGCTTTTTTCCAACTGCTTCGCTCCCACCAATACAAACGGTAAATTTAAGCATACCGTCAATATACTTAACGAGATCGGAGTTATCGAACTAATGATAATACTGGTTCCCACAATCCCGCCGTCCAAAATGTTCGCTGGAACTAAAAACTCTTCCAAAGCAAATGCTGCCACTATTGCGCCTAATATGATGTTGATGTATCGGACAAGTATTTGTTTCATGTATACCTCCATGCTTGCATTCTTTATGTGCCTTTGTTGAATCTATTACGCTTCTTTATGTTCGTCCTTTGTCTGCGTTCTCTTAATGTCATCAGATCCGCTATTCTCCCACTTCCATGAAAAAACGCCTACCGCGATCAATGCCACAACGACTAAAACAATACCTATTGTTTCTAACATATGCAAAAACCTCCTATTTATTCTTTTTTTCTACCATAAAAAAACCGTGCCCCCTTTGGCTGAGCGGTCTCATTTACCTGTGCAATCTTATGCACATACATATTGTATAATTTGGAAATACATGACGAACGCAGGTAAAAATCTGCGTGTCAAAAAAAGAATATTGCGGGGATTTTCTGCCCGTCCTTCCGATGAATAAAAGACACGATCTGTTGATGAACATCCCGGATCAATGTCGCCTTTAGAATATATTGATTATGCATAATGCTAACGCATCTTGCATAACAATCTGTCAAGCAATAGCAAATACGCTCAAACTTTGATAAACTAACCGTCTTCTGCTCCCGAATCAGATTCAGTTTCTGCATCGTATTTGCCGATCCATCCTCAATCCGACAATCTTCCTTGGCAAAAGAAGTTTGTATCATATGTAAATAATGCTCTGCTTTTGCATTCTGAAAAGAGTCAACCTGCACAGTCTGTTTAGAACAATATGTCTGCTGTCTCTGCATAGAAAACACACCGCATTCACCATTCGCAGAAAATGTGCTGGTCAATGCGATGCATAATATGAACAAATAGCATATGATCTTTTTGGAATAAGCTATTCTTTGCATATTAATCCTCCATGCTGTGCAGTTACCTAATTTCTTGTAACTGCTATTATAGCATATTCCACTAAACTGACGCAACTAATTACACCTGAAAATTCTGAATATGGTTTGCCAACGCATCTGCCATTGTTCGCAGACTTTCCGTCGACTGTTCGATATTCTTAAAGTCTGCTGTCATAGCACCCAATGCTGTATTGGTCTTTTCTGTGTCGCTTACATTATGAGTGGCAATATCTGACATAGCCTTAAACACCTGCATGATTTCTTTTCTCGCACACTCTAATTCTTTCATGCGGCTCTCTATGCTGCGTATACTGCTTACCGAATGCTCGATTTCATTCATCACGGTTGCCACACTGCCTTCCGTTCCTTCAATAAAATCATTTTGCCGGGTAATAATACCCTGTGCATTCGTCATTGTCTCAACAACAAGTTCTGAATCATTTAACAGTGCCTCAACAATCTCTTCGATATTGCCGCTGGCACTATTCGTCTGCTCTGCCAGCTTCTGAATCTCAGACGCTACTACGGCAAAGCCTTTGCCGGCTTCTCCTGCCCTAGCCGCTTCAATGCTGGCATTCAAAGCTAACAGATTTGTTTCTTCTGCAATTTCTGAAATAAAGCGAGAAGCCTCACGAATTTTTTGTGCGGATGCATTTGTCTGTTTTGTCTGTTGTGCGATCGTCTCTACAGCCTGATGTACCTCATCACTGATCACGCGAAGCTGATGTACAATTTCCGATGTATGATCACTTGCCTTTTTCATGCTGTCTGCACCATTGCCAAGATCTTCTGCCTCCTGTCCGGTCTCTAAAAGCAGATTTCCCATATTATTAACATTGAAGGACGCTTTTTTGATATCTTCTGCCTGTCGATCTGCCCCCTCCGTTATACCATCCATTGTCTCTTTGACATTTTCGATGCTGTGAAAAGTTTGATGTGCCGTCTGTTCTAATGAGTCGGATGAATCACGCAGAGAATCTGTGCTTTTCTTAATGCCGCTTATAATGCCAAGCAATTCCTGCTGAAGCTTGCGGATTGCCCGCGACAGATCTCCAATCTCATCTTTGCGTCGAGCCAGTTTATCTGATATCGTCAATTGCAGATTCCCGGCAGATACCTGCTGAACTGATGCAATACCTACTTTAAGAGCCTTTGTGATCGAGCTTGCACAAATACTGACAATGATCACACACACAATCGTAACAAACACTACAATTGCTATTATCGTGCTAATAATCTTTATAACGCTGCGAAATGTCTCCTGTTTGGGACTTCCTGCGAACACCATTCCAATTGGTGTACTTTTATCATCCGGCTGATATACCGGAGTAAAATATCCATAATACATAGTCCCTTCAATAGAAACATTCTCACTAAAATATTCGTGCCCTGCATTTAGAACTTCTTTTTGGATCTTTTCTCCTGCCTCACTCTGTAAAATACGATTGCCATCTTTATCCTTGGCAGAAGTCATAATTCGCTTGTTTCCATAAAAGAAGGTAACTTCCATGCCGGATTCTTCTTTGATCGTATCTACCAGATTGTCGGACTGGGAAATATTGTAACTGCCTTTCCATACATCACCATTCTCCGTTTCCAGATAAGATCCGGTATTTTGATCATATGCTGCCTGTGTCGCTGTTGCTGTTCCTCGCAGAGAATTTTCTACATGTTGTATGATTGCACCCTTCATGATCGTTGCTGCCACCAAAATAACAATTGCCCCGAGTAAAACAAGTGGGAGCAGTGAGCAAACCAACACTTTCTTGCGAATCGTAAATTTCATAGCCACCCTCCTATTTCACGATCACTACATTTTTGTAGTACCAGTTAATGTTTCCGGTAATCGTTGCATCGTCTAATGTACTGTTTGCTACCCCAATCTTCTTCCCGGTATTTGTTTCTAATACACCATCGAATACGTTGTTTTCACCACTAAGGATTGCTGTGGTCGCTTCATCAACTTTTTCCTGCGTTCCTTCCTTTGCAAACGATGCCAGATCGGTGATCTGAATCAGCCCCTCTGCCATGCCTCCATAATAATTTTCACCAGTCCATGTTCCGTCCATAATACTTTGTACTGCCGACGTATAATAAGCACTCCAATTCCAAATCACACTGGTCAGGCAGGAATCCGGTGTTTCTTTACTCATATCCGAGTTATAACCGATACCATACACACCCTTTTTCTGCGCTAATGTCTGGGGATATGCCGTATCACAATGCTGTGCCATAACATCGCAGCCCATCGACAACAATTTTTCTGATGCCGCCTTTTCCTTCGCTGCGTCATACCAGCTATTGGTTATTTTTACATAAATCTTTGCCGATTTATTAACCGATGCAACTCCAATTGCAAAAGCATCAATACCACCCGTTACCTCTGAATTTGAAGAATCCTGGGCTGCAACATATCCAATCTTGCCGGACTTCGTGTTCATCCCTGCCACGATTCCACTTAAATACCGTGCCTGATAGATTCTGCCAAAATAATTAGTAAAGTTCTTGCCGTTGCTCTTATAACCGGTTCCATGGGAAAAATAAATTTCAGGATACTTTTCTGCCATCTTTTCTGTGGTATCCATGTAACCCCAACTCGTTGTGAATATAATATTACAGCCATCCGAAATACAGGCTTCGATTGCTTCCTGTGTGGCTGCTGCATCACTATCATCCACGATCTTACGCTCTATCTGATCTTCCTTGAGTCCGAGATTAGACTGCATTCCCTTGACACCTAGATCATGCGTATATGAATAACCGCTTCCCTCTGCCGGATCCGATATATATAATACACCGACTTTGATGTCATCTTTGCTGATGCCACCACTTCCTGTTTCGCTCTCTGTCTGACTGCCTCCGTCATTTGACGCCACATCGTCCGGTGTGCCGTTAGCTGCCCCACAGCCGGTCATGCACAACAGACTGATAGTCAGTACAACAGCCAAAACTCGTCTTTTCTTCGTTATTTTGTTGTTCATTCTCCCATCCTTTCTAACAGCAGACAACTCGCTTCTAAAGTTCCAAAAGCACATCGTCTCACTGTGTTTACTTACGCTTTTTCTTGTATCGTTGCCTCCATATTCTGTGGTAAAACCAGATTCAATATGATAGAAACCAAAAATACAACTGCCACGCAGTTCTGCCCGAATACATTTTGTACCATTTCAGGAAAGATTGCGAACAGTTCAGGAACCTGTGTAAAACCAATACCAACGCTGAGCGATAATGCAGCGATCGTAATATTTCTCTGCGTATAGCCACATTTTCCGATCATCTGCAGACCACTGACAACGATCGTTCCAAACATCATGATCGTGCATCCACCTAATACCGCATCCGGTAATGTTGCCAATAATGCTCCAAAGATCGGGAAGATTCCCGCTAAGATCATGATAGCCGCACCTGTTGCGATTGCAAATCGATTCACTACTTTCGTCATTGCGATCAAGCCCACATTTTGGCTAAATGAAGTAATTGGCATACAGCCAAACACTGCTGATAATGCACTGATAAAACCATCGCAAGCAATTGACCCGGCAGTTTCCTCCGGTGTGACATCACGATTTAAACCGGAAGATGCCATCGCAGATGTATCTCCGATCGTCTCTGTCGCCGACACCAAAAAGATCAATACAATGGATACAATGGCGCCAGCATGAAATTCCGGCTTAAATGGCATAAGATGTGGCAATGCAATGATCGAACTTCCCTTTAGTCCGGAAAAATCCACCATCCCCATTACAATGGCCAAAATATAACCAACTACTAAACCGAACAAAACAGAAAGCTGTTTGAAGTAAGATTTGGCAAAAATATTAAACAAAATGCAGGCAAGCAACGTAACACCGCCTAACACCCAGTTCTCCCAAGCACCAAAGTTTTTACTTCCACTGCCACCTCCAAAGGAATTAGCCCCAACAGATAACAATGAAAAACCAATGGATGTAACAACACTTGCTGCTACGATCGGTGCAACAATCTTGATCCAGTACTTGGCAAATAATCCCAAAACGCCCTCTACGATACCGCCGATCAACACGGCACCAACAATCGCCGGATAACCATATTTTGCTCCTATAACACATGCAATGGACACAAACGTAAAGCTGATACCCATAACAATTGGTAATCCGGAACCAATCTTCCATACCGGGAACAACTGAATCAATGTACCAATACCGGCAATGATCATTGCACTTTGGATCAACATTGCCGTCTGAGTAGAGGACAATCCACTTGCTCCTGCAACAATGATGATCGGTGCAATATTAGCAACGAACATAGCTAATATATGCTGCAACCCAAACGGAATTGCCTTAAGAAGTGGTACTTTTCCGTCTAATGTATAAATATTTTGTACAGATGCTTCATTTGTTTTCATGTTCTTTATCCTTCCTGCTTCTCATTTCGTCTTTCTGCATATAGAAAAACGTCCTTTTCATTTCTTTGCAATCCACCCGATCTTATATCTATAGTTCTAACAGATCCGCTTACTGCTCACGAAATACAATTTCTTTCGTATCTGCATTCATGCTGTCCACAATTGCAAGAGACTCTAACTGATAACCAAGATTGCGGATCAGTTTGCCACCCATTTGAAAACCCTTTTCAATAGCAATTCCAATACCCTCTACAGAAGCTCCGGCCTCCGTAATAATTGAAATCAACCCCTGCAGTGCACAACCATTGGCAAGAAAGTCATCAATGATCAACACCTTGTCCTCCGGAGATAAAAACTTTTTGGAAACTATGACCTGATTTTTACACTTATGTGTAAAGGATTCCACCTCAGCAACATACATATCTCCCTCAATATTGATACTCTTAGATTTCTTAGCAAATACAACCGGAACGTTAAAATACTTTGCTACCACACATGCAATTCCTATGCCGGAAGCCTCTATCGTAACAATTTTATTAATCTCCTTACCGGCAAAACGTTTTTTAAACTCTTCTCCCATTTGCTCAAATAATGAAATATCCATCTGATGGTTCAAAAAACTATCCACCTTCAACACGTTACCTTCTTTTACTATACCATCCCTTAGGATACGTTCTTCTAAAAAGTTCATCTTGTCCTCCTTGTATGGCGCATTATGCCGTATATACAAATATTATACTGAATATATTTTGCAGATTCAAGAACAATTTGAGGCGTTACCGTTGTAATTTGAAATTATCAGAATTCCATGGTACAATGAGTCCTGACATGCATAATGCAGGAATATTATGACCCCCTGTGATCATGCAAGACATTTTTGAGAAAGGTATGGTATTAAAATGGCAGAAAATTATGTATTAAGCTGTTGTTCTACAGCAGACTTGACAGACGAACAGTTTGAGGCCAGATCTATTCATTATATCTGTTTTCATTTTGAATTGGGCGGCAAAAGTTATATGGATGATCTCGGCAAATCAATTCCTTTTGATGAATTTTATAAACGTATGGAGCAAGGCGAAGACACTAAAACATCTCAGATCAATGCAGAAGAATTTGAGCAGTATTTTGAACCTTTTCTGCAGGAAGGCAAAGATATTCTACATGTCTGCCTCTCTTCCGGCATTTCCGGCGTCATGAATTCCGCCTGTATTGCCAGAGATATTCTCGCCGAAAAATATCCAGACCGCAAAATCTATATTGTTGATTCACTGGCTGCCTCCGCTGGATATGGACTATTGATGGATCGTCTGGCAGATCTGCGCGATGATGGAATGACTATTGATGAACTGCGTGACTGGACAGAGGCCAATAAGCTTCATTTACGTCATTGGTTCTTCTCTTCCGATCTGACTTTCTTTATAAAAGGCGGTCGTGTATCAAAATCCGCCGGTACCATCGGAAACTTGCTGAACATCTGCCCATTGCTGGATGTAAACAGCGAGGGCAAGCTGATTCCGCGCTTTAAGATTCGTGGAAAACGTAAGGTGATCCGTGAAATTGTCGCTAAAATGGAAGAAGATGCCGAAAATGGCTTAGACTACGATGGGAAATGTTTTATATCCCAATCTGCCTGCTATGAAGATGCCAAAGCAGTTGCCGATCTGATAGAGGCACGCTTTCCAAACTTAAACGGCAAAGTAGTGATCAACAATATCGGCACGACCATAGGAAGTCATACCGGTCCGGGTACAGTAGCACTCTTCTTCTGGGGCAGTGAACGCACACTGTAAGTCTCTTTGCTTTATCATAATACACAAAACGCCTGCCAGGAACTCGTCCGCAGGCGTTTTTATTATTTAGTAACTGAAACTTCCCACACCTCATTATCTCACGCAACCACATATTGCTTATTATGTCAGCAATAAATATAGTATTTTGCAGCCGATAAGCTAACTTATTCTGTCGGCAGAGAACTAAGATAATTGCCGCAGAACGCAGAGTTTTTAGGTGATTTCTTATTTTGTTACGTCTCTGATGAATACATGCCCGAAGGATTGTCTGAGATGTCCCGGTTTAGCAAGGTATCATCCATTTTTGGACGGGACGCTTTCGCTACGATGCGCTACGTCACGTTACTTAATGTCTCTGAAATACGAGACATAAGTAACGACGAGCGCAAAGTCCCTTTCAAAAATGATGAATACCTTGCTTCCGGGACTTCGAGTTTCCGAAGGGCATGTAGATCAATCATCAGAGACAACAAAATCTAGAAATCACCAAAAACGAAAAAGCGGCAAGGCAATTACTATAGTTCTCTGTCGACAGAAGCCGCTATGTTGTGGCTGCAAAACACCTGGCATTCTTTGACATAATAAGCAATATGTGGTTCTTGCAGTAGCTTCCGGTATGGGAAGTTTTAGTTTCTGCGCAAGTCTATTCGTCTGGCAAACTTGGGATCAATTCCACGTATACCTGATCAAATACTTGCTGCAGCTCCGCACGAATATCATTACGTAACTGCAATAATATCTTGGTATTGATAATGCGATTATGACTGGTCAGATAGATCTCAACCCAAGTTTTACGTCCTGTCTGTATCACATCCAAAAATTCAATGTCATAATGAATCTTATCCATGTGATGTTCTGCAATCTGCCGGATAGAATCCATGATTTCCTGATCCGGTGCAAACAATATCAGACTTTTTACATTGTGTATGATCATTTTGACCGGCTCTACTAAAAGCAAACACGACATGATAATGGCAACGATCGGATCAATATAAGCTGCCAGATGATTCCATGTTGTCTTTTGCAAGAACTGTTCTACAAAAAATGCAAGAGAAACACCCAAACTGGAGATCACATCCAGCTTCCATATGTAAATCTCTGCCTGTATCGTCATAGATGCATAACGTCTGCTAAAATAATGCAGTAATATATAAACGATCAGACAACATGCACAAACAATCAGCTCAAACACTGCAATCTTACCGCCGTCCACTTCACGACCACCATGCAATATCGCATAAAAGTTATCCCAAACCAGTCGGACCGTGATCGCCAATAGCACACTGTACTTAATAACGACAAACAATGACTCCACCTGGGCAAAACCGTATGGCCTGCGCTCTGTTACCGGCTTATACAGCAACGGCACCAGTAATAAAAACGGACCGATCATGATCAGATCTGTCAAATCAAAGATACAGTCCATCAAAATAGAATGTGATCTCGTCCAAAATGCCATGACACCTTCTGCGATCATAAATAGAACGCTTCCGATCATGGATATATTCATAATATATTTTTCGTATTTTAGTTTGTTTTCATTTTTCATAATAATTGCTCACATAATTTCAAATAATCCATGACTGGGCTACGCACTCACATTTATGACCACTCATAAGGCGTATTTTGGTATACGTAGTAATTGACCCAGTTAGAAAACAAGGCATTGGAAGCACCTCTCCAACGAAGCAATGGTCTTTGTGACGAATCGTCATCCGGATAATAATTCTCCGGCAGATCCGGATTTAAGCCTTTTTTACTGTCACGCTTGTATTCGTAATCCAACGTCATACGATCATATTCCAAATGTCCCATCACAAAGATCTGCTTACCATCATCAGATACTAATAACAGTTCTCCCACCTTGTCGGAGTCTGCAAGTACAGTTAGCGTGTCACACGCTTCAATCGCCTCATGATCAACTCCGGTATAACGGGAATGTGGTGCATAAAATACATCGTCAAATCCGCGAAGAAGCGGTACTTTTCGATGGTGTACCCGATGTTCATACACACCAACTATTTTCTTTGGAAGCAGATGTTTCTTGATTCCATAATGATAATACAATCCTGCCTGAGCCCCCCAGCAAATATGCATTGTTGATGTCACATTCGCCTTAGACCATTCCATGATCTGCTTCAGTTCTTCCCAATACTGCACTTCCTCATATTCCATCTGCTCCACCGGAGCACCCGTAATGATCAAACCGTCAAATTTACGTTCTTTTACATCATCGTAGGTCTTATAAAACTCATTCAAATGACTGAGCGTCGTATTTTTACCAATATACGATGCTGTTGTCAAAAATGTAATCTCGATCTGCAATGGCGTATTGGATAAACTGCGTAGCAGCTGAACCTCCGTATCTTCCTTTAGTGGCATCAGATTGAGAACAGCAATATACAGTGGACGGATATTCTGCGTCGTTGCACGTGTTTCGTCCATCATAAATATATTTTCCTGCTCCATGATCTTTTTCGCCGGAAGATTATTTTGTACTTTAATTGGCATAATAAAACCTCATTTCTGCATATCTGCACTTTTCTGCTAGGACAAGTGATATTGTTCTATAAACGCTTGCTCCGTCAAAATCGGTATTCCAAGCTCTCTTGCTTTTTTATTTTTTGTCGAGTTGCTCATCGCATCGTTGTTGATCAAATAGTTCGTCTTAGAAGTGACACTGCCTGTCACCTTTCCGCCATGCGATTCGATCAGCTCTTTCAGCTCTTTGCGGTTTTTGAACCGCTCAACGGATCCGGTAATTACAAACGTGATTCCCTCCATATCTTTCGATACATTATCATCCGCAATTTTCTCGAACGAAATATATTGTAACAGATGTTGCACTACTTGTCGATTCGCCTCAACCGCAAAATAATCTGTTACCGCTTTGGCGATCACAGCACCAACGCCATCAATCTGTGTCAGCTCCTCTTCAGAAACCGCCAAAACACGATCAAAATCATATGCGCAATAGCGACAGATCAGGCCGGCATTGGATAATCCTACATTCGGAATGCCTAAACTATACAAAAAGCGAATGATCGTCGTATGTGCCGCCTTTGTCGCTGACTGAACCATTTTTTCGTAAGATTTTTCGCCAAACCCATCCATTGCAATGATCTGGTCTTTATATCGATCTAATCGAAACAGATCTGCAGGTTCATGGATCATATCCTGATTCATCAATTTCTCGATTGTTGCTTCTGACATGCCGTCAATATTCATCGCATCCCTGCTGACAAAATGTGAAAAACTTTTGATCTTCTTAGCCGGACAGGATGCATTTTCACAAAACAAAGCCTTCACTCCATTTTCTTCATGAATGGCTGTTGCACTATGACACACCGGACATTCTTCCGGAATAGGTAACGTCCCGCTTCGTGTCATATTTTCCGCAATCTGTGGAATGATCATATTTGCTTTATACACCTGAATATGATCACCAACCCCCAAAGCAAGCTGTTCAACTATGCTGACATTATGCACACTCGCACGACTTACCGTTGTTCCTTCCAATTCCACCGGTTCAAACACTGCAACCGGATTGATCAGCCCCGTTCTCGAGGCACTCCACTCCACTTCCTCTAACACCGTTTCGGCTATTTCATCTGCCCACTTAAAAGCCATCGCATTTCGCGGAAATTTAGCGGTCCTTCCCAAACTTTCTCCGTATGCGATCTCATCCATAAGAAGTACAAGGCCATCCGACGGAAAATCATTGGTGACGATTTTTTCTGCAAATTCTGCCACTGCTGCAGGCAATGTCTCCCCGGTAACACGAACATATTCGACAACCGTAAATCCCTGTTCCTGCAAAAATTTGAATTTATTCTCCTGCGAATCTTTGAAATCAACACCTTCTGCCGTCACGAGCGAAAAAGCAAAAAAGTTCACATGTCTGCTCTTCGTAACACGGCTATCAAGCTGGCGTACAGAACCGCTGCACAAATTACGCGGATTTTTGTATTGCTCTTCCACCGGAAGGGATTCATTGATCTCCCGAAATCTGGAATACGTAATCACCGCTTCTCCGCGCAGTACCAATTCTCCCTGAAATGGGATCTGCAACGGTACATTATCAAACATACGAGCATTACCGGTAATGACTTCTCCTACCTGACCATTACCGCGGGTAACTGCCTTTTGCAGAGTTCCCTCCTGATACGTAAGTACGATAGTAAGCCCATCCATTTTCCACGAAAGCAGACCCGGATGCTCACCAAGCCAAGCCGCTAATTGTTCTGTATCCTTTGTCTTGTCCAAAGAAAGCATCGGTGAAGGATGTTGTTCTTTTGGCAGCTCACTAAGCACCTCATAGCCTACACGCTGCGTCGGACTGCCCGCCAAAACAATCCCCGTCTCCTTTTCTAATGCCTGTAATTCATCGTATTGTTTGTCGTATTCGTAGTTACTCATAACCTCATCACGGCCCTGATAATACACTGCCGCCGCGTGATTTAACTGCTCTACTAACTCTAAGATCCTAGCTCTCTTCTCTTCCATATCATTCCCCATTCTTTCTGAAAATGCTGACGTTACCGCTCCAGTTCTTTGCGAAGCACGCGGATCTCCATTGGCGTCAAGCTGCGATAACGGCCTTTTTTCAACCCTTTTAATGTAATATTCATCACGCGGTCACGCCGCAAATGCGTTACCCGATAATCCAAATATTCACACATTCGTCGGATCTGACGATTTAATCCCTGCGTCAATATGATATGAAAACTATCCGCATCTTCCCGCCACACTTTGCACGGTTTTGTTACAGTGTCCAAAATCGGAACACCGGCGGCAAGTTTACGTAAATCTTCATCGCGGATCGGACGATCTACCTTGACAAAATATTCTTTTTCATGCCCGTAACGGCTGCGCAGAATTTTTTCCATTACATCGCCTTGATTGGTCAAAAGCAATAGCCCTTCCGAAGCCTGATCCAATCTGCCGACAGGATAAACTCGCTTTGGATAATCAATATAATCTACAACATTCTTGATCGGTTCTCCATTTTCCTCCTGCGCTGTCGTGCAAACGATCCCCTTGGGCTTATAAAACGCCAGAAAAATCTCTTCCTCTTCTTTGGTCACTTGGCGTCCATCTACCCGCACAACAGCTCCGTCATGCACTCTTGTACCGGCTGTTACCGGCTTATCATCAATCGTGATGCGCCCCTGCTCCAACATTCGATCAGCCTCGCGCCTCGAGCATACCCCCGCTTCACTTAAAAATTTATTAATCCTTACTCCCGTATTGTCTGCCATACTATTGTTACATTCCTTTCTCCATCCGCAAAGTAACTCTGCGAACTTCTTTCCTACTGCTTCATGCCTGTATACCCCAAAACGCAGTCTCATCTGTGTTGCCTGCTTTCCTTATGGAAAAAGGTGACTCTTCAAAAGAATCACCTTATCTTACCTATACTTCCTCATTTACTGTGCAGCCTGTGTAGCGGCTGGTGCCTGCGTCGCTGCCGGTGCTTGTGTTGCCATCGGAGCCTGTGTCGCCGCCGGTGCTTGTGTCGCCACCGGTGCTTGTGTCTGTGCCCCCTGTGCGGTTGGCACCGGGGTTGCTCCATTCGCACTTCCGGCTTCTCCATCAATATTAGCCGTGCTTTCCGGTCCATCGCCCGAAGACTCATTCAACATATTGCAGAAATCACGAACTTCTTGATTTGTACTTTGAAGCTCCTCTAATTTCTTATTAACCGAATCCTGCAACGCCTTGACGTCTTTGCTGGCATCCAGCTTTTCAATCTTCTTCTGCTCTTTGCCGGACAAGGTCCCAAAATGCAACATAAATCTTCCATCCGGCTGCATCTTGATGTATAATGCCGTAAGCGATGGAATCTTCGTATCAATATCATATAATTTATCTTCATGATAGGCGTAAACACGATAACTTCCTGTTTCATAGCCTTCCTTGATCGTGCAGGAAATATTCTCATATTTTTCAATATATTCCGCTGCCGCCACCAACTTGCGCTCGTCAATGTTGTCCACATCGGTCACACAATCTGCCAAGGCATCCATATCTACTTTCTGTCTGGCATCAAAATATTCTTTCACAAGATCGGTGATCTCTTCTTTAATATCTTTATCCGACTTGCCTTTTATCGCATCCGCTATATTCTGTTCATCACTCTTCGTGGCTGACAACGAAAAATTAAGGTCCGGAGCCATCAAAGAAAATGTTCCCAACCCAATAAACATAACTGCCAGCGTAAAGATCAAAATAAACTTTTTATATCGCAGCGGCATATACCCACATCCTTCCTCAAATATCAAAACGCACCTGGAGGGACTCGAACCCCCGGCACACGGTTCCGGAAACCGTTGCTCTATCCACTGAGCTACAGGTGCAATTAATCAGCGAGAAATATTATATCATAAGGGAATATAACCGTCAAGGCACGGATCTGGTGTACTTTTAATGTTGGTAAGCTTCTCTATTCCATTTGCATCAATAATCATCCCACGAATCCTCGTCATCTTCAAAAGCATCATAGGCATCATCGTAATTATCATAATCCGATTTATTATCTTCATAATAACCATCTACATCATAATTGCCACAGACTCCAATTTTTTGCAATTAAGAAACGAGCCAGTCGCAAGACTGTCTCGTTTCCATTTCTTTGTCCTCTTAAATCGTCATGTCGATATGCTGTCCTAAATGGGGTGTCACAGAAGTCTCCATCATTTTAGTCAGTTCCGCAGCCTGTTCCTGATAGGTATCCATCGTCATATCAAGAACTGCCGTGCTGACATTAGTCATCAACTGATTGCCTGCCATCGCGATCGACATATCGGCAATACTATTTACCATATCCATAAAATCCACTCCTTTGCTGTTTAAGCAAAACTCTTTTTCCTATTATACACAATTTCCAACTCTTTTTAAATAGCTACTTAGTACAAACTTGTAATAACTTCCCATTCCTCAAATTTTTTTCACAACCTCATATCGCTTAATAAGTGATATGTATTAAGCTATCCGTTGCAGATCTGCAATGTTTTATTGACACAGGAATAATAATAAACGGCATCCGATAATACTTCATCCTGCTCAACATACTGCGCGTTGACCTCCGTAACCATTTCACACAGTTCTTTCCGAGACATTGTTGCATTTTCCGGCATAATGATCATTTCGTGGATGCTGCTAGGCAGCAAATAATAATTGCCTCCTATATTTTCTCCTATATGCTGTAAGCATTGCGGATACAAAACAACCGCCGCACCATTAATCTTCGACGAATTTGTTAGAACATATGGATCACCTTCGCGACTTTTTGCCCAAAACGCTCGATTCCCCCAAATATTTTCATCCCCCGTCTGCATAATATCATCCAAGGAGCTTTCATGATCTGTCTGCTGAAAGAACTCATATAACATAGTTTCCATACGACATATAGAAATCGGGAAACGCTTCATCGTATTGTTTTGTGCGATCGTAAACAACGTCTGATGATCCAATCCCCATTTCTGCATTAGATCAAGGCTGATCCGGAAAGAGGCAATTCCATGTTCATCCTGCACCATCAGACAATGAAAGGTGATTGCTAGATCCATAAATGGAATGTAAGGAACTTCCGCCAACTGCTCTTCATTTTTCTCTAAAGATACCACGCGGTAAATAATTTGTTCCCGACACGCCTCCAATGTCAGATTCTCACTGTCGAACCGATTGTTTTTGGCTGTTTCGTGATAGGTCGAAACAATGTCAGCTACTAACTGTTCCATCGTCTCTCCCTGTTCATATCTTGGATAGAGCTGCTGCATATAAAACTGTGGTGATACATTAGTATCCTCTGCCAATATTACCAAACTATCCAATTCAAGTTGATTGTTTTTGATCACTTTATGCCGTTCGACCTGATATCCCTCCGAAAATTTTTCTTTTACCATCTGTTCCATAACATTTTTAAACTCTTCAAAATCATACATCCTATAATCTCCTCCATACCCTATTTGCTTGATGTACTCTCGACAAAACAAGCTATAACAGCCCGTTTCATCTGTGCTGAATTTGAGGTTTCCCGATACTCCCACCCTATCAAAGCTTATAACCTCGAGAAACCTAATGAACGACTCCATTTGAAAATCCGGTTCTCTTCTATGCTGTCTACAGCTATCATCCCTCTCTTTGCCCTGTTGCACAGCGATGGAAGAAATCGTGTTTTAGTAAAAGGTAGATTTGTCCGATATGGGAACTTATTCTGAAATAAATCATGAATAGAAATACTATATGAAAGCTGCTTTACTCTCTCAATGTGATTATGAACAAAAGACCCTTCAAAAACTTAGAATGTCAATCAGATGATCTGCCTGACAATTGGATTTTCCAGTCCAGCAAACTGAAATCTTGTGTATGTTTCTCACTCACTGGACTAGTAATATCGTACCAAAATGATATCATCCGGACAATGGACGTATGTACTAATAAAAATGCTCATAAATAGCAATTCTCACAAAGAAAATCAGATAATACAAAAATTGACAACCCTGATTTTGTGCAATTTGTCTTTTTTGCTCTTTCAAACCATACAATATGCACAATTTTTTTGCCTAAAATCTCAGAAAGCCCCTATAAATTCGTACTTTCAAGTACTTTGTGCGGTGATCGCACGCTACACAACAGCAGTTTCAGTTATTAATGAACAAAGAGTCGCTTGCGACTCTTTCGCGCTCGAGCGGTGCTGTTTACAGCTAACTTCTTCTCCGCGAGATGCGCATCCTCGCGGAGCGTTTTTTACTTTATAGGAAACGAAAAGTTTCCTATAAAGTAAAAAAGACCGCCGGAAGAGTCCTCTCTTCCGACAGTCCGATATCCGGTTTATTCGTTAATACGATCTCGCCATTTGCAGTCCATGGTCTTACGTGACAGCAAACTCACTTATACGTATTACTTGCTCAGGAATTCATGAATACCCTTTGCAGCAGCTTTACCGGCTCCCATTGCCAAAATAACCGTAGCAGCACCGGTAACAGCATCACCACCGGCATATACCTTTGCCTTTGATGTCTGACCATTCTGCTCCTCTGCAACGATACATTTACGACGGTTTGTCTCTAATCCCTTCGTTGTCGAAGAGATCAATGGATTTGGGCTGGTTCCCAAAGACATGATAACGGTATCTACATCCAGCGTAAACTCAGATCCGGCAACCTCCACCGGTCTGCGTCTTCCGGATTCATCCGGCTCACCAAGCTCCATACGGATGCATTCCATACCGGAAACGTTACCATCTTCATCGGTAAAGATCTGTGTTGGATTTGTGAGGAGATCAAAAATAATTCCCTCTTCCTTTGCATGATGTACTTCCTCGACACGTGCAGGAAGTTCTTCTTCGCTACGTCGATATACAATATGAACTTCAGCCCCCAGACGAAGTGCAGTTCTGGCTGCATCCATTGCTACGTTACCACCACCAACAACAGCAACTTTCTTGCCGGCAATGATCGGTGTGTCATAGTTCTCGTCAAAGGCTTTCATAAGGTTACTTCTGGTCAAATACTCATTGGCAGAGAAAACGCCATTGGCATTCTCGCCCGGAATACCCATAAATCTAGGAAGACCTGCACCGGATCCTACGAATACCGCATCGAATCCTTCCTCTTCTAATAACTCATCTATTGTTGTTGCCTTACCGATCACAACGTTTGTCTCAATCTTAACGCCCAGTGACTGTACGTTTTCTACTTCCTTATCCACTACTTTTGTCTTTGGCAGACGGAACTCCGGAATACCATAAGATAATACGCCACCAGCCTTATGCAGCGCCTCAAAAATAGTAACATCGTAACCAAGCTTTGCAAGATCTCCTGCACAGGTAAGTCCTGCAGGTCCGGAACCGATCACAGCAACTTTCTTGCCGTTCTTCGTCTCTGCAGGTGCCGGCTTAATGCCTTCTTCTCTTGCTGTATCTGCAACATAGCGCTCTAGCTTACCGATAGAAACAGCATCACCTTTGATTCCACGGATACATTTGGACTCACACTGGCTCTCCTGTGGACATACACGACCACATACAGCCGGAAGTGCAGAGTACTTACTGATCACATGATAAGCATCTTCTACACTGCCCTCTACGAGCTTGCTAATAAATCCCGGAATATCAATATTTACCGGACAGCCTTTCACGCACTGCGGATTTTTACACTGCAGGCAGCGAGATGCCTCTGCCGTTGCCTCTTCTCTATTGTATCCAAGACATACTTCTTCAAAGTTCTTGGCACGTACCTTCGGGTCCTGCTCACGTACAGGAACTCTCTTCATTACATCTACTTCCATTGTTATCCTCCATTCGAAGTGTTTATTCTATTTTGTTCTATCATTAATGGCACTGGCCACATCCACCGTGATGGGTATCACCTTCCTGCAATTTAAGCATTGCTCTGCCTTCTTCTGTCTTGTACATACGCTGACGCAGCATTGCCTGGTCAAAGTCAACCAAATGTCCATCAAACTCAGGTCCATCTACACAGGCAAATTTGATCTCATCGCCAACTTTCAAACGACACGCACCACACATACCTGTTCCATCGACCATGATTGGGTTCATGCTGACGATCGTAGGGATACCAAGCTCTTTTGTAAGCTTACATACAAATTTCATCATGATCATCGGTCCAATCGCTACAACCTTCGTATATTCCTTACCCTGTCCGATCAGATCATTGATCTTGTCACAGCCGTTACCTTTGAACTCATAAGAACCATCATCGGTAGCAATATAAAGGTTCGCAGCTACTTCGCGCATCTCATTTTCCAAAATAATAATATCTTTTGTGCGGGCGCCGATAATAACATCGACATCAACACCATGTTCTTTCATCCATTTTACCTGTGGATATACCGGTGCAGTACCTACACCACCACATACAAAAAGAATCTTCTCCTTTTTCAACTCATCTAATGGCATCTTGATCAACTCAGATGCACATCCAAGCGGTCCTACAAAATCCATAAAGGATTCTCCTACCTCATACTTTGCCATCTCCGTAGTAGATGCTCCAACTGTCTGAAATACAATCGTAACACTTCCCTGCTCGCGGTCATAATCACATACCGTAAGCGGAATACGCTCTCCTTTTTCATCGGTCTTGACAATGACAAACTGACCCGGCTGACAGTGTTTTGCCACTCTTGGTGCCTCAATATCCATAAGCCAGATATTATTGGCAAGGTATTCTTTCTTTAAAATTTTAAACATAATGTGCCTCCATTATTTTTTATTGCAGTAACCGAATTTCCCTGTAGTCGCATTATTTTGTCTTCATTCGGATTTACTTTGTATTTACAAAAACGCTTCCAGCCCTGTCTGCGTTGACAAAAAACTGTTGGAATAACGTTTATCACCACTTACATTTTGACCAAACCATTCCGGCGGAACAAACAGATCTGCATCTTCCTCATCCTGAAATTCCACTTCAACAAAACGAAGTCCCTCTAAGGGACCATGAAATACATCTAATTCCGCAATATGCCCATCTGCTAACGGAATAATATACCGTGTCTTAGAGATCAAGCCGCCATCTACCTTCTGGCGCAGATGCTTATAACTTTCCTCCGGCAGGTTTATCTCATACTCCTGGCACATACGAACATCCGCCCGTCTTTCGCCAATCATTCCATCAAAGGATTTACAGGTCAAAATATACTTGTCATTGCTTCGTCTGATACGCACTACCGGATCCGTGCAGAGATACCCCTGCTCCATTTCCTTTGTCATAGCCCCATCCAAACAAGGCATTTCTTTGATCTGATATTTTTTCTCAATTTCCATGAGCACTTTCCTTATCCACTGCTAACTGCTCTGTCTTTGCGTTTTTATTTTTGCGCAGGCGGATTCCCAACATAACCGCTGCGACGGCAAGAGCAGCACTGACGATATATTTAACGACATACCAGAGCAGCGCACCTCCAAAGGACAGATCAGCAATCCCCTTTGCTAACAAAACACCAATCATATCTTCTCCTCCTTCTTATTATTACCTGCGATTCACCAATTCCTTCGTGATATCATTCCAGTCCAAACCACATTCTGCCATCAGGACCATCATATGATACAGGAAATCTGCAATCTCATAGCGCAGCTCTTCTGCATCCGGATTTTTGGCAGCGATCACAATCTCCGTTGCCTCTTCTCCACATTTCTTAAGAATCTTATCGATTCCCTTATCAAACAGATAATTCGTATACGAACCTTCCTTTGGATGATTTTTTCGTTCCATAATAACGTTGTAATCTTCCATCAATACGGTAAGAGGATTCGTCTGAATATATTCTTTCTTGGCCAATTCTTTGAAAAAACAGCTTCGATTGCCGGTATGACAGGCAGCACCGATCTGACGCACTTTAGCAAGAATCGTATCATTATCACAATCTAACGACAATGATTTAACATACTGAAAATGACCGGAAGTTTCACCCTTTAACCAAAGTTTCTGTCTGCTTCGGCTGAAATATGTCATGCGGCCTGTTTCGATCGTCTTCGCATAAGATTCCTCATTCATATATCCAAGCATAAGAACTTCACCGGTGCGATAATCCTGCACAATTGCCGGGATCAACCCATTGGCATCCAGCTTAAAATCAGCAAAATCGATCAGGCTTTCGAAAACTTCCACAGCTATACCATTCTGCTTCAATGCACGTTTTGCTTTATAAATATCTTTGTCCTCAAAATAATTAGTTGATACACCGTATACATTGCTATAGGAAAGCAGCTCACTTAGATCATTACGGATCAATCCATCTCGGATCAAAACCGTCATTTTGCACTGATCGATTGCATCACTAAAACTCTTTGTCGTATCAATATGCTTTAACACGACCGTACCAAATCCCTGCTCATAAAAAGCATTGAGCTGTTCCGCATTTTGAAAATCAGCCTTCATGTCGACTTCCACAGCCAGTTTATCACGATCAAAACGGCGCAGGATCTCATTTAATTCTTTCTCCTCCGGCAGCAAAGCCTTACGGATCACAACAGAACTTGCTCCGGTATAGAGTGCCTTTTTGGCATCCTCAAACCGTGATACATAGATTCCAACCGTAAATGGAATGTCGATCTGTTTTTCAATCTCCCGCACGGTAGACAAAAACTCCTCTCTGGAAGCTTCATCTCCGGTATAATTATATAAAAACAATTCGTCCGCTCCCTCACAGGAATAGCGGTTTGCCAACTGAATGACATTTGCAGGATACTCATTCTCTGCATTAATAAAAGGAATTATCTTTTTGTGGTTCATAATCGTCCTCCTATAGGCTTCCTTTGGTTGATAATACATCGGATATACGTCCGTCATAACTCACAGCACGATCCAATGCTTTTGCAAACGACTTAAAAGCAGCCTCAATAATGTGATGATTGTTCTCCCCATCGAGCTGTTTTACATGAAGATTCATTCCTGCTGCATAGCTTACTGCATAAAAGAATTCATGAACCATCTCTGTATCGAACTGTCCCACAGATGGAACTGTAAGGTCCAGATGATAGCGCAGGTATGGTCTGCCTGACAGATCCAATGCACATAGTACTAGCGTTTCATCCATCGGCAAGATGCACTCGCCAAAACGGCAGATGCCCTTTTTATCCCCTACAGCCTGACGGATCGCCTCACCCAAAACAATTCCGGTGTCCTCTATCGTATGATGGCAGTCCACCTCCAGATCACCCTTTGCCTGTACTTCCAGATCAAACAACCCATGTCTGGCAAAACTATTCAACATATGATCAAAGAATCCAATCCCGGTCTGAATAGAAGCTTTCCCTGTTCCATCCAAATTTAAACGGATTGTAATATCCGTTTCTCCGGTCTTTCTTGTCACCTCAGCCTGACGGCACTTCACGTTCTGTTCCATAGGAATCCTCATTTCTTTGCTTTTCCTTTTATTTTACCCGATTTTTCAAAAGTTTGCAATTTGTATTCCAATTATTGTTCGAATCGAACAGCGATTGAATTTGCATGTGCAGTCAGCTTCTCAGCAGTTGCAAAGTCCTCGATATCCTGATGTACTAGCTCCAGTGCCTCTCGGGAATAGGAAATGATACTGGACTTCTTAATAAAGTCATCGACCGACAGTGGAGAGAAAAACTTCGCAGTGCCATTTGTCGGAAGCACATGGTTTGGTCCTGCAAAATAATCACCCAAAGGCTCACTGCTGTACTCTCCTAAGAAAATCGCTCCGGCGTTACGGATTCTCGTCATTGTATCGAATGGATTTTTCGTAACGATCTCTAAATGCTCTGAAGCAATCTCGTTAGCTGTTTCAATCGCCTCTTCCATCGTATCTGCAACCAGAATATAACCGTAAGAATCCAATGATTTTTGGATGATCTCCTGACGGGATAATTTTTTCACAAAACCATCAACTTCTTCGGATACTTTATCAGCCAGCTCTTCGCTAGTCGTGATCAAGATTGCAGATGCCATCTCATCATGTTCTGCCTGTGACAATAAGTCAGCAGCTACATAACGTGGGTTGGCTGTCTCATCTGCCAGTACTAAAATCTCACTCGGGCCGGCGATCGAGTCAATGCTGACATGTCCATATACCGCTTTCTTGGCCAGTGCCACAAAAATATTGCCTGGTCCCACGATCTTATCAACCTTTTTGATGCTTTCGGTTCCATATGCCAAAGCACCGATTGCCTGTGCTCCACCCACTTTATAAATCTCATCGACGCCAGCCTCTTTGGCTGCAACCAATGTGATCGGATATACTTTGCCATCTTTTCCCGGCGGTGTTGTCATAACGATACGTTCTACTCCTGCCACCTTTGCCGGAACAATATTCATCAGAACCGATGACGGATATACTGCTTTACCACCCGGAACATATACACCAACACGTTCCAATGCTGTTACTTTCTGACCTAACAGCGTGCCATCCGGTTTGCTGTCAAACCAACTGTATCGAACCTGTTTCTGGTGATAATCACGAATATTCACTAACGCCTTACGAATGATTTCAATCAGATGAGAATCTACTTTTTCATATGCCTCAGCAATTTCTTCTTCGGTAACACGGAAGGTTTCCTCAGTGATCTTTACACCATCAAACTGTTCTGTATACGCAAACAGTGCCTGGTCACCTTCTGCTTTCACTTTATCCAAAATATCGCGAACCGTTGTCTCAAATTTGCTATATTGATTCGGACTTCTTTTCAAAAGATTTTCCAAAATATTTTCGCGCTCTTTTTGTGTCAGCTTTACAATTCTCATCGTAATTTCCTCCTCTTTCTATGTTACTGTGGAATAACTTCCCGCAAATCTCGGATCAACTTTGTAATACGCTCATGCTGCATCTTCATACTCACTTCATTAACAACCACTCTCGCCGATAACGGACAGATCTCTTCCAATACTTCCAAACCGTTTTCACGCAGTGTCGAACCTGTCTCAACAATATCCACGATCACTTCTGACAGACCAACGATTGGAGCAAGCTCTACCGACCCATTCAGTTTAATGATCTCAACTGTCTGATGTTTGACATTATAAAAATAATCCTTTGCAATGCGAGGATACTTGCTTGCCACACGGATCAGAGAACCGTCATTCAAGCGTTCCTTCGCCTCTTTCGGTCCTGCAACACACATACGGCATTTGCCGCAATTGAGATCCAATACTTCGTATAACTTGCGGCCCTCTTCCAAAATGGTATCCTTACCGACTACACCAATATCAGCAGCACCCATTTCAACATAAGTCGGAACATCCGATGCTTTCGAAAGGAAAAACTTAAAACCAAGTTCTTCATTTACAAAGATCAGCTTACGCGTTTTCTCATCCTTCATTTCCTCACATGTAATACCAATCTGCTCTAACAGCGCTAATGTCTGTTTTGCCAAACGCCCTTTTGCCAGGGCAAATGTTATGTATTTCATCGCTATCCTCCTACTTATTTCGCCTCTATCATCTGCTGTTTTTCGCCATCTTTCGTCAGGTAGATCAAAGAATCATTACCGTTGCGTTTTGCGTAAGCAACATATTCTTCAATTTCTTTTTTGGAAGATTTGCGCATCATCTGAACAACTTGTCCACCTTCACGCATTTTCTTAGCCTCCTGCAAAGCCTGCGCACGCACCTCTTTCGGATACACCAAAAGTGTTCCGCCAAGTGCAGTCTCTCCAAACAGCTTCTGACGCTCCATTGCGATCATCAACTGGTCTAATACGATAACCAAACCGATTGCCGGCGCCTCTTTGCCAAACTGTGCCACCAAACCGTCATAGCGGCCACCGCTGGCGATCGCCTCACCATTTCCATATGTATAGGCACGGAATACAACTCCTGTATAATAGCTGTAATGACTCAGCATACTGAGATCGATCGTGACATAATCTTCTAAACCATATATCTTTAAGATCTCTTCTAATTTTTCCAAGCGTTCTAATGCTTTATATACGCGCTCGCTCTTACTTCTCGCACGCACAAAATCTGCCGCATCTTTTAAATTCTCTAATAGCTCCGGCAGTTTCACAAAGACCTCTTTTAACCCCTGCTGTACCGTGAGCTTGCCTAACAATTCTTCCACGCCAAAGAAGTTTTTGCTCTCGATCAGATCACGCAGCGTCTCGATCGTCTCCTCCTCAAAGCCTGCTTCCTCTACCAAAGCCCGGAACAGATCGGCATGTCCCACTTCGATCTGAAATTCCTTCAAACCGCTCTCTAACAGACATTCTATCGTCAATGCTAACATCTCTGCATCCGCATCGGAGCTGTCATCCATAAAAAGCTCTGCTCCAACCTGTGTCACTTCCTGTAATTTACCCTTGTATTGTCCGGTACTGACAAAAGTCTGTGCCGTGTAGCAGAAACGCATCTGCTCAGTCTCCTCACGGAAATATTTGGCAACACAGCGTGCGATCGCCGGCGTCATGTCCGGTCGCAATACTAGTGTATTGTTGCCACGGTCAAAGAACTTAAACATCTCATTGGATGCAGCTGTTCCACGTTCTTTATTAAAAATATCAAAATACTCAAACGTCGGTGTCTGCACATTTCGAAATCCATAGGAATGCATCACCTGCTCTAACGAATGCTGTACCTCCAGCTTTCTGGCACAAGCACTGCCATAAATATCCCGCACTCCACCGGGTGTGTGCAACAATTCTGATGCCTTTGTATTTTCTGTTCCTGCCATAAAACAACCATTCCTTTCTAATACATACCTGTCGGTGTCTCTTCTTTTGCGTCATATCCCTTGTCACGAAGCGCCTTTAAGATCTCATTTTTGTGCTCCTGTCCAAATGCCTCAAGCGTGATCCGAAGCTCAACTGCCGCATTACGGTTAATGCTGACAAACTGATTATGCTCTAAGCGGATAACATTTCCTTTTTCTTTTGCGATAATATCCGCTACGTTGACAAGTTCACCCGGTCTGTCCGGTAACTGTACGGCAACGGTAAATACTCTGCCGCGGGCGATCAGTCCATGCTGAACGACGGAAGACAACGTAATAATGTCCATATTACCGCCACTTAAGATTGAAACGACCCGTTTGCCCTTGCAGTCGAGATGCTTTAATGCTGCCACAGTAAGCAAGCCTGAGTTTTCTACTAACATCTTATGGTTTTCCAAAATATCTAAGAAATTGACGATCAACTCTTCATCCTCAACAGCAATGATCTCGTCAATATTTTTCTGTATATATGGGAAAATCTTATCTCCCGGAGTTTTAACAGCGGTACCATCCGCAATTGTCTCTACATTTGGCAGTGTAACTACTTTGCCCGCATCTAAAGATGCTTTCATACAGCTTGCGCCTGCCGGCTCTACGCCGATCACTTTGATGTTCGGATTTAACAGCTTAGCAAGTGTTGAAACACCGGCTGCCAGTCCACCACCACCGATCGGGACCAAAATAATGTCTACTGTCGGCAGTTCCTTAAAGATTTCCATTGCAATCGTTCCCTGACCGGTTGCAACGGTTTCATCATTAAACGGATGTACAAAAGTAGCACCGCTCTTCTCTGCCAATTCCAACGCTTTCTGGCAGGCTTCATCGTATACTGATCCATGCAGTATCACGTTAGCGCCATAACCTTTCGTTCGATTCACTTTTATCAATGGCGTCGTTGTCGGCATTACGATCGTTGCCGGAACACCATATAATTTGGCCGCGTAGGCAACTCCCTGCGCATGATTTCCTGCAGATGCCGTAATCAATCCTTTTTCTCTTTCGTCCGATGACATTGTACTGATCTTATAATAAGCGCCTCGCACCTTATAAGCTCCTGTGTACTGCATATTTTCCGGTTTCAGATATACTTTATTTCCTGTCTGTTCTGAAAAGTACTCGCTATAGATCAGATTGGTCGGAAGTACGACTTCCTTAACCTTTTCTGAAGCTTCTTCAAACTTATCTAATGTCATCATGTTACTATCCTCCAATGAATTTTCTTTTTATCCTGTCAATCATTCAAACAGTGCGTCAACAAATTGATCTGCATCAAATTTCTGCAGATCATCAATCTGCTCTCCAATACCAATATATTTCACCGGTACATGCAGCTCTGATTGAATTGCGATCGCAATCCCACCTTTGGCCGTACCATCTAATTTTGTCAAAATGATTCCGGTAATGTCTGCCACTTCGCCAAACTGTTTTGCCTGTGCTAATGCATTCTGTCCCGTCGTTCCATCCAATACAACCAGTGTCTCCCGATGTGCATCCGGATATTCACGTTCAATAATTCGATTGATCTTGCGCAGCTCCTCCATCAAATTTTTCTTGTTATGAAGTCGTCCTGCTGTATCACAGAGCAAAATATCTGCCTTTCTTGCCTTTGCTGCATTTACGGCATCATACACAACTGCTGCCGGATCACCGCCTTCCTGACCGGAGATCAACTCCACGCCTGCACGCTTTGCCCATTCGGTAAGCTGTTCAATTGCTGCCGCACGAAATGTGTCAGCAGCTGCAAGTATCACTTTCTTACCATTGTTTTTGAACTGTCCTGCCAACTTGCCTACTGACGTTGTTTTTCCAACGCCGTTGACACCGATCAACAATACAACCGAAGTCTCATTCTCATAGTCATATGCATGTTCATCCACGCGCATCTGATCTTTGATACTGTCGATCAACAGTTGCTTGCAGACACTGATCTCTTTGATCTTCTGCTCTTTGACTTTTTGCTGCAGATTCTCAATGATCTTTGACGTAGTATTTACACCAATATCTGCCATAATAAGCACTTCTTCGAGCTCTTCATAGAAATCATCGTCAATCTCCGAAAAGCCGTTGAATATATTGTCAATTCCAGCGACAAAGTTGTCTCGTGTTTTTGTCAGTCCGTCTTTCAGTCTGCTGAAAAATCCCTTTTTTTCACTCATATTCACTCTCCATGTTATTCTTTTTTATGCACCATCTTACTATATTACCTGTTTTACTGCTAAAATGCAACATCAGATACAATATGTTTCAAATGCCGACAATCTGTCCATCTAATTGGCAATCTCTTTTTCATCCAACAGACTGACAGAAACCAACGTAGATACTCCCTTTTCCTGCATAGTGATACCATATAGGATATCTGCAGCATTCATCGTACCACGTCGATGCGTAATAACGATAAACTGTGTATTTTCGGTCAATTTATGCAGATAATTGGCATAACGCCCTACATTAGAATCATCCAACGCTGCCTCGATCTCGTCCAACAGACAAAACGGAGATGGTTTCAGACTTTGGATGGCAAAAAGCAGTGCGATCGCTGTCAGAGCTTTCTCTCCACCGGACATCTGCATCATATTTTGCAGTTTCTTTCCCGGCGGCTGGGCAACGATCTTAATGCCTGCCTCAAGGACATCTTCTCCCTCTGTCAACTCCAGTGCTCCACGTCCACCACCAAATAGTTCCTTAAACACTTTATCAAAACGTGTCTGAATTTCAGCAAACTGTTCTTCAAACTGTTTTCTCATCTCAGTATCCAGTTCCTCGATAATGCCACGTAAGACATCGGCTGCCTTAATGAGATCATCATGCTGGCCGTTAAGCAGTTCATAGCGTTCCATTAGCTCCCGGTACTGTTCAATTGCATTGACATTGACATCCCCTAAGCCTTTGATCTTGCCTTTTAGGGTTTTGATCTGGGCACGCATTTGCGCCCCGGACATATTTAACGCTACACGAATTTCTTCCGCTTTACTAAAGGTCAGTTCATACTGCTCCCACATATAGTTCGTGTAAGAATCCATCTTTTCCTGCAATTTTTCCTGACTGTTGCGCAGGCGGAACACCTCTTTATCCAATGCATTCATCTGCTCCGATAAGCTCTCCCGACGCTCAAAAAAGCCTTTCTGCCTCGTTGTCAGCTCCTCACGTTTCTGCACTTTCTGCTCAACCATCTCTGTCAACGTCGTGATCTGCACAGAAAGCTGATCCATCTGCTGTCTTAAATCCGCGATCTGTGCCTCTTTTTGACGTACCCTCTCATCTGCCTGCATATTATTCCCGGATGCTTCCTCCATCTGCTGGCAAATATTCTGCAGTTCTCCGGCAACACGATTCACATTTTCTTGCTGAAACTGTTTCTTCTGCTCCAATGTTGTATAGTCCAATTGGAGCTGTGCATCTTCTGTCTCTAATTGTTTTTGCTGCTCCCGGACCTGATCAAGCTTGTCCGTACACTCTGCAATGCGCTCTTCGCGGATCTTATTCTGATCCTCATTTTCCTTACGTTGATCCTGCAGCTTATCTAATTCATCCTGCAGCTCCTTTTTCTGTCCCTCGATCCCCTGACTTTCAAAACGAATGTGATCAAGCTGTTCCTTCGCTTGTTCCATATCGCGGTTTGCACGATCATATTGCAATTTTGCAGTATTTTGCTGCAATACCAGTTCTTCTCGCAGGTGATGATTTGTCTCGATCTTCTGACGGATCTGCGCACCATCTTTCTCATACTTGGCAATATCTGCATCGATTTCGGTAAGGCGCGCTTTCCATTTCTTCGTCTGCTGCTCAAGTTCCTCCATCTCGCGGCGTCTTCCCAACAGATTATTGTTGTTACGAAAAGCACCACCGGACATAGAACCACCCGGATTTAAGAGTTCACCCTCTGTCGTAACGATACGTATCGTGTGATGATACTTCTTGGCCAAAGCGATCGCATGATCGATATGATCAACTACAACAAAACGTCCCAGCAAATATTCTACCAATTCTGAGAAGCGATCTTCTGCCTCTACAAGGGTGGATGCCATACCGATCACACCCGGCTCTGCCATAATATTTTGTGCGCGGCTTGCTGCCTTTGTATGTATATTGGTCAACGGCAAAAATGTAGCTCTGCCGTAGCGATTCTTTTTTAAATGAGCGATCATACTTTTGGCGGTCTGCTCATTATCGGTCACGATATTTTGAATGCTGCCGCCAAGTGCAGTTTCCACTGCGATCTCATACTTTTTATTTACGCGGATAATATCTGCCACAACTCCGACAATGCCAGGATAATTCGGCTTTTGCTCCATAACACGCTTGATGCTCTGCCCAAACCCCTCATAGCGCTCTGTCATATTTTGCAGAGAACGCAGTCTGGAATGATCCATGTGATACTGTCGCTCCGTCTCACGGCGCTCGAGATTTAACTGCTCTGTCTGTCCCTGCAGATGCTTGACAGAATGTGCGAGTTCTGCTCCGGCATCATCTAACGCTTGTATCTTATCCGTGATCTCCTGCAGATTGCTTTGCTCTCGGTCTAAAATTTCCTGCAAACCGGCCGTTTGCGTTTTATTTTCCAAAATCCGTTTTGTCAGTTCCACTTTTTTGATATTGTTCTGCTCTAACAGCGTTTGAAAGCGTTCTTCCTGCGTCACAACATCTGTATTTGCATCTTTTGCCTGTGCGATCGCCTCATTGTGACCTGCGATCTCCTGCTCGAGAAGTGCGATCTCATTGCCGGTCTTTTCCCGCTTAGCAGTAACATCCTGACGGGACTGTTCCATCTGCTGTAATTTATCTTCAAATTCTTTCGTTTTTGCGCGATGCTCTTCCTGTTCGCTTTCCAGTTCAGACACTTTGGCACGGTAGTTCTCTATCTGCTCACGATAATACAGCTCGCTTTGGCGCACCGCATTGATCTGCTCCTCTAATACTTTTATATCGCCTTCCTGCTGATTCAACTTCACTTTATCAGCACTCAGCGTTTCACGGCATTCTTCCAGATTCCGCGTATGTTTATCCAGTGCCTCTTCTAATTGAATATATTCTGACTTGACCGTTTCATATTCTTCCTTTGTCTTAGCCAGATCTCCATCTGCAATACTTTCCTTCTCGCGAAGTTCCTCCATGGAAGCGCTGTTTTCTTTGTAATCCTGCAAAAATACATTGATATCCAGATTGCGCAGTTCATCACGGTAACTCAAATATTCTTTTGCTTTTTCGGATTGCGCCTCCAATGGCTCAACCTGTTTTTCCAACTCCGATAAAATGTCTTCGATTCGCACAAGATTTTGCTGCTCTTCCTCTAAATTCTTCTCAGCAACCGTTTTGCGCTTTTTGAACTTCACAATACCGGCAGCCTCGTCAAAAAGCTCGCGACGCTCTTCCGGCTTACCACTTAAGATCTTATCAATCTGACCCTGCCCGATGATAGAATAACCTTCCTTACCAATACCGGTATCTAACAGTAATTCCTGAATATCCCGCAAACGACACGAAGCACCGTTGAGCAGGTACTCGCTTTCACCGGATCGGTATACCCGTCGAGCAATCTTTACCTCTTCATACGGCACTTTCAACTTGTGATCTTCATTATTGATCGTGATCGCCACATACGCAAAGCCCTGTGGCTTACGAAGCTGTGTTCCGGCAAAAATGACATCTTCCATCTTCGCTCCACGAAGCTGTTTGGCACTCTGTTCACCAAGCACCCATCTGACAGCATCTGCCACGTTACTCTTACCACTGCCATTTGGTCCAACGATAGCAGTGATTCCGTTATGGAATTCAAATACTAATTTATTGGCAAACGACTTAAAGCCATGTACCTCCAAACTTTTTAAATACATCCCTTACCTCATTTCTCCCGCAAAGCAAGAATTGCCTCATACGCTGCCGACTGCTCTGCTTTTTTCTTTGTTCTTCCTGTCCCGACCGCTATCTTTTTACCGTTGATCATCACAGCAACCTCAAATGATTTACAGTGATCCGGTCCGGTTTCTTTCACCAACTGATATGCCAATGCAAGATGTCTTCCCTGCACAATCTCCTGCAGGATCGTTTTGCTGTCATAAAACAACTTTTTGTTCTCGATATCACGCAGCACAAATGCCTCGACATACTCTTTTGCTCTGGCAAATCCTCCATCCAGATAAACAGCACCGATCGTAGCCTCCATGGCATCTGACAAAATAGAATCCCGCTCTCTGCCCCCGGTGCGATCCTCTCCTTTACCCAAAAGCAGATAATCACCCAAAGAAATTTCTCGCGCACAAGCTGCCAGCGTCGGTTCACAGACATAACTTGCCCGTATCCTTGTAAGATCTCCCTCTGGTTTCTGCGGATTTTCCTTAAAAATATACTCGCTGGAGATCAACTCTAATACAGCGTCTCCCAAAAACTCCAAACGCTCATTGCATTTATATTTTTTCAGTCGTTTTTCATTTGAATACGAACTGTGAGTCAATGCCGTCACCAACAGATACGGATTTTCAAACGTGTATCCAATCTTTTTTTCAAACTCAATTATCTTTTCCTGTCTCACTGTTCATCATACTCCTTTTTATGCAGGTATCATCACAAGATTGCACAGATCCTGTACCGTCTTCACCTGATACACCGCTTCTTCCTCTAAAATAACATCAAACGTGTCTTCCATTCCCATAATGATCTGAAAAACTTCCAGAGAATCCACTCCCAGATCCTCCACCAGCCGCGCTTTGGCATAAATCTGCTCCGAGTCTTTGCCCAGAACTTCTGCAATGATCATCTGCAGCTTTTCAAACTCCATAAGAAACACTCATTCCTTTCCCATCTCATACTATTCGCTAATCTTCCTGCTTTACTGCAAGATTCTCTTTGATCTTTTCATTGATCTGCTCTTCGGTAAACTGCACACACTGCAAAATGCCCATTTTGACATCTTTCGCATTGGAGCTGCCATGCGTTTTAACAACTAATCCTCTCAAGCCAAGCAATGGTGCTCCACCATGATCATCCGTGTTAAACTCTTTCATTGTCTTTTTCAATGCTGGCTTGATCAACAATGCCCCTATCTTACTGCGAAGTGTAGACATGAGCCCCTGCTTCACCTTAGAAAGCAGCGTCCCTGCCAATCCCTCGTATAATTTCAAAATAACATTGCCAACAAATGCCTCACATACAATAACATCGGCATCACCCTTCGGAATGTCTCTTGCTTCAATACTTCCGGTAAAATTAATATCTTTACATTCTTTCAATAAAGGATATGTTTCTTTCACCAATTGGTTTCCTTTTTCTTCTTCTGCGCCAATATTTACAATAGCAACTTTAGGATTGTCTACTCCAACAACGTGTTTCATATATATGGATCCCATCTGTGCAAACTGCACCAAATGAGAAGCTCTGGCATCTACATTTGCTCCACAATCGATCAGCAATGCCGGTCCTTTGGCCGTTGGGATCAATGGCGCTAACGGTGCTCGTTCAATACCTTTGATCCTTCCAACGATCATCTGACCACCAACTAATATAGCACCGGTGCTTCCTGCTGATACAAATGCATCTGCCTCGCCTTTTTTAACGAGTTTCATGCCAACTACGATGGAAGAATCCTTCTTTTTGCGAACTGCCATCACCGGTGGCTCGTCAAATCCGATCACTTCCTCTGCATGAACGATCTCTATGCGCTCTTTATCATACGTATATTTTGCAAGCTGCTCCTTGATCGCATCCGTTCTACCTACCAATACGATAGAAATATTTGTATTTTCCTGCAATGCTTCTACGGCTCCCTGTACCGGAACCTCTGGTGCGTAATCACCACCCATCGCATCCACAACGATCTTAATCTTAGTCTCCATCTTTCTTCACCATGCCTTTCACTATCCACACTATAAGCGTTTATAAAAAAATGACTTAAAACTTGCAAATCCGATATTGCCGGGCGATATGATCTGTTCTGTACTTCCAACAAACAACAACCCGTCTTTTTTAAGGGATGCATTAAACTTTTGATATATCTCCTTTTTGGCTTCCTCCGTAAAATAAATCATCACATTACGGCAGACGATCAGATCACATTCTTTTGGATATCTATCCTTCAGCAGATTATGTTGACAAAATTTGACACAACGCTTGATCTGATCACTGATCTGATAACTCCGGTCAGAAACCTGTGTAAAATATTTCGACACAAATTCTTTCGGTAGTCCTTTTAAGCTCTTTTCATCATAAATACCCATCTGCGCCTTTTCTAACACTTGTCTGTCAATATCCGTCGCATAAACATGGATCTTATCCAGCGGAATAAACTTTGCTAACAGCATAACAAGTGTATACGGTTCATCTCCTGTCGAGCAGGCAGCACTCCATATATGCAGATCATTGCCAAAGCGCTCAAATAAATACGGAAGCATCTCATCTTCTAACAGCTTCCATTGCTCCGGATTGCGATAGAATTCAGATACATTAATGGTCAAGTATGCCACAAACTCATCCAATCTCACTTTATCTGTCTTTAGCAATCGGATATACTCCTCGTATGATGTAATCTTGCACTTTGTGATCAACGCATCAATGCGTCGTTTCATCTGACGTTCTTTATAACAACTCAGGTCTATCTGGGTCAACCCGAATACCTGTTTCTTAAACAACTCATAATCGCCCATTTCTGACCTCCTTTACATACGCAAATTTCATTCCATACTTTTCGCACAAACGAAAACCCTATACGAAAAAAATCGCCAACCCGTACAAGTACGGATTGGCGAGCGATTACCTACTATTACTCTGCTGGCTCTTCAGCGACATCCTCTTCTTCCTCCGCCTGTGAGTCATTCAATAAAGCCTTGATGCTCAGGCTGATCTTGTGATCTTCGCTATTGAAATCAACAACTTTAGCTTCCACTTCCTGACCAACTTTCAATACATCAGACGGCTTATCAACATGCTCCTTAGAGATCTGAGATACATGCAGTAATGCATCAACACCAGGCTCTAACTCAATGAATGCACCGAAATCAGCCATACGTGCAACTTTACCCTTCACAACAGAACCAACGCTATATTTTCCATCAGCATTTAACCATGGATTCTGATCCTCAAACTTCAGGCTCAATGCAATCTTATCGTCTTTGATGTCTTTAATAAGAACCTTAGTCTTGTCGCCAACGTTGAATACCTTTCTAGGATTTTCAACACGTCCCCAAGACATCTCTGAAATATGAAGAAGTCCGTCTGCTCCGCCAAGATCGATGAATGCACCGAAATCTGTCAAATTCTTAACAACACCTTCTACAGTATCGCCAACATGAATTCTTGCAAAAAGCTCTTCCTGTTTCTTCTTCTTCTCTGCAACCAAAAGCTGCTTTCTGTCACCAATGATTCTTCTCTTCTTTGGATTAAACTCGCTGACAACGAACTCAATCTCCTGTCCTGCATACTTAGAAAGATCTTTCTCATAAGTATCAGATACAAGGCTGGCTGGAATAAAGATCTTAGTCTCATCAACGATGACACTCAAGCCACCTGTTAATACATTGACAACCTTAGCTGTAAGTACTTCTTTATTCTCAAATGCTTCACGAATGCGCTCATTACTCTTCTCCATAGCAAGGCGTTTGTATGTTAATAATACCTGTCCCTCACCATCATTCACCTTGAGTACCTTGGCGTTCATTTTGTCGCCTTCTTTCACAACATCTCTCAGATCAATGCCGGATTGATTACTATACTCATTTCTAGTAATGATACCATCTGCTTTGTAGCCGATGTTAAGAACGATCTCATCTTCCTTAACGCTGATGACTGTCCCTTCTACAACCTCTCCATTGTGGATTGTTACTAATGATGTTTCTTCCAATAACTGTTCAAACTCATTATTCATTTCTGACATATGATTGAACCTCCTTAATAATAGTATTTGGGGTCGAGGCCCCTGCAGTAATACCCACGCTACGAAAAGATTGAAATTGCTTCAAATCCAAGTCATCAAGTGTCTGTATAAAATGTGTGTCCGGACACACATTCTTGCATATTTCATACAGTTTCTGCGTGTTCGAACTATGTTTTCCACCTATCACTATCATTGCGTCGGAGTCACCGGCAATGGCTGCCGCTTCCGTCTGACGCTCTTCGGTAGCGTTGCAAATTGTATTCATAACGTCTATATCATAACTCTTTTTCGAAAAAATATCAACTATATCTTTAAATTTCTTGTAATTAAATGTCGTTTGTGCCACAACACAAAGCTTCCTGGCTGGTTCCTGACTATAATTTTCTGCCTCCGAAACGCTTCCGATCACTGTAGCTGCGCCATTGCACCATCCATTGATCCCTTCCACTTCCGGATGGTTTGCATTGCCGACAATGACAATACAGCTTCCTTCCTGATATTTTTTCTCAACAATGCGATGGATCTTGCTGACAAAAGGACAGGTCGCATCAACAATGCGAACCTTTTTGTCTTCCAGTTGATGATACACGTCTGCGCTGATGCCATGTGAGCGGATGATCACCGTCGCATCCTCCGCTTTGGAAAGTTCTTCCGGCGTATCGATCACACGCACACCTTTTTGTTCCAGATCCTGCACAACCTGCTCATTGTGAATGATCGGACCGAGCGTATACACTTTCTTTCCCGTCTCCGCTTCCTTATAAACCATTTCCACTGCCCGCTTCACTCCAAAGCAAAAGCCCGCACTCTTAGCCAATGTAACTTTCATACAAATCTTTCAATCCTTTCTATGCCCACAAAGATCCGTTTTGTTCAGGCCTTTTGAACGAGTGATACGATCTTTGTCACTACTTCCTCGATCGTCATATCAGAGGTGTCTAGATAAATAGCATCTTCTGCCTGCTTTAACGGGGCGATCTCACGATTCATATCCTGCTCATCACGTGCAATAATATCCCTTTCGATCTGGGCAAGATCACTTTCCACACCGCGTTCCTTCTGCTCCAAATAACGTCTTTTAGCTCGCTCCGATGCACTGGCTGTAAGATATATCTTAAGCTCTGCATCCGGCAGGACACAAGTTCCAATATCCCGGCCGTCCATGATCACATTGTTAGCTGCCGCAAGTTCCCGCTGTAAATAAAGAAGTTTCTCACGTACAGCAGGATATTTTGAAGTATTAGATGTCATCATGCTAACCTCTTCTGTACGAATAAAGGCATTGACATTTTCACCGTTAAGAAGTACCTGCTGTTCTCCCTCCTGATAAGCAATCGTCACATTGATATGCTCACAGGCCTCTGCAATCTTTTTCTCATCTTTTGCATCAATTTCCCGACGCAGAAAATACAGCGCCATCGCACGATACATGGCTCCGGTATCTACATAAATGAAATCCAGTTTCTTCGCTGCCATCTTGGCAATAGTACTTTTGCCGGCTCCTGCCGGTCCGTCAATTGCAATATTATACATATCTATCCTCCATTATCATTCAATACACTGATATTCCTGCCAAATACCCGGTTGACCACGCAACCTGAAGATTATACCCTCCCGTCACACTATCTACATCGATCAGCTCTCCGGCGGCAAATAAATGTGAAATCTCCTTTAATTCCATAGTTGCCGGATTGATCGCCTTTACGGAAATGCCTCCTCCGGTAACGATCGCTTCCGGAAAATCCCGCAGCTTTTTGACGGTACAGGTGAGATCTTTGCATAGCTTAACCAGTCTGTGCCGCTCCTGCCTAGTCACCTCATTGACCTGCTTATCCGGCGTGATCTCGGAAAGTTCCACGATAACCGGGATCAATTTTGACGGCAGCAGCTTTCCCAGACTATTTTTAAACATGCTGTTTTTTTGTGCGGCAAAATCACGCTGTAACCGTTCATCTAACTGTTCTTCCGACAAGGCCGGTTTCAAGTCAATATGCAGTTTACAGTCTTTGGCACCTTTACGACCGAGCAGGCTGCTCGCCGACAAGACCAATGGTCCGCTTACACCAAAATGCGTAAATAGCATTTCTCCCTGTTCCTCGTATATTTTATGCGATCCACGTTCCACGCGCAACGACACATTGCGAAGCGATAATCCCTGAAGTCTGATTGGCCACTCTTCTACCGTCTCAACAGGCACTAACGCCGGATAACATGGTTCTAAAGCAACTCCTGCCTGTTTCAGCAGTCGTTGTCCATCACCTGTCGATCCGGTAGAAGGATATGCAAGTCCCCCCGTTGTAAGGATGACATCATCCGCTGCCAGTGTTTCCAATGCACCATGATAACTCTGTACTTTTACACCTTTACAAATATGATCTTCGATCATAAGTCCTGTCATCTTCGTATGCAATCTGACCGTAACATTTCTTCTGCGAAGTGCTTTCTGCAGTGTTTGCAGCACATCGGAAGACTTATCAGACTGCGGAAACACGCGATTGCCGCGCTCTGTCTTTACCGCCAGACCTTCCTGTTCCAAGAAGTCGATCATACGGCTGCTGTCAAAACTATAAAAGGCACTGTACATAAATTTCGGATTGGAGATCACATGATTCAAATGATTCTCTACATCACTGTCATTGGTGATATTACACCGGCCTTTTCCTGTAATAAATAATTTTTTCCCTAATTTTTCATTCTTTTCTATAATGGTTACCTGATGTCCACAGTCCGCTGCCGCAATAGCTGCCATCATACCGGCTGCTCCACCGCCTACAACGATCACCTCACTCAATCTGTTTCATCCTTTCTAATGCAAATTTCATTGCCTCACGGGCTGCCTGCAAGCGCACCTGCCCACGATCACCGTCAAAGCAATATTTTCTGCTCTCTGCGCACCCCCGAAAGCAGGTTCCGATGTAAACGGTTCCTGCCGGTGTCCCATCTTCACCATCTTCCGGTCCTGCATAACCTGTTGTCGTAACAGAAATATCGGCTCCACTGGCCTGCGCTGTTCCAAGCGCCATTTCTTCAGCCACCTGCGCACTTACCACCGTATACTTTTGAATCGTTGTCACGGATACATGAAGCAGTTTTTGTTTAACCCGGTCTGCGTACGTAACATATCCCTCTTCAAAGACATTTGATGCACCCGGTACATCTACAATACCCGCTGCGATCAGGCCTCCGGTACATGACTCCGCTGTAGAAATCTTATAACCGTTTTGGATACAATATTCTACTAACTGTACCGCCTCCTCAGATGGTACTCTTATCTCATTACATCTTTCCATCATCCATAACCTTCCAATTTTTGATCAAATAATCCAATAACGATACCACCGTAAGTACCAGTGCTAAATAGATCAATATCTGCTCGATCACAGCAACAACCGGATTGTGTATAGACAAGATCAAGACAATGACCATGATCATCTGTACAACTGTTTTTATCTTGCCCCACCAGCTCGCTGCTATCACGACACCGGCATCCGATGCGACCAGACGAAATCCACTAATGATAAACTCACGGCTTATGATCACAATAACAACCCAAGCCGGAATTCTGTTTAAGGACACCAGACAGATCATCGCCGAAGAAACTAATAATTTATCTGCCAACGGATCCATGAATTTTCCAAAATTGGATACAAGTTTATACTTTCTGGCGATATAACCATCTAAGGTATCCGTCAGACTTGCTACAACAAAAACAACTAATGCAATATATTTGCTATAAGGGATGGCTGATACAAGCATAAACACAACAAAAAAAGGTATTAAAAATACACGAAGCATCGTAATCTTATTTGGTAAATTCATATTTATCCTCCTTCAATTCTATTCTCTTATTCCTCTATGACCTCTCCAATGAGATCATACTCATCTGCACCGGTAATCTTGACGTTTAAGAAATCTCCCGACATCAGATTCCAATCAGTTGCCACAAATACATACCCGTCCACTTCCGGTGCATCCATATACGTCCTCGTAATATAAACACCATCTTCCGGCAGGGACCCCTCTACCATTACTTCTAAAGCACGTCCAATCTGTGCCGACGTCTTCTCAAAAGCAATCTTTTGCTGGATCTGCATGATCTCATCCCGCCGCTTTTCTGCAACTTCTTCCGGCACCTGTTCCTCCATTGCGGCTGCCGGTGTATCTTCTTCCCTTGAGTACGTAAATACACCAAGTCGATCGAATCGAAGTTCCTCCACAAATTCTTTCAGCTGTTCGAAATCCTGCTCACTCTCGCCGGGAAATCCTGTGATCAATGTTGTTCTAAGTGCAATATCCGGAATCTCCTGACGCAGATAATGTACCATATCCCGCAGTTCTTTGCTATTGGTACGCCGCCCCATCCGCTTTAATATGCTATCAGAACCGTGCTGGATCGGAATATCCAGATAATGACATACTTTCGGAAGCGTTTTGATCGCATGAACCAGCTCTTTTGTGATTTCCTCCGGATAGCAGTATAAAATGCGGATCCATTTCAGCTCCTCTAATTCCGATAATTTTTCCAAAAGCTCAGGAAGGCTCTTGTGTCCATATAGATCCACACCATATAATGTTGTCTCTTGTGCCACCAAGATCAGCTCTTTGGCTCCGTTTTGAACCAGATGTTCTGCCTGTGCAAGCAGATTCTCCATCGGAACACTGCGATAATGTCCGCGTACTTTCGGGATCACGCAGTACGTACAGCATTTATCACAGCCTTCTGCAATCTTAAGATATGCATAATATCCACCGGACATACTATCTCGATTCGTCAGCGGCGTCGGCAGATAATCAATATTCTGTAATGTCTCAACAACACCCTGATGCTCTTTTAACTCTTCGCGGATCGTTTCCGCGAGATTTTCATACCCCATTGTGCCGACAATAATATCGACTTCCGGTATCTCCGTTTGTATCTCTTTATGGTAACGCTGAGCCAGGCATCCCGCAGCCACAAGCAGCTTACATTTAGCTGTTTCCTTGTAGGACGCCATTTCTAACAATGTATTGATACTTTCTTCCTTGGCATCCCCAATAAAACAGCAGGTATTTACAACAATCACTTCTGCCTCTGTCTCTTCATTCACAAGACGAAAGCCCTGTTCCCGCAGTGAAGTGATCATCATTTCACTGTCCACAAGATTTTTGTCACACCCTAACGACACAAAATAAATTGGTGTTACATTCTGTTGTTCCATTCGTAGTCTCCATTTCTAACAATGTTTTCTCTGTGCAGATTCCACACAATTGTTCATAAGCATTGCGATCGTCATCGGACCAACGCCTCCCGGAACCGGTGTGATCGCCCCTGCAACCGGTTCAACAGAAGCAAAGTCAACATCACCACACAACTTGCCATTTTCATCACGATCCATTCCTACGTCAATGACAGCGGCCCCGTCTTTCACATAAGAAGCATCTACAAACTTCGCCTTGCCGATCGCAACGACTAAAATATCTGCACGCTTGGCAACCGTCTTCAGATCCGGAGTGTGTGAATGACAGATCGTCACCGTTCCATTTTCCCTAAGTAAGAGCATTCCCATCGGTTTACCAACAATATTACTCCGACCGATAATAACACATTCTTTGCCGTCAATCGTTATTCCAGAACGTTTCAAAAGCTGGATGATCCCTGCCGGTGTACAGGAAACAAAGCCCGGCTGCCCAATACTTAGACGTCCTACGCTCTCCGGATGAAAACCATCCACATCTTTGTCCGGCGAAATCGTACGGATCACTTTATCCTCATCAATATGCTTTGGCAGCGGAAGTTGAACTAAAATGCCATCGACATCTTCTTTAGCATTGAGCGATTGTACTAACTCCAAAAGCTCCTGCTCACTGGTCTCTTCCGGCAGTTCATATGCCAAAGAACGAATACCTACATATTCGCAGGCCTTCTTTTTGTTGCCGACATATACAGTAGATGCAGGATCTTTACCAACCTGAATCACGGCCAAAGTTACATCAATTCCTTTTTGTTTCAGAGCAGCAACCTGCTCTTTCACCTCATCTTTGATCTGTGTTGAAATTTTCTTTCCATCAATAATCTGTGCCATATCTTTTTGTCCTCATTTCTGCACACCATGTTATCTATCATATCTGCCGACCGTCCTACACTGCCTGCTGACAGATCTGGAAAAACTGTATTATGTGTGCCTAATACAGCCCTGCTGTCAATGTTGCAATTTTCTATACAGATTAATCCTATACATTAAAGACACTGCCTCCCACAAATTCACGCATCAGTGAATTTTTCGGGATGTCTTCACTGCTGATCCCAATGAAATAATCCAAAAACTTAAGCAGACGCTTTGCCTCGATATACTCCGGTGCATCCTTCGGTATTCCAAAGAGGATTGCTTCTGCATACGGTTTTAAAACAGCAAGCTCATAAATCAGTGCCGAGTTAAACATAACATCCGCCTCTTCCTGAAATGGGAATATATATTGATCTTCCCCGCGGCGTACCGATGGCCACATACCGATCGTGCGAGCGGCCGAAGCGCCTCTTGTTCTGGCATCACGTACCATTCGCCGGATCAATCTGCCATCTGTCGTAGAAATCCGATTATGCTCATCAATGTTGATCTGGGTCAGCGCACTGATGTATATCTTAAACTTACTTTCTTTTGGAAGCGTATAAGATAGTTTATCATTCAAGCCGTGGATCCCCTCGATCACTAATATATCATCCTCACCTAACTGCTTATAATCTCCTTTATATTCTTTTTGACCGGTCACAAAATTAAAAGTCGGCAGTTCGACACGTTTTCCGGCAAGCAGCTCATTCATCTGCTGATTAAACAGTTTAACATCGATTGCTTCAAGACATTCAAAGTTATAATTGCCATTTTCATCTAACGGTGTTTCATCGCGGTCTACAAAATAATTGTCTAATGCGATCGGATGCGGATGCACTCCGAGTGTTCGAAGCTGAATCGACAAGCGATGAGAAAATGATGTCTTACCGGAAGAAGACGGACCTGCGATCATGACAAATTTCTTACTTGGGTCATTGGCGATCTGCTCTGCGATCTGCGCAATCTTTTTCTCCTGAAGTGCTTCCTGTACCAATATAAGTTCCGGCGCACCACCATGCGAGATCACATCATTCAACGCACCTACCGTATCAACATCCACCATCTTGCCCCACGATTTCGCCTCCTGCAAGGTTGCAAACAACTTTGGACTTGGTTTGTGCAATGTTGTTTGATCCGGAGTTTTGCTATTGGGCAGATTCAGCATAAATCCGTTTTCATATGGCTCTAAACTGAAATACTGAAGTACACCGGTACTTGCCGGCATATAACCATAATAATAATCCTCAAATCCGTCTAATGTATATATATTTACCTTGGAAACACGACGATATTCAAATAATTTTTTCTTATCCATCATGCCATATTTTTCAAAAATACGCAGTGCTTCGGAAGTATCTACCGACCGTTTCAAAAATGGAATATCTCTATGTACCAGTTCTTTCATATACTGTTCAACCTGCTGCAGCAAAGATTCCGTCACAGGGACACCGCTCACTTCGCAGTAACAGCTATCGCCGATCTGATATTTCACATATACATTTTCCAACGGCTGCCCTTTGCAGACCGCATAAAACGCGCGTAACATCAGTAATGTCACACCACGAACATACGTCTTGTGCCCACTGTCATCTGCCGTCGTCATAAAACATATCTGGACATCCTCACGGATCCGCTTATTTAATTCCACCAATTTACCGCCACGTCTGGCTAGAATGATCGGATATGAATATGCCGATTGTACTTCTTTGGCCACCTGCTCATAGGTAACTCCCTCTTCGTAAGTTTTAGGAATCCTTTTAGCGCCAATGATCACTTCCACTTTAATCTGTTTCCCCATAACAACACCTTTGCCTTTCTGTCACTGACAATGCAGCCTGTTATCTCGGATTCAAAATATCTGAGATAGTCTGCTGTTCCTGAAGAATCTGCCTCTTCGCCGGCTGTGTATCCGGCATTGCCTCCAAAACACGCTGCACCCGCGCAAGCTCTTTTTGCATATATTCCAGAAATACCGGATGTCTCGTTTGCATCAGGTACCCTCCATATATATATTCTTCCTCCGTGAAGTAATGCTCACTGCCCCTCTCACACCGTATGATCGTATAATATTTACCCTGATCAAATACCATCTCTTCCCGTGCGATCACAAAACCCAGATCGTGCAGCGCATGACGTACTTTGTATATCTCTGACTGAGGCGAAAGTACCAGTTCTTTCGCAGACTGTGTTACGTGCGGAAATTCCCGCAAAATACGTTCCATCAAAGCTCCACCGATGCCGCTGATCAATATTGTATCTGCCTCGCCTTCTACAAGCTGCTGCAAACCATCTGACTTACGTAATGCGATCCTGTTATCGAGTCCATACTGATGTATATGTTCTTTCGCACGCATTAACGGTCCATCTGCCACATCCATAGCAATCCCTGCCGATGCAAGCTGATTCATCACCAAATATATAATGGTAAATCCATGGTCACATCCAATATCAGCAACAACACCGCCAGAGTGTACGAGATGCGCCACGGCCTGCAATCGTTTAGATAACTGCATTACTCCAAATAATCCTTTAATTTGCGGCTGCGGCTCGGATGTCTCAATTTGCGCAAAGCTTTCGCTTCGATCTGGCGGATACGCTCTCTGGTTACCTTAAACTCCTTACCAACTTCTTCCAATGTTCTGGCTCTGCCGTCTTCCAAGCCAAAACGAAGTTTGAGCACCTTCTGCTCACGATCCGTCAACGTGCCAAGCACTTCATCCAACTGCTCACGGAGCAACGTAAACGCTGCTGCCTCTGCCGGAACCGGTACATTATCATCCTGAATGAAATCACCCAAATGACTGTCTTCCTCTTCACCGATCGGTGTTTCCAAAGAAACCGGCTCTAAAGAGATCTTCTGAATCTCACGAACACGCTCTACCGGCATGCCCATCTGTTCTGCGATCTCTTCCGGATATGGTTCTCTGCCAAGTTCCTGCAATAACTGACGCTGAACACGTACAAACTTGTTGATCGTCTCTACCATATGAACCGGGATACGGATCGTTCTCGCCTGATCTGCAATCGCACGTGTGATTGCCTGACGGATCCACCAAGTTGCGTACGTACTGAATTTATATCCCTTTTTGTAATCAAACTTTTCTACTGCCTTGATCAGACCAAGATTTCCTTCCTGGATCAGATCCAAAAACAGCATTCCGCGACCAACATAACGCTTTGCAATGCTGACTACGAGACGAAGATTGGCTTCTGCTAACTTCTTCTTAGCCTCCACATCGCCCTCTTCCATACGTTTTGCAAGCTCAACCTCTTCATCCGCAGTAAGAAGCGGAACTTTACCGATCTCTTTCAGATACATACGTACCGGATCCTCAATACTGATACCATCCGGCACAGACAGATCGATATTCTCGATCTCATCATCGTCCGGAACTTCCCCATTATTCTCCAGTTCCAAGATCATATCATCATCGGTATCTTTGTCCTCCGAAATCTGTAAAACATCCACATTTTTTTGTTCCAAAAACTCTATGATCTTTTCGATACGCTCCTCTGTCAGATCAATATCCTTAAAAAAATTGTTGATCTCTGCGATCTCCAACACATTTTTCTTACTTTTTGCAAGATCTAACAATGCTCTCATGCGCTCCATAAATTTCTTTGTCTCATCTTCTGTCGCTTTTGCTTCTTTGGCAGATGCCTTCTTCGTCGTTGCGGCAGATGCCTTTTTCGTCTGCTTTTTCTCCGCAGGTTCTTTCGCAGCCGACTGCTTTTTCGTCGTTGTCTTAGCTGCCTTCTCAGACTCCGCTTTTGTCTCTGCCTTAGAAGCAGACGTTTTTTTCGTTGTGCTCGCCTTCTTAGCAGTTTTGGTCTGTTTCTTTTCCTTTGTCTCGGAAACGACTGTCTCCTGCAGCTCCGCCTGTTTCTTTTCTGTTGCCATGTTGTTCCTTCCTTTCTATCTGTGTACCGGGATATCCGGGTTTTTCCATTGTATCTATTGTCTATTCTGATCTCCTGTCAGGGAAATATGCAGTTTTCCCGGAGATTCCAGTTCTTTTTTCTGGCGGACAAGATCCTGAAGCTGTGAAAAATCCGTCAAAGTTCTTGTCTGATGTTCTATACTGCGCTCCTTGATCCGATGGATCAATTCGTTGACCGCCTTTTCTTTTTCACGGTTGTCCATCTTCGCAGATAATGTTGTCTGAAACATTCCTGCCACCATCCGCTGCTCTTCTACATCTTCAAACCGACTGATGATCTGTGCCGGTTCTGCTTGTCCGCGTTCCAGCTGCTCGTATAGCAGCCCCGCCACCTGACGATACGGCTCCTCTAAGAAATCCTCAACATGCACAATGTGTTTAACCTGTTCATAAAGGGCCGGCTGTTCGATCAACCAAGACAAAAACAGCCGATACGTATATGCCATTCCCTCCGGATCCTTGCGGATTGCCTTTCTTCTGCTCTGTTCATGTCGTTCTTCCATGACCTCCCGATAACCTTCCGGCTCCATATTGCTGTAGCGGATCATGAGGGATCTTAAATCTTCCTTCGGAACACTATACTTAGCAGATAACGCCTCCAAATAACTATCCCGCTGCACTTTGTCCTCAAACACCAAAAGTTTACGTGCCATTCCATGCACAAACTTTGTCTTTTCCTCCGGATCACTCAGATTGTGCTGTTTTCGAAGCACATCTACTTCAAAAAAGAAACTGTTCTGTGCTTGTTCCAGACGTTCTTCAAACGCATCACTGCCAAGTCCCTTGATAAACTCATCCGGGTCTTTGTATGGCTCCATATGAACCACACGTCCCGTAATACCTGCACGCCTTAATATCGGTATTGCACGCAGTGCTGCTTTGACTCCCGCCTCGTCACTATCATACGTCAGATAGATTTCATCAGTATATCTTCGAAGCAGATTGGCCTGCTGCTCTGTAAATGCAGTACCTAACGATGCCACTGCACCACTAAATCCTGCCTGATGCAATGCGATCACATCCATATATCCCTCACAAAGAATAAACTTCTTACGTTTGCCCTGCTTTGCATAATTGAGGCCAAACAGATTACGGCTCTTGTCAAAAAGTTTTGTTTCAGGAGAATTCAAATATTTCGGCTTGGCATCCCCCATAACTCTTCCTCCAAAACCAATAACCCGGTTATTCACATCCATGATCGGGAACATAACACGGTTCCAAAATTTATCATAAACGCCACGCTCATCCATCTTAAACAATCCGGTCTCACGCAAAATGCGATCATCATACCCTTCATGCCGTAAATAGCGGTAAAGCTCACCGCCGCCCTGTCCGGCATAACCTAAACCGAACCTTAAGATCGTTTCATCGCTAAGCTGTCGTCCCCGCAGATATTCAAGGCCTAATTTACCCTGTGGAGATTTTAGCGTCGCATAATAATATCTTGCCGCCTTGGCATTGATCTCCAATAACGTTGAGCGCAAGTTTTCTTCCTGTTTTTGCTTGGCAGTCATTTCCTGCTTTGGCAAAGTGATCCCTGCCCGCTCTGCCAAGCTTTCCATCGCTTCCGGAAACGAATAATTCTCATATTCCATGACAAACGTGATCACATTTCCACCCACACCGCAGCCAAAACATTTATACATCTGTCTCGCCGGGTTCACGGAAAAGGACGGTGATTTCTCACTATGAAACGGACATAGCCCGACATACCCGCTGCCGGAACGCTTCAATCGTACTGACGCGCCTATCACATCAACTATATCATTTGCCGACCGAACCTGTTCGATCTGTTCTTCTGTATATCTGGGCACACCGTTTCCTCCTTTCCGAAATCAAACACTCTATTTGGGTTATTCGACGTCTTTTTCCCATTTCCTTTTTTGCAGACAAAATATATTTTTCTTTATCGGTGTTCCACACCACGAACCGACCAGGACTTCGGTATCATGATCTCTTTATATAGGTTTACTGAATACCGATCACTCATGCACGCAATAAAATCACAGACCGTACGTTGTGTTGTTTCCCCTTGCCTGATCAATTCCAAAAATTCTTCCGGTAATTTGTCAGAATGATGAATAAAATATTCATATAATTGCTCGATCATATGTACAACTTTGCGCTCTTCGCCCTTGGCGATCGGATTGGTATATACATTAGCAAATAGGAACTTGCGCAATGCATACATTGCTTTCTCAACATCAGATGACATGCATATCTCATTCTTCCCCTCGCTGTTATGTACGATGTCATGCACCAACGTATTCAGGCGACTGTTGGTCGTATCACCCAAAACATCTGTCAATTCTTTTGGGATCTCCTCTTCCCGTATGATACCGGCTCGGATCGCATCATCTATATCCGAATTGATATACGCAATCTTATCCGATAAGCGAACAATCTTTCCCTCCAATGTCATAGGCATCAGACTTGTCTGATGGTTGAGGATTCCATCTCGTACTTCTGCCGTCAGATTTAAGCCTTTGCCATCTTTTTCCAGCCGTTCCACCACGCGAACACTCTGCTCATTGTGATGAAAACCGCCATATTCCTCAGAGATGCGGTTCAGTGCACGCTCTCCGGCGTGACCAAAAGGCGTGTGTCCAAGATCATGACCAAGTGCGATCGCCTCTGTCAGATCTTCGTTCAAAAGCAGCGCACGTGCGATCGTCCGCGCATTTTGCGCCACTTCCAACGTATGCGTTAAACGGGTACGATAATGATCTCCCTCCGGAGCCAAAAAGACCTGTGTTTTCTGTTTCAAACGGCGAAATGCCTTACAGTGCAAAATACGGTCACGATCGCGCTGAAAATCCGTTCGGATATCACACTGCGGCTCCTCGCGGTCGCGACCTCCGGACTCATCTGCATAAGATGCAAACGGACCTAATATTTGATGTTCCCGCTCTTCCTGCTTCTGCCGTAAACTTTTTGTCTGTGACATGGAAATCCCCCTTTTTCAAGTGCTGCGCCTTTTTCTGACCGCCATTGATATTACGCTTGTTCTCCCATATAATAAAAGCCTTTGCTTTCAATTAATTTCACCGGAATGATCTTGCCGATCAAGCAAGTTTCTCCCGGAAAATGCACGACATAATTTTGACTGGTGCGCCCTGTCATAAGAGATGCATCCTGTCCATTCTGTTCTTCAACCAATACCTCCACAACTTTGCCGACATCTTTGCCTGCATGTACTGCGGCAATCTGCTGAACTCGTTCTAACAAACGATCGAAACGTTCTTTAACCACTTCTTCCGGCACCTGATTCTCCATAGTGGCAGCAGGGGTTCCGGTGCGTTTACTATATATAAACGTAAAAGCGCTATCATACTGAACCTTTTCCACAACATCCATCGTATCCGCAAAATCTTCTTCTGTCTCTCCCGGGAATCCCACAATAATATCTGTCGTAAGGGCAATGTCCGGATTTTTGGCCCGGATCTTATCTACCAGTTCCAAATAGCTTTCCTTGGTATAATGACGATTCATGATCTTTAGCAGACGGCTGCTTCCGGACTGCAGTGGCAAATGTAGATGTTTGCATATTTTATCAGACTGCGACATCACCTCGATCAGCTCATCTGACAGATCCTTCGGATGTGAAGTCATAAAACGGATCCGCTCCAGCCCTTCGATCTGCTCTACCTGACGCAATAACTGTGCAAAACTGATCGGATGCTCTAACGTCTTACCGTAAGAATTTACATTTTGTCCCAGTAACATCACCTCAACAACGCCATCCGCTACCATACCTTTGATCTCTTCGATAATATCTTCCGGTTCGCGGCTGCGCTCACGTCCACGTACATACGGCACAATACAGTAACTGCAAAAATTATTGCATCCAAACATAATATTAACGCCGCCCTTAAAAGAATACTTACGGGAATTTGGCAATTCTTCCACGATCTCCGTTGTATCTTTCCAAATATCAATGATCATTCTCTTGGCATCCTGATCAAACAGTCGCATTGCCAGCAATTCTGCCAACTTAAATATATTATGCGTGCCAAAAATAATATCTACATTGCGATAACTCTTCTTTATGCGCTCAATAACTTCCGGCTCCTGCATCATGCAGCCGCAAAGGATCGTCAGCATGTCCGGATTTTTGGACTTGTAACGTTTTAACTGCCCTAGCCTTCCATATACCTTAAGATTTGCATTTTCACGAACGGTACAGGTATTATACAGCACCAGATCTGCCTGTTCACTATCCGTCTCCTCATATCCGATCGTCTGAAGAATACCTAGGATCTTTTCCGAATCTCTGGCGTTCATCTGACATCCAAATGTTTTAATATTGCATGTGAGCTTTCGCCCTTTTTCCTGCTCTTTCTGCGCAATATGCTGCTGCAGTTTTTTTATAAAATAATACTGTCTGTCCGGTTCTTTTTCCGGTGGCGGTAATGTAAGGTCTGCCGCCTGCACCATAGCATTTATATTGGTATAGTGTTCCATAAGTTAGCTGCTCCTATCTTGAAAAATTCTCTAATCATTTTACTATACCATATATTACATTGTCCGTCAAAGCCGCTAAGAACCGCTTCTATTTCATGAAGAATGATATCGATCCCGGCGCAGTGATAATATTATACTTCCTTTTCCATTTCCTCCTGCTGCTCCTGATAATGCGGAAACATAACTTCCACATGAAACAGATCGCCATCCAAAAAGATCTGAAACGTCCCCTGCATCAGCTCCGTCAGGCTCTTTGCGATAGAAAGCCCCAGACCGCTGCCCTCTGTAGAACGCGAACTGTCTCCACGCACGAAACGTTCCGTAAGCTCTTCCGGTGTAATATTTAGCTTGGCCGCCGACACATTTTTCATAGAGAACACGATTCCTTCTTCCTGCTCCTGCAGTGCAACATACACACGCGTACCCGGCATGGCATATTTTTTTGTATTCATATACAGATTTTCCAAAATACGGTATGCCCTTCTTCCGTCTCCCAAAAAGAGCAGCTCCTGATTTGGAATATCGCACTCCAGTTCCAATTTATTTTCTTGGAACAGATCTTCGAACTCACCATTCGTCTGCGTTACAATTTCGCCAAAATCAATGACATCCATCTCTAATTCGATCGCACCACTGGATGCCTTTGATGCCTCGATCAAGTCTTCGATCAATGTTTTTAAGCGCTTACTTTTGCGATCTAAGATTGCAATATATTCCTTCGCCGTTTCATTGGTAAGATTCTGTCTGCCTAACAGATCCACATAATTTATAATAGAAGTAAGCGGCGTCTTAATATCATGTGACACATTGGCAATCAGTTCTGTTTTCATTCGTTCGCTGCGCACACTTTTTTCAACCGCCTCATCCACGCGCATGCCAACACGATTCAAATACTGTACCAGTTTGGTCTGTCGGTAAGAAGCTCCACTTGGTGCCACGATGTGCATTGAAAAATCTCCTTCTGACATCTGCTCTACCTCCCGCAGCAAAATGCGATCCGCCCGCTCCGTGCGCAGATTATGAATCTGTGTTGCAAGTAAGAGAAGCAGCAACACCAAATAAGCCACAAGGCATAGTATCCCTTTCCGCTCCATAAGGACTGTCTTTACTCCTCGGTATTTCTGTACAAATTGGAATACATATACAATCAATACTCCCTGCGCCAATCCTTCCAGTAAAAACAAGGTCAAATATCTCTGTCCGATCGGCAATTCATAAAACAATCTTTTGGCAAATCCCGGAAACTGTCCCAAATGCAGCTTTCCAAATATGATCTCACGGACAAACAGAAACAGAATACTTCCCTCCAAAAAGTTTCCCGCTTTCATTCGTTTTAATAAACTCAAAAAAATTTCTGCAGCCAGACAATTCATTGCCCAAAAGAGAATGGCCGCAATCAAAAAATCCAGCCTTGCCATAGAGCCGTTCCACATTTGCAGCATCCAGTGATATATCTGTACCAAAAATAGGACACATAGAGCCAACAATTCCAACCAGACCTTGTCCACACTGTGTAATACGATCTCCTTATATCCTGCCCGATGCCCTGTACATAAACACATAGCAAATAATAAAATCAGCGTCAAAACAAGAGCAGGCATTAACAGACTGTGCCCGACCTGTGCATAATACGCCTGCTTGTCAGACCAGATATATTGTGTTTCAAAAACATCCGCCACCGTTTTATTACGAACTGCATTTAAATCCAATCCAACGGCAATGCTATAAGACCGACCTTGATATTCTTGTGCGATCTGCATGATCTTTTCCTGAATATTACCGGACATTTCAAACGTATCCTCCGGCAGATTACTCTGTCCGTTATAGTCTCTGTTATTATAATAAGCAAACAGCACATTACTCTTATCCGTCGCCTTATCCACTTTGCCTGCCGTAACCATGCGTTCGACTTGATTCCACCAATTCTCATTATTCGTCAACAGCATACCGGCAGAATCCTGATAGCCATATGCAAAATTGGTCCCCGAAAAGATATAGTGCAATTCCTGATAGGTTTCTACCAAAAACACTGCGTAATCTGTCGCCGTTTCCATAGTTCTCGGAATACGGTGCATTGACCATGGCATTTTGTTGTCCGGAATGTGAGCATACGTGTCTTCCATCTCCTGTTCCAGCAGTTTCTGACACTCTTTTTTGCTATACCGTTTTTCCTCTGTTTCCGTATACGCTTCATATTGCTCGTAAAAATCCAGATATTCTTTGGACCATTTTCCCTGATCATCTTTGGCGTATCTCAATAATTTATTAATAAAATACCATTTCGCATATTTTTCATAATAGGTAATAATATATTTTTCATAGACACTGCTGGCATGAAACTGTATTGGCATCGTATTCAAATGTCCAATCTCAATATCCAGATCTTTCTGATACTGCTTTCCATAATCTTTGGTCAGACTATTTACCAACACCATGTTGGACTCATATTTCAGTGCATCCGCAATCTGCTTTTCTCTTACGCCCACTCCGGAATGATTCGTAAACTGGTAGACTTGTCCATCATCAACAATGACCTTATCTCTTGCAGACAGCGCATACTGTGTCTCGATCGGATAACTGACTCCGGAGGCGCACTTGTCCTGAAAATCGGACATAAAAGAACGCAGTCTGCTCGCATGAAGCCCGGTACTGTTTGCCCGTCGTAACAATTCTTTTAATGTATATTGTTTATGCTCTCCAGAAGATAAAGAGGTCAGCAAAACCGTATCATAATCGATCATGCCATCCGGTGCTATAACGCTTCCAATCTGCATATATTGCTCATACAATCGCAGATAACCATCCATCATCTGCTCGACCTGTTTTTGCGAAACATAAAAATCTTCTTGCTTTTGACCGCCTTCATTCGCATATTCTTTCGTTCCCTCTATGATCATGCCGGCTACCGTCGAAAATCCGATCGCCACCGCTAGTAAAAGTGGCAATATAATATGTACTGCTAGGGACTCGCGCCATTTTCCCATATAGAACCTCATTTCTGCACACAAATTGTAAATCATACTGCAGGTCGTCGTGTGCCAGGACACTACAGCCTTCTACCGTATTACCAGTGATCAATTCTCTGTCTGTGATTGAATCTTATAACCACGTCCCCACACTACTTTGACATAACGTGGATTCTTGGGATCGATCTCAATCTTTTCACGTATATGACGAATATGAACAGCCACAATATTTTTGGTGTCGACCGGAATCTCTCCCCAAATATTTTCATATAATTCTGTCGATGAGTAGGTCGTTCCAGCATTGCGTACCAAAAACAGAAGGATCCGATGCTCTATCGGTGTCAAACGCACCTTTCGACCGTCTACCGTAACATCTGACTCTGATTCATCTACCTCTAATCCACCGATCCGAATCACATTACTGCGCTTATTCTTGCCCTCGCGTATCATCTCGATCCGTCGAAGCTGAGATTCCACACGTGCCACCAACTCTTCCGGATTAAACGGCTTTGTCATGTAATCATCCGCACCGATCTTTAATCCTGTGATCTTATCTTCATCTTCTGATTTTGCCGACAACATAATGATCGGTATATTATATAATTCGCGTATCTTCTTCGTCGCTTCAATTCCATTTACTTCCGGCATCATCACATCCATAATGATCAGATCGATCTGCTGATCAGGATCTAACACACACTGTAACGCTTCTTTACCGCTATATGCCCGCACAATTTCAAATCCGGCATCTGTTAAATACACGCAGATTGCCTGCACAATTTCATGATCGTCATCACATACTAATATTCTCTTCATTCTTCCCTAACCATACCTTTCCGGCCCAATCCTTGAGACTCTATTGAAATGCAAATAATTTGCTAAAGACATTATACAATAAAACCTGTCATTTGTTTATTAAGAATTATTAAGATTCTGATCAAAAAGAGAAAAGCCTGTGTTTTACAATGCATCATACCAGATAACAACAATTTCCTGTTCAGCCGAAAAGGAGCTGTACGCCCGGCGCACAGCTCCTTTTTATTGCAATATATTATATTAGAGAAAAACTTTTTATGAGATCCTATTAATTTTCGCCCTGCAAAGCATCAAATCCAGCCTCACCGGTACGAACCTTTACGACATTTTCAACATCGTATACAAAGATCTTACCATCGCCAATGTTGCCGGTGTAAAGAGCCTTTCTGGCTGCTTCGATAACATCTTCTACCGGAACGGCACTGACGATAACTTCAACTTTCATCTTAGGCAACAGGATAACATCCAATTCTGCACCACGATATCTTGTCGTAATACCCTTCTGTGTACCACATCCAAGAACCTGTGTTACGGTAATACCGCTGACACCAATATTGTTCATGGCAAGCTTCAGATCCTCGAACTTGCTCTGCTGACATACGATAGAGATCTTGGTGATCTTTGGAGCATCGGAATCCTTTGCCTGTGCACTTCTGACAGGGGCTGTCGCTGTCGGCGGAATAACCGGCTCGCGGCCTGTCACCTTGACAACCTCCACTGCCTTGTCGATCGGAACCTCACCCTTCAACATCTCAGCGGATGTTCCTCTAGAGTAGAACATATCGCCGGCTGGCATAAAGTCTGCATAGGAAGATGGCATGCCATGCTCTGTAACATCCAGACCACGAAGCTCTTCTTCCGGTGTAACACGAAGACCAAGAGTTGCTTTGATCACTAAGAAAGCAATAGAAATTGTTACTGCCGTCCAAGCTGCTACAGAAAGGATACCCAAACACTGTAATCCAAGCTGGCCAAATCCACCGCCATAGAAAAGACCCTGTGATTTGATCGCACCGCTATCTAATGCAATCTGGAAGCCCGGTGCTGACTTAGTTGCAAATAAACCTGTTGCAAATGTACCCCAGATACCGTTCATCATATGTACTGCTACGGCACCTACCGGATCATCAATCTTCAACTTATAATCTAACAACCATACACCAAACACTACCAACAATCCGGCTACAGCACCGATCACTACTGCACCTGCTGCATCTGTTACATCACAAGGTGCAGTGATCGCAACCAAACCTGCAAGAGAAGCATTCAAACACATAGAAACATCCGGGCTGCCATATTTGATCCAAGTAAAGATCATACATACTACCGTAGCAATTGCAGGAGAAATTGTTGTTGTAAGGAAGATAGATCCTAAATCTCTTAATGACGTTGCTGCTGCACCGTTAAATCCATACCAGCCTAACCACAGGATGAATACACCAAGTGCACCGATCGGAATATTATGTCCCGGAATAGCATGCGGCTTGCCGGTACGTACACTGTACTTTCCAATACGAGGTCCAAGTATTTTAGCACCGATCAGCGCTGAGATACCACCAACCATATGGATCGCACAAGATCCCGCAAAATCATGGAATCCTAACTGAGACAGCCAACCGCCGCCCCAGATCCAATGTGCCTCGATCGGATAGATAAAAGCAGAGATTACTGCAGAGTATACACAGTAAGATAAGAACTTGGTACGCTCTGCCATTGCACCGGAAACGATCGTTGCCGTTGTGGCACAGAATACTAAGTTAAATACAAATGCGGAGTAATTAAAATCCTTGTAAGCTGTAAAAATATCCAAGCCGGGTTTTCCGATAAATCCCAGAAAATCCTCGCCCAAGAGCAATGATGCACCGATCAAAATGAATGTCACGGTTCCAATACAGAAGTCCATCAGGTTTTTCATGATGATGTTACCTGCATTTTTTGCTCTTGTAAAACCTGTCTCAACCATTGCGAATCCGGCCTGCATCCAAAATACTAATGCGGCACCGATCAAAAACCAAATACCATATAGATTCTCGTTAATATAAGTAATCACTTCTTTTGACATAACGATATCCTCCTTTTTGTTGTAGTTTTTCATATGATCCCAATTCATAAATGAATACGTTGTCCGGACGTTAATTAGGACATCAAATGTTGACCTTGCCCGTTTCACCAAAAAATTATCAATGAAACGAAAAAAGGTGCCACGAATTCTCTTCGTGACACCTTTGTCATAACTGAAATTATAGCAGAAAATAAATTTTCGTCAACCTTTATTTTCATTTTTTTATCAATTTGTGAAAAATTTCTAAATTTTTTCAAAAATGAATCTAGAATTTTGACTACTTCGTATTCTGCCCATCTGACGCCGTTTTGATCTTGAGATTCCACTTTAGGGAGTTATCCATCAAATAGCGAATGATCTTCTCCGCATCTTCCGGATGTTTTGACTCATTGCTCATTGCAATGACCGGATCCGGCAGCATACCACCAAGCTGCTTATATTTTTCGCTGTCCTTGAGCGATAAACCGGTAAAATACTGCGTTTTATCGGATGCCTTCATATTCTTGTCCGTGGTATTACTGCGTACATCCTCTCCGGAAATATACTGCGTGTATCGACGATATTTTTCCGGATATTCCGAATAAAACGCAACCTCTTCATTGCCTTTTGCACCATCCTTGCCGTTTTCCGAATAAAAATAGCCGGCATGCCCCCATTTTTCTAAATTCTCCTCCGAACAGATCAAAAGATCTGCCGTGCCGGAATACAGAAATGTCTGGATCTGCTGATCATCTCCATCTAAAGACAGGCGAACGGTTTCCTTGCCATCTTGATATCCTAAATACTCGTTCAATGCCTTTTGGATCTTTTCTACATTATCATCATCAATAACATCTCCCTGCACACAGATAAACAGCAGGACATCTGCCTTTGTGACCGCATCATATACCTGCAGTCCGATCATCGCTATGATCACGACCGCTATGATCACTCCCTTGAGATAATAATGCTGAAACTGCTTCAACTTACCTTTCCAAGATAGATTTTTAATCTCCTCTTTGATCGCCTCATCGGTATGATCCTCATAAATAGATGCTTTGTCTTGTTTCAGTTTTTCTTTTTCCTCATCAGAAAAATGAACTGCCATACGTAATGGTTCTCCTTTCTACAATAAAACGTTTGATGCAAACATAGATCAAACGATGGTCCCCCATATATAGAGCATCAGATAAAAGATAACTAACAGCCCATTACATATAGATGCAATTGTTGGAAAATGCGGACGGATATCTTCCTGATGAAGACTGATCCATGCCAGCACGAAACCAACACCTGCCACGACCAAACTACAGATTCCAACGAATCCGACTAACAAACCTGCATGACCATTACTCCCGCTTGCAGCAACGCAGGCAGCGCCAAACATCCCTGCCGACAAAACCGCCAACAACGTAGCAACAATGCCTAATAACGGATGATGCTTGTCTGTCAAATGTAGAGAAGATTCTCTTTCCTTCTTTTTTCTCGCCATGTACTAATCCTCCATACCCCAAGATAACCCGCTAACTTGGTGAGTTTCGTTTTTTGTTCCAAATATGAAGTATCGCATTGCAGCATCGAAACAATACATATCCCAATATGCCTCCTAGTGTATTCAGCATAATGTCATCTACATCAAACGATCCTAACTTGGACACTAATTGTATACTCTCTACCAGTAATGATGCCAAAAAACTTAGCAGAAGGATCTTTCCAAAACTGCGGCATCGCACAGACAGTACCGGTATTACAAATCCATATGGAATGAAACATATGATATTGCCTAGCAGATTTAGCAGCACCAGTACTGTCCCCACTCTGCCGGCATAATACAGATACCGCTTAATCTCAGCAAACGGCTGCAAATTGTATTGGTACGTATCCCGTGGTACACGTCCCATCTGCTCACTGAAAAACAAAAAATATACCATCATGATCAGATATATGCCAAATAATATCCACGATATTATTCGAATCCTCTGCTTATGCTCTTTTCTCACATCATATCCCTTTCTGCGACTATTGACGAAGTACTACACTCTTCTCGCCCAGTCCATTCATAATCTTATCCATACACTTGTTGACTTCATCATCAGTCAACGTACGGTCTGACGCTCTAAATACAATCTTATAAGCCAAAGATTTATATCCTCTCGTCAACTGCTCTCCCTCATAAATATCAAACAATTCGCAAGACTCTAACAATTTACCTCCACGAATGCGGATGATCTCCTCCACTTCGCCTGCCAAAACATCTTTGCTCATTGTTAAACTAATATCGCGTGTCATTGCCGGGAACTTGGCAACACCTTCATACTTAACATCAAAATCAGCCAAACTGCTGACAACCTTCATATCAACAACTGCTATATAAGCACGTGTACCGATACCGAAGTTTTTCTGAACTTCCGGATGCACTTCTCCCAAATAAGCAACACTCTGTCCACCACAGGTAACAACTGCCTGTCTGCCCGGATGCAGGAAACTCTTCCCGGCATTTGGATCGTACTTCACAGCAGCCGTCTTAATCCCCATACGCTCTAACACAGCCTGTACGACACCCTTCATATCAAAGAAATCAACCTTACCATACATACCGAGCGTGAGCTGCATTCTCTCATCCGGCAGTTCAGTAAGCGGAAGCTGCTTTGGAAGGTAAACATTGGCAAGCTCATATAAGCGCACTTCCTGATTACGCCGCTTAAAGTTCGTAGCCAGAGAAGTTAACATTCCACCAAGTGCGGAAGTACGCATTACACTGTAATCCTCGCCCAAAGGATTCGTGATTTGAATACTCTTGCGAAGCACATCATCCTCGGAAAGATTCAGTTTATCATATACTTTCGGGCTTTCAAACGAAAATGTCATACCCTCGCAGAAGCCGTAATTTTCAACTACTTCACGAACCATATCTTCGTGCTGTAATTTCTGAGATAATCCACCGGACGTTGCAGCACCGCTTGGCAGCGTCATCGGGATGTTATCATAACCGTAAAATCTTGCAACTTCCTCTGCAAGATCTGCCATACGCTCCAGATCCTGACGCCAGGTCGGTACAATTACTTCTCTCTTCTCGCGGTCTACCGGAAGATCGATCGTTTCAAAGTAACGAATCATATCTTCTTCTGAAATATCCGTTCCAAGAAGTGCGTTGATCTTAGCCGGATCATACGCAATGCAGAGCGGCTCTTTCTTTACCGGATAAAAGTCCACTGCACCGCCAACCACTTCACCGGCGCCCAGTTCTTCGATCAACTGGCAGGCACGATCCATTGCATCCATTGCATTGTTCGGATCCAGTCCCTTTTCAAATTTTGCCTGCGCATCGGTACGCATACCAAGCTTCTTTCCGGACAGACGGATGTTCGTCCCATCGAATGTAGCAGCCTCAAACAACATTGTCTTTACATCATCTGTGATCATGGAATTTTCACCACCCATAATACCGGCAAGACCGATCGGTTTCTTACCATCACAGATCATTAACATACTGTCATCTAAGGTGCGCTCCTGTCCATCTAATGTCTTAAACGGCTCACCGGCGTTTGCCTTACGGACTACGATCTTGTGATCCTCGATCGTATCCAGATCATATGCGTGCATTGGCTGCGCAAACTCTTCCATAACATAGTTGGTAATATCAACAATATTATTGATCGGACGAATACCAACAGACGCCAGTCTTCTCTGCATCCACTCAGGTGATGGTGCCAATTTGATGTTTTTGACAACTCTGGCAACATAACGTGGACACAATTCCGGACTTTGTACATCAACGGAGATATAATCATTCACATCTTCATCGTTTCCTGTTTTCGTTACAACCGGAGGAACAAATTTTTTACCAAACGTAGCTGCTACTTCACGTGCAATACCGAGAACACCGAAGCAGTCTACACGATTAGATGTGATCTCATATTCAAAAGTCACATCGTGTAATCCAAGCAGTTCTATTGCATCTGATCCAATCGGTGCATCTTTGTACTCCGGATTGTCGCTTAAAATATAAATTCCGTCTTTGGCTGCATCCGGATACATGTCCGTCGTAGATCCTAACTCTTCGATCGAACACATCATTCCGAATGATTCTACGCCACGCAGTTTTCCCTTTTTGATCTTAAAACCATTCTCGTTTTCCCCATCTTTGTGTGAACTTGCAACATGTCCGCCGTCCAATACGACCGGAACCTTATCACCTTCTTTGACATTTGCTGCTCCGGTTACGATCTGAACTTCTTCACCCTCTTCATTTATCTGTACCTGACAAATCACAAGCTTATCCGCATCCGGATGTTTTTCGATCTTATTGATCTTGCCAACAATGATCTTGTCGAGATTCTTATCAAACTCTGTGAATCCCTCTACCTTTGTTCCTGACAATGTCATTGCATCTGTATATTCCTGTGCCGTACAATCAAGATCCGGCACATATGCTTTTATCCATGATAATGATGTATCCATTTATTTACCTCTTTTCCGCAGTCTCTATCGTAAATACTCCGACCGCTGCATTCTTCATTCTCGTTGTCTGTTTCCTGTGAACATCTTCCTAATCTTATGTCCTATTTAAAACTGTTTCAAGAAACGTGTGTCGTTCTCATAAAGCAGTCTCATATCGTCAATCTCATACTTGAACAATGCGATACGCTCCAAACCGACACCGAAGGCAAAACCGGTATACTCTTCCGGATCAATTCCGCTCATTTCCAATACATGTGGATGAACCATACCACAGCCTAAGATCTCAACCCAACCGGAACCCTTGCAGAAACGGCAGCCCTTACCGCCACACTTAAAACAGGTAACATCCATCTCTGCGCTAGGCTCTGTAAACTGAAAATGATGCGGGCGGAACTTTACTTTGGTCTCTTCACCAAACAAACGCTTTGCAAACTCCTGCAGCGTTCCTTTCAGATCCGCAAACGTGATATTTTTATCAATGACAAGACCTTCAATCTGATGGAAAGTCGGTGAATGGGTTGCATCTACTTCATCCGAACGAAATACTCGTCCCGGTGCGATCATGCGGATCGGCAGTTTGCCCTTTTCCATTTCATGCACCTGTACCGAAGATGTCTGGGAACGAAGTAAAATATCTTTTGTAATATAAAACGTATCCTGCTCGTCTTTTGCCGGGTGATTTGCCGGAATATTAAGTGCTTCAAAGTTATAGTAATCATACTCAACCTCAGGCCCTTCTACTACTTCATATCCCATACCAACAAAAATATCCTCTACTTCTTTTAAGGTGATCGTATTCGGATGACGATGGCCCTTTGGCAACATTGTGCCCGGTAATGTTACATCAATTGTCTCGCTCTTAATCTTTTCTTCCTGAATTGCTTTTTCAAAAGCGGCCCGTTTTTCTTCCAATCTCGTCTCGATCTTAGCGCGCGCCTCATTGACAAGCTGTCCGACCTTTGGACGATCCTCCGGCGCAACGTCTTTCATTGATTTTAGCACTGAAGTTAATTCACCCTTCTTGCCTAAGAATGCCACTTTCACATCATTCAAATGCTCCAACTGCTCTGTGCGGTCGATCTGGCCCAGTGCATCCTCTAAAATTTTGGTCAACTTTTCTTTCATCATATCAGTTCCTTTCTTATGTTGAAATGTTTGCGCGGTTTGTGCCGCACCAGACTGCTGACGCTGTCGTAAGTCCAAACAGTAAATTCCCTGCCGTTAAAGAAAAACAAGCAAGAAACCTCTGCTGCCAGAACTTTCCTGCTTCTTCTCAAAAATATAAGCATTGCCCTGTCGCAGTCATCCTACGTCAGGGACGGATCTCTCCGCGGTACCACCCTGCTTTTTATGGAAAGAGAATATCTTCTCTACTTCACATAAACTCTTCATTACACGTAACGTGTGCAAACGTCAGCCTCTACACAAAAAATCTTCAAAGCTGCAGCTCCCGTGAGAAATTCATTTACTATGGGAACGCACAGGATGCTTACAGCCGGGGACATCCTCTCTCTTCATCGAATCATAGCAAACTACTAAACACGATCATCACTTTTCTCAAATCCAAATTTTATCACATTTCTCTAAAATACGCAACAATCTTTTCAAAATGCATACCATGAGAAGCTTTTACCAAAATGGCATCCTGTTCTTTCAGCAGATCGGGCAATTTCGCCATCGCCTCCTCCAGTGTCGCAAACCAGATTACATTGGCAGAAGGATCGACATCCGTAATTCCGGCAAGATATTGTTTTGCCAGCGTTCCAATGCATATGATCTGATCCAGACCGCATCCAGCCACATATCTTCCCGTTTCGTAATGCAGCTTTTCTTCCTCTGCTCCAAGCTCAAACATATCACCAAGAATGGCGACTTTACGTTCCGGCACTTCAGATAACAGGCGAACCCCTGCCTGCATGGATACCGGATTAGCATTATAACAGTCATCCATGATCGTAAAGTGTTCCGTTACAAACACACTGCCATGACCATCGACCGGACGAAACGCTGCAATCCCCTGAACGATCTCCTCGTCCGACAACCCCATCTGCTGACCTACTGCTACTGCAGCAAGCGCATTGGTGATCATATGACGTCCCGGAACCGGAATGGTGATCTGAAGCGTTCCCCTAGAGGTCTGCACGGTCACATCCGTACCGGATAATCCCTTAGATGTGATTTTCAACGGATGTACATCGTTGTTGTCATTCAATCCGAAAAATACCGGTCGTTTTCCATGTACCTGCGTTACCGTGATCAATTTATCGTCGTCACCGTTCAAAAAAACAGTGCCGCCTTCTTTCATTCCTTGAAATATCTCGGTTTTGGCTTTTAACACGCCATCTCTGTCACCCAATTGTTCCAGATGACAGCAGCCGATATTGGTGATCACACACATATCCGGTCTGGCAATCGCTGTCATGCGGCTCATTTCTCCAAAATCACTGATTCCCATTTCCACGATGGCAGCCTCGTGTTCCTCACGCAGGCGAAGTAATGTAAGCGGCATTCCCAATTCGTTATTAAAATTACCTAATGTCTTTAATATGTTAAAGTGTGTTGAGAGCACAGACGCTAACATCTCTTTGGTCGTAGTCTTTCCAACACTTCCGGTAATTCCTACTATAGGCAAGGTACATATTGTCCTGTAATACGCTGCCATATCTTTGATCGCCTGCAGGCAGTCTTTGACCTGAATATAAGCCTTTTTCTGCTCACCAGGCTCATCTTCTGACATGCAGCAAAGTGCCCCGCTTTCATAGGCAGCCGGAACGAAACGGTTTCCATCCACCTTTGCCCCTTTGATCGCCACAAACATTCCACCTTCTGTCACCTGCCGGTTATCCGTCACAACTCCGGTGATCTCCTTTGTAGCCAAATCCCGATCCCCATAATAGGTACCACCGCATATTTCCGCAATTTTTTTAGGTGTCATTGTCAACATACGAAACCTCATTTCTTCTCCATAGCCAGCGAGATAATCTTCTCACACAACGTTCCATAATCCATACCAATCGCTGCAGCTTCCTGTGGCAGCAGACTAGTCGGCGTCATTCCCGGCAGTGTATTTGCTTCCAGACAGAACAGATTTCCGTCTACGTCCATCAGAAAATCGATACGTCCATACACCTCTAACTTCAACTCATCATATACTCTCTTTGCAAAATTCTGCATCTCTTTTGTTTTTTCTTCTGATAATTCCGCAGGACATACGTCCATTGCCATTCCCGGCTGATATTTCGTTTCGTAATCATAAAATCCTGCTTTCGGAATGATCTCTATGATCGGCAGACTCTCTTCACCAAGCACGCCGGCAGAAAACTCTCTTCCTTTGATACACTCCTCCACAACGACTTCATCTTCATAGCGAAATGCAGTCTGAAGCGCGGTCTCATATTCCTCAGCACTCTGTACCATACTGACACCAACACTGGAACCACCACAACATGGTTTCACAACGATCGGATATGCCATATCTTCCGGCAGATCGCCACTCTGTCCTTTGCGAACGGAAAATCCTTTCGGCGTTGGGATCCCTGCCTCCAAAAAGATCTTTTTGGACAATCCTTTATCCATGGCAACCGCACTGCCTACGCAGCCGGAACCTGTGTAACGAATGCCAAGCAGATCGAACGCTGCCTGTACTTTACCATTTTCACCATCTGCGCCATGCAACGCCATATATACAATATCTGCCTTTCGGCAAAGTGCCAGAACATTCGGTCCAAAGAAACCATCCTCGGAATCTCCACGCATCTGCTTGATCTGATCCAGATCCGGGTCAATGGACTTGATCTTTTTATCGTCCGAGCGGATCGCGTCATTTCTTACAAAAAAATCCTCTGAAACATCTCCTTCATATCCTAAAAAAACATCCAGCATTGCTGCCTGATGTCCCCTTTCACGCAGCGCTTTGCACACGTCTTCTCCGGTGCTAAACGATACGTCTCTTTCTGTACTAAGTCCTCCAGCCAATACGATGATGTTCATAACTGTGCCTCCATTTTTGTTTTACATGCTAATTATTTACGCCACTCTATCTTAGCACACTACATGCAAAAGGGCAACGCTAATGCATTGCCCCTCCTGCTTTTAACAAACAATTTCCTATTTTGTAGGACGTGCTACCAACACCACGGAATCTCCTTTACCATATCCATAATGAACCACTTTCCCGTAACGGCTGCTTGCAGACACATCCTTTGCGCCGCCGGTATATATCTCAATATGCGTGATATTCTTGTATCTTCCATTACGCCAGCCGGAGAAAAAGATCAAGTCCCCCGGAAGCAGTTTTTTATAAGAAACCGCTTTTTTTGCAATAACTTTATGATTTCTGGTGCACCATTTTCCAATATCTGCGGCAACCGGTGACCAGCCGCTTTTCGATCCAAAATATACATCATATTTACGATATACTCGAGAAACTAACGAACTGCAGTCGTAAAAACTCTTAGACATTCTACGTGCCTGACTGTATGTCGTCTTCGTCTTAGAGATCGCAATCGCTTTCTTGGATGCCCGATAACCCCGTTTACTGGAAATCTCAACCCAGATCTTAAACGTGCGTCCATCCGCCTTTACTGTAATATTTGTATGACTGATCTTCTTCGCTTTCATTTTGCCTCTGGATGTAATCGTTACCTTTTTCTTATTGTTAGAGGAAAAGCTAACCTTACTTCCTGGCACAAGTCCTTTAAGCTTCAGCGTCTTTCCCATTCCTTTGTACATGATAATGTTGAAATCCGCATAGGTAGGATTACTGACACGAACCAAAATAGAAAAATCTAATCCATCGATATTCAATGTTAGTTTTTTCGATCCCTTATAATTTGCAAAAATATCACCTTGCTCTGTAAAATATGCCGCACCCTGTTTTTCAGGATCCCAGGTAATCTTACTTTGTGCGATTGTTCCGCTGATCGAAGGCTTCTTCACACAGCCGGATGCCAAGATCACTGTCTTACCGGATACCGTTGGTGTTGTCACATATACCGGCATCGTAAGTGTTATCGTGTCCTTGTTATATGCAGTGAGCGTCGCTTTCAGTGTCGTCTGCCCCTTAGCTACAGCCTGTATTCCCTGCGTTGTCCAAACAGCCACTTTATTATCTTCGGTTGCATAAGTGATCTTTTCACTGCCACTTCCGATAAAGGAAAAACCGTCAACACCGACAGCGGTTGCCTTGCTGCCAACAGCACGTGTAACATACTCTTGTGAATAACTCGGTGTCTCAATCGTTACTTCTGCTATTGCAAAACAGCTGCCACGTCCATTGTCCGCGTAGATCACGGAAGGGCGAAACCCCACTGCCTGCAGAGAGCCGTCTTCACTAATTGTGACACTATTTCTATCTGCCGACAACGTATAACCCATCTGCAGCAAATATTCCTGCATCGGCTTAGAAACACTCTGTCCATAAGCAAGTTTGACCTGTTCCGGTGCGATCACATTAATCTCGATCGTATCTTTATATGATGTATCATCGTCATTTTTGCGCTCCGCCTCAACCGTCACCGTTCCCTCTTTCAAACAAGTCAAAATTCCGGTTTTTGTCACTGACGCCGTTTCCGTTGATGTTTCTGTCAAGTGAAATGTTGTTCCTGCTTTCATATCCGGTTCTACCAGATTCATCAGATCAAATTGATCTCCCACATAAACACTTTGCTCATTTTCGGTAAAAATACGTTCTAAAGCAGCCGCATCTCTGCTGATTCCAAAAATCATTCCTGCAAGCAGCAGTACCAGACACATGATCTGCCATTTCCCTTGTGTTTTCTTTGTTGCCTCCATGTTTCCTCCTTACATTTAATTCACCTTGTAAATAATCCGTCTGCCCTAAATTATCACTGGTATCAGACATCGATTCCCCTATTGTGATCGCTCTGCCTGAAATCCTTCATACATCATATCAATGTATTCCCAGATCTCATCCCGTCCGCTTTTATTCAACGCAGAAAACGGAATAACCGGCGTTCCATCTACTACCTGCAGTGCATCTTTGATCTGCTTGATCTGTTTTTGCAATTGTGAACGCTTGATCTTATCCGATTTAGTTGCAATAATGATCGGATTAAATCCATAATTGACACACCATTCATACATCTGTATATCATTTTGATTAGGTTTATGCCGTATATCCACCAGCAAAAAGACCAGACGCAGCACCTTTGACTGGTGCAGATATCCGTCAATCATCTTCCCCCACTTTTTGACTGTATCCTGTGACACTTTCGCATAACCATATCCCGGCAGATCAACAAAATACAACAATTCATTAATATTATAAAAGTTGATCGTCTGTGTTTTACCCGGCTGCTGCGAAGTACGTGCATAAGATTTACGATTCATCAGTGCATTGATCAAGGAAGACTTTCCTACATTGGAACGCCCGGCAAAAGCGACTTCCAATTTGTCATTTTCCGGCAATTTACTTGTAATACCACAAACTGTCTCTAAATTAACACTCGTTACTTTCATTCTATTATCCCATGCCTTTCCATGTTCTTATGCTTCGCCGGAGGCAGTTTCTATACTCTGCTTCCATATTTCCTTTACCGAAGACACCGGAGTAACCGTGATCCCTTCTAAAATGTCCTCCGAAAATTCCACGAGATCACTCTCATTATCTTTCGGAATGAACACCTGAGCGATCCCGGCTGCTTTCGCCGCAAGCATTTTCTCCTTAAGACCACCAATAGCAAGCACTGATCCACGTAAGCTGATTTCTCCCGTCATTGCTATATCGGCTCTGACTTTCCATCCTGTCACCGCAGAATATAATGCCGTTGCCATTGTAACACCTGCAGATGGCCCATCCTTCGGCACGGCGCCTTCCGGTACATGAATATGAATATCATGTTCTGCATAATAAGAGTCTTTCACCAGCTTTGCGGTCTGGCTTCGCACATACGTTAATGCGATCTGTGCTGATTCCTTCATGACATCCCCTAACTTGCCGGTAAGCAGCAGCTTACCGTTTCCGGGCATAATACCAACTTCGACCTCTAACGTCTCTCCACCAACAGCCGTCCATGCCAATCCGCGTACAATACCGACTTGCGCTCTCTTATTCGCCATCCGGATGGTATGCACTTCTTTGCCAAGATACTCTTTCAGATTGCGTTCCGATATACGAACCTTATCTTTCTCACCTGTTGCAATGCTTTTCGCTGCCTTCTGGCACAACAATATAAGTTTGCGCTCCAGATCACGCACTCCTGCCTCTCTGGTGTAACGAGCAATAATCATACGAATTGCCTTATCCGTTATTGTAATCTGTGAATTTGTCAAACCATTGGCATTTTTCTGTTTTTTCCACAAAAATTCTTTGGCGATATGAAATTTTTCATTGTCCGTATATCCGGACAGTTGAATGATCTCCATACGGTCACGAAGCGGCAGCGGAATTAACTCCAATGAATTAGCAGTACACCAAAACATCGCATGAGACAAATTGATCGGTATTTCCATATAATGATCCGAAAAATGCTTATTTTGTTCAGGATCTAACACCTCTAACAACGCTGCGGACGGATCCCCTTTATAATCTTTTCCGATCTTATCGATTTCGTCCAGCAAAACCAATGGATTATTGGTTTTTGCCTGACAAAACGCCTTTACGATCCGTCCCGGCATAGATGCGACATACGTTCTTCTGTGTCCACGTATCTCCGCCTCGTCATTGACACCGCCAAGACAAATGCGAACATAACTGCGTCCCAATGCCCTTGCGACTGAACGGGCGATCGATGTTTTACCGGTTCCCGGAGGACCGACCAGACAAAGGATCGGACTCACTGCATCTTTCTTCATTGCCTTTACCGCCAAACATTCCAAAATACGTTCTTTTACTTTAGTAAGACCATAATGATCCTCATCCAACACCTGTGCTGCATACGCAAGATCTAAGCTCTCCTCAGACTTTTTCTTCCATGGAAACGCAAACAGATTATCCAGATAATCACGGATCATTTCACTTTCCGATGGATTTTTGGCAAAACGCTGATAACGCATAATTTCTTCACGAATCGCCTTTTTAACACGCTTAGGAGCCTTTAGTTTCTCTAATTTATGAAGATATTTAGCTGCCTGAGAGCCTACGTCATCATCACCAAGTTCCTCATGAATAGCATCGATCTGCTCTCGCAGATACATCTCCATCTGCTTCTTATCTATATTTTCTCTGATCTTTTTTTGAATCTTCTCCTGTTCAATAAACAGATTGATCTCCTGCGTCATGTAGACAGCAAGCCGCTTTTCGCGTTCGTCAATGGATGGCTCCTCCAAAAGCTTTTGTTTTTGTGTATAATCACTTTCTAACAATCCGCTAAGTTGATCGACATAAGCCCCGCGGTCCTTCTCATCAGCAATAGCATCCCATACTGTAGCAGGAACATCTTCTCTAAATTCCGCATATTTTCTTTGCAGGGCATTGAGAATGCTGCCCATCGCAAGGATCGTCTGGGAATCTTCCTCTGACTCTATTTCTTGAAATTCACTATATTCACAATAATAACAATCCGATTCCCGATGGACTTCTTCAATCATAACACGGCAAACGCCACGTACAACAGCCTGTGGATGTCCTTTTCTCGGCGTATTCATCTGTTTGACTTCCAATAACGTTCCCACCGAATATAATTTTGAATGATCATCGTCTGCCGTTTCTGCCGGCATCCTTGTGACTCCAACCAGTTTTCCACCCGGTCCAATAGCTTGTGATACCGCATTTTCTGAGCGACTGTCATACAAATTCAAATACACAGAACTTCCCGGAAATACAACACACTCTGACAGGATGATCATTGGAATTTTTTGATTATTCATTCCATTCTCTCCTTGTATCTTATCCACAAAAGGGGCAACGCATCTTACGTTACCCCTGCAACATTCGTAAAAAGTACAAAGTTTGTTTATGCAGTTGCATCTTTATCCACTGTCAACTGCTTAACTTCGTCCTCTTTTGTGATCAACTTTGGTTCTTCCTCACCTAAAACTGACTGCTCTGTAATAACACATTCTTTAATGTCATCCACGGATGGAACCTCATACATCACATTCTGCATTACATTTTCCATGATCGCACGCAGTCCTCTTGCGCCGGTCTTGCGTTCTGACGACTGTTTTGCAACAGCCTGGATCGCTTCCGGTTCAAACGACAATTTCACGCCATCCAGTTCAAACAGTTTTTGATACTGTTTTGTGATCGCATTTTTAGGCTCTACCAAAATCTTTTCCAGTGCTTTCTCATCCAAAAGATCTAATGCTACCGTAACCGGAAGACGACCAATGATCTCAGGGATCAAACCAAACTTCACAAAATCTTCCGGCAATACCTGTCGGAACAGATCTCCAATTGTCTCATCACGCTTATCTGCGATCTCAGCATTAAATCCAATGGATTTCTGACCGATACGTCCCTCTATGATCTTCTCCAAACCATCGAACGCTCCACCACAAATAAATAGAATATTGGATGTGTCTAACTGGAAGAACTCCTGATGAGGATGTTTTCTTCCACCCTGCGGTGGTACACTGGCTACCGTTCCCTCTAAGATCTTGAGCAGTGCCTGCTGTACACCTTCACCGGAAACATCACGAGTGATCGAAACATTCTCGCCCTTACGGGTGATCTTGTCAATCTCATCGATATAAATAATACCATGCTCCGCACGATCCATATCATAATCCGCTGCCTGAATGATCTTTAACAGAATATTTTCAACATCTTCTCCGACATATCCTGCCTCCGTCAGTGCAGTTGCATCTGCAATGGCAAACGGAACGTTTAATATCTTTGCTAATGTCTGTGCCAAAAAAGTCTTACCGGAACCTGTAGGTCCCACCATGATAATATTACTCTTTTGAATCTCAACATCCATATCTTTTGCAGACAACACACGTTTATAATGGTTATAAACTGCTACGGAAAGAGCTCTCTTTGCGTCATCCTGTCCAACTACATACTCATCCAAAAAATCCTTGATCTCTTTTGGCTTAAGCAAATTGATCTCAGTATCATTGTCGACCTGCTCTGCCTTCTGTGTCATCTCATCTTCCATGATCTCTGAGCAAAGTTCTACACACTGGTCACAAATATACACACCCGGTCCTGCGATCAGACGCGTCACCTGATCCTGTGTCTTTCCACAAAAAGAACATTTTAATATATCATCTTTTTTTCCTGACATGACTACCTCCCTGCCTGATATTCCCCCACTCTTACAATAACTTTATACAGATCTCTATTTCACGATCGTAACAGTGAATACAGTCTGTTATTTACGGTTAGTCACGATCTCATCGATCAAACCATACTCTTTTGCTTCTGCAGCCGTCATATAGTTATCACGCTCTGTATCAGCCTGGATAACTTCTAATGGCTTACCGGTATTTTCTGCCAAAATTTCATTCAAACGACTTCTTGTCTTTAAGATCTGTTCTGCGACGATACGAATCTCTGTTTCCTGACCTTTGGCGCCGCCGGATGGCTGATGGATCATAATCTCCGCATTTGGAAGGGCAAGTCGTTTTCCTTTAGCTCCTCCTGCTAACAAAAATGCACCCATGCTTGCCGCAAGGCCCATACAAATTGTAGAAACATCACATTTTACATAATTCATTGTATCATAGATGGCAAATCCTGCACTAACAGATCCTCCCGGACTGTTGATATAAAGGCTGATATCTTTGTTTGGATCCTGAGATTCCAAAAACAACAGCTGAGATACTACCAAACTCGCAATATCATCATTTACCTCGTTGGATAAAATAATAATGCGGTCCTGCAACAATCTGGAATAAATATCATACGAACGCTCTCCGCCACTCGTTTTTTCAATAACATAAGGAATACTATAACTCATTGTGCTCACCATGCCTTTCCATGTACCCGCAAATACTAAGCTGCAGGACATACTCTCTTAGACTTAACAAAAACGCCAGCCCATCAGGCAGCTGAAACAGCTTCCTGATGCGGATGGCGTTAACTTCTGTTTGTATTATTTCTCAACAGCTTCCTTTACAACAAATTCCACTGCTTTCTGCACTGCCAGATCCATTCCGATCTGTTTCTTCTCATCATCGCCGATTAACTCTTTTAACTTGTCGATCTCCATCTGATACATAGAAGCCATATTCTCTAACTCTTTATCGATCTCTTCATCAGAAGCCTCGATGTTCTCTGCAACAACAACTGCCTCTAATACCAAGCGACTCTGGATACGCTTCAAAGCCTGTGGCTCTAAATCTTCCATCATCTTCTGTGGAGTAAGACCTGTAAACTGCATATACTGCTCCAAAGACAATCCCTGAGACTGAAGACGCTGTGCGAACTCCTGTGTCATCTGACGTGTCTGTGCAGTGATCATCTGCTGTGGAATCTCCATCTGTGCATTCTCAATGATCTTCTCAATGATCTGATCTTCCTGCTCACGTTTGATCTGATTCTCTTTGTTCTCTAAGATTTTCTTCTCAACGTCAGCCTTGTACTCATCCAATGTATCAAAATCAGATACATCCTGTGCAAAATCATCATCCAGTTCAGGAAGCTCTTTCTTCTGGATTTCTTTGATCTTTACCTTGAACAATGCAGGCTTACCCTTAAGCTCGTCTACATGATACTCTTCTGGGAATGTTACGTTTACTTCAACATCCTCACCGAGATTCTTGCCAACCAACTGATCCTCGAAATTATCAATGAAAGAATGTGATCCAAGAACTAACGTATAATCCTCTGCATAACCGCCTTCAAACTGCTTGCCATCTACATAACCATCAAAGTCGATGATAACAGTATCTCCGTCCTCTGTAGCACGATCCTCGATCGTAATCAGTCTGGAGTTAGCTTCTCTTGCCTTATCGATCTCTGCTGTGATCTCTTCCTCACTTACTTCTGCCTCTTTCTTCTCTACCTCAATACCCTTGTAGTCACCCAAAGTAACTTCCGGCTTTATTGCTACGGTAGCTGTAAAGATGAAATCCGTTCCCTTTTCCATCTGTGTTACTTCAATTTCAGGCTGTGCAACGATCTCAAGCTCACTTTCCTTAGCTGCTGTCTCATATGCTTCCGGGATCAACTCATTGGCTGCATCCTCATAAAATACTCCCGTGCCGTACATTTTCTCGATCATTGCTCTTGGAGCCTTTCCTTTACGGAATCCCGGCAGAGCAATCTTACCTTTATTTTTCTGATAAGCTGAATCAACTGCTGCATCAAACTTTGCAGCCTCAACTGTAATTGTCAGCTTAGCCATGCTCTTCTCCAACTTTTCTACCTGTACACTCATTCTTGTAAATTCCTCCTTATAAAAATATCACATTGCTATACTATAGCATGAACTTTCTCCGAAAATCAAGGCTTTTTCAAAATTAATTATTTTGCCTCATGTCCTTTAGCTTTCAGTACTGCGATCACATCATCAACATACCGCTCGCAAAGCTCCTGTGTCTCTGCTTCCACCATAACACGGATAACCGGTTCAGTGCCGCTCTCGCGCAGCAAAATACGACCATTCTCGCCTAGCGCCTGCTCGACTTTTTTCACGGCTTCGATCACATCTTCATCAGCTCTTGCTGCCGGCTTGTCATTAACGCGAATATTTTTCAATACCTGCGGATAGATCACAAGTCCCTTTCGCAATTCGGATAATTTTTCTTTCTTTTCCAACATAACTTCCATCAGCATCAAAGAAGTAAGCACACCGTCTCCGGTAACCGCATATTTACTAAATATAATATGTCCGGACTGCTCACCGCCCAGGGAATGACCAAACTGCATCATATTGGCATTGACATATTTATCGCCAACGGATGTCTTTTCATAGGAAATACCAACTTTGTCAAACGCCTTGTAAAGTCCCATATTAGACATGATCGTCGTAACAACCGTATTGTTATTTAATTCTCCCTTATCCTTCAGGTAACAACCACACAGATATAAGATTGCATCTCCATCGATCACCTGACCCTTGTCATCTACCGCAAGGCAACGGTCTGCATCTCCATCATACGCAAATCCAACATCAAGATTGTTCTCGACCACAAACTTCTGCAGATTATCAATATGCGTCGATCCACAGTTATCATTGATGTTTGTTCCATCCGGATTCATGCCGATCGCAAATGTCTGCGCTCCCAATGCATCAAAAACACCTTTTGCCACGGAATAAGAAGAACCGTTAGCGCAATCTAATCCAACTTTTATATTCTTAAAAGAACGAGTTGCCAAAGACATTAAATAACCGATGTAACGATGTCTTCCGATTGCATAATCGATCGTGCATCCGATATTCTCTCTGGTTGCCATAGGAATGTCATCTACTTCGCTGTCAATATATGCCTCAATCTTTTCTTCAACCTCAGCCTCCATCTTATGTCCCTTACCATTGATCACCTTTAATCCGTTATCATAATACGGATTATGGCTGGCAGATATCATAATACCGCAGTCAAACTTTTCTGTTCGCACAACATAAGACACACTTGGGGTTGGCGTTACATGCAGAAGATACACATCCGCACCACTCGCTGTAAGACCTGCACAAAGAGCATCTTCAAACATATAACTGGAACGTCTGGTATCTTTACCGATCACCACACGCGCCTTGTGCTCTTTTCCATAATACCATCCTAAAAAACGACCTACTTTATATGCATGCATTACATTTAAATTAACATTTGCTTCTCCACGAAATCCATCGGTTCCAAAATATTTCACGTTACTCCTCCATTCTGACTCTTCACTCTTTCAACTCTACCCGCTGCCTTATGCTGTCTCTTCTATGTCCTATTCTCCTAATAAGCAACCGGTGCTTTACACAACATTACAATTCTACCATATGTGCTTTTCAAAATCAATGTTCTGTTTCCAATGCGGCTTATATTCCTCAATTGCTCCTTTTTTTATGCCACTTTCATTATGGCATATACCCCTAAACGCCTGTTTCTACATGGCGTTTTCCAAAATAAAACCTGTTATGATGATATCAAATATTTTATCTAATAGGAAGGGGCACGTATGAATATTTACAAAGCTACAAATGATATTTGTGATACAACATTGTTTTCTTTAAAGTGGAACAAACACAGTTTTGGACTGCGTCTTGCAAAACTTCGCGAAGCGGCCGGAATCAGCGCACGCCAAATGAGCTTGGATCTTGGATTAAACAAAAACTACATTAATTCCATTGAATCCGGTAAAAATTATCCGGCATTGGAAGGCTTCTTTAACATCTGCGATTATCTTCACGTCGATCCCTTTACCTTTTTCTATACTGATGATAATACGTATCAATCCTTCGCCTATTTTATTCCACTATTGCAAAAGTTAAATTCCGAAGAGATCCAGCATGTCTATCAGATGGTCAAGAATGTCACCGAATATCCATCCCGGCAGACGAAAACAAAAGCGAATCGATTTATTCCCACAAAATAATAGCCGCAATATGTTTTATTTATTGCTGATATAATAAGCAATATGTGGTTTTGCAATAACTTCTGGTATGGGAAGTTTGAATATGTAATTATATGAGATATTAAGGTATGGGAAGCAAAATACAGTCATATCAGTTATAAGGCATGGGAAATTTGTGTAAATTATTTGTAAAAATAACATAATTCGACAGTTATATATGGTTTTTTTATACAAAATGATTTAAACTATTATCATTACATGAACAGGAGGTATATTCTCATGGCAATAACTGTTTTTGCGGCAATTGATGTCGGTAGTCATGAAACCGCAATGCGTATTTACGAGATTTCCAAAAAACACGGTGTACATGAATTGGAATATCTGCATCACACAGCGCGTCTTGGATATGAGACATTTTCCACAAGACATATCAGCTATCACACGATTGATAAGCTCTGTAATATTTTACTCGGCTTTAAGGAAAAGATGATGGAGTACCGCATCAAGGATTATATGATCATTGCAACCAGTGCTCTCCGGGAAGCCGATAATAATCTGATCGTATTAGATCAGGTGAAACAGCGCACAGGCTTTCAGATCAAGATTCTCAGCAACTCCGAACAGCGCTATCTATGCTATAAAGCCATCGCATTGCAGCCCAACTCATTCCACAAGCTGATCCAAAAGGGTACGCTTTTGGTCGATGTCGGCGGTGGCAGTATCCAATTATCATTATTCGACAAAAACAACCTGATCACGACCCATAATATTTTGTTAGGTTCTCTGCGTATCCAAGAGTTTTTACAAACAATGCAAGGCGATGTGATCAATTATCAGAATCTGGTTCATGAATATATTTCTAACAGTCTGCATACGTTTTCTAAACTGTATTTGCAAGATTGTAATGTCCGAAATATTATTGCTGTCGGCAACCAGCTGCAAACGTTTGTAAAATATCTGGTCACGCACCATTTTGGCAATTTGCAGCCGGTCGATTCAAAGGGTAACAAAAAAGATTCCGTCAACCGTCAGGAATACGAAGAACTGTATCATGCCATTTCCACGCAGGCACCGGATGATCTTGCCCGCGAACTGTCAATTTCTGAAGACAAGGCAGAGCTGCTTTTGCCGACTGCCATGATCTATCACAATATTTTTGAAGAGACAGATGCCGAGTTTATGTGGTTGTCCGGCATAACGATCTGCGATGGCATGGCAGCTGATTTTGCCGAATGCAAAGAACATATTGTTCCGGCTCATCCTTTCTCGGATGATATCATCTCCGTATCACGCAAACTGGCAGAACGCTTTTGCTGCGATACAGAACACATTCATCAGGTAGAGATTGCTGCCTTAAAGCTGTTTGATGCTCTGCGCAAAGCCAATCACCTGACCAAGAAGGATCGTTTACTTCTTCAGATAGCAGCGATACTTCACAATTGTGGCAGTTTTCTCAACTTAAATGACATCGGTGAAAACTCCTACAAAATTGTTACTTCCACAGAGATCATCGGATTATCCCATCAGGAACGTATGATCGTTGCCTATGTGATCCGATATACAACCGGCGACTTTCCGGAATACAGCGAGATTAAAAATGAATTCAGCCGTGAAGAATATATCAAAATTGCAAAACTAAATGCAATACTCTGTCTTGCCGATGCTATGGATCGAAGCCATCAACAGAAATTCACCAATTTTACGGTCCGCAAACGCGGATATGATCTTACCATCACCGGTCAGACATTGTATGACATCACATTGGAACATGGTATGTTTATACAGAAATCACCATTTTTTGAAGAGGCCTTCGGTATTCGCCCTGTCCTCCGCCAAAAAAAGTGTCTATAGAAAGGAGACTCTATCATGAGTACAAAATCACCTTATTCCAAACCGGAATATTTTTATAACCGTGAATTAAGCTGGCTGTTATTTAACCGCCGCGTACTGGAAGAGGCCAAAGATTCCTCTCTTCCCTTATTTGATCGTCTTAAATTTTTGAGCATTACGTCGTCCAACTTAGATGAGTTTTTTATGATACGTGTTGCCTCTCTCAAAGACATGGTACAGGTAAAATACAACAAAAAAGACATCTCCGGCATGACCCCTGCAGAACAGTTAGCTGCGATCAACGAACGTACACATTTGTTCGTTAAAGATCAGTATGATATTTTTAATCGTTCTCTGATCCCGGCCCTAGAAAAAGAAGGCGTACACGTCTTATCCCACTATGAAAATCTTAGTGAGAAACAGTCCAAATATGTAGACCGTTATTTTACCGATGAAGTATACCCGGTACTTACTCCTATGGCAGTGGATTCATCCAGACCATTTCCGCTGATCCGTAACAAAACATTAAATATCGGCGCTATTCTCCGCATGAAAAAAGACAAAGCTGCAGGCGGACAATTCCGCGATCTTTATCTGTCACATGGCAACAAAAAGAAAGGAGCTGATTCCAATGATACCGATTTTGCAACGGTTCAGGTTCCTTCTGTACTGCCTCGTTTTGTCGAGATCCCATCCGAGCAAAAAGGTGAAAAAACCTTTATTTTGTTAGAGCAGATCATTGAAAAAAATATTGGAAAACTGTTTGTCAATTATGAGATTGAATCGGTATTTCCATATCGTATCATGCGTAATGCGGACCTTAGCATTGAAGAAGATGAAGCTGCTGATCTTCTGATCGAGATCGAACGACAGCTCAAAAAACGTCAATGGGGGCAGGCAATCCGTTTGGAAGTTGAAGATGGCATGGACAAACGTCTGCTCAAAAAACTGCGTCAGGAGTTAAAGATCAAAGAGGAAGATATTTTTAAGATCAACGGTCCTTTGGATTTAACATTTCTTATGAAATTATCCGGATTGGAAGGATATGATAAGCTACGCACTCCAAAATATACACCACAGCCTGCTAAATGGCTAAATGGTGAAGATCATCTGTTTGATCAGATCCGTGACCATGATGTTCTTCTACATCATCCATATGAGACTTTTGACCCGGTTGTTGATTTTGTCAAACAAGCTTCGAAAGATCCAAACGTTCTTGCGATCAAACAGACCTTGTACCGCGTCAGCAGCCACTCTCCGATCATCGCATCTCTTGCTGCTGCTGCCGAAAACGGCAAACAGGTAACCGTGCTTGTCGAGTTAAAAGCACGGTTTGATGAAGAAAACAATATTATCTGGGCACGTAAACTGGAGCAGGCCGGCTGTCATGTCATTTACGGTCTTGTTGGTCTGAAGACGCACAGCAAGATCACGTTAGTTGTCCGTAAAGAAGAAGATGGCATTCGACGTTATGTCCACCTCGGTACCGGTAACTACAACGATAGCACAGCAAAATTATATACCGATATGGGTCTTCTTACATGCCGTAAAGCGATCGGTGAAGATGCCACCGCCGTCTTTAATATGCTGTCCGGTTATTCGGAACCGGCATTTTGGAACAAATTAGCAATTGCACCGATCCGCCTGCGTGACCGCTTTACTCAATTGATCAACCGAGAAAAAGAATTTGCCAAAAAGGGTAAAAAAGCATTTATTCGCGCCAAAATGAATTCTCTATGCGATGCCGGTATTATCAGCTCCTTGTATGAAGCTGCTGCCGCCGGTGTTAAGATTGAATTAGTTGTACGCGGTATCTGTTGCCTCAAGACCGGAATGCCGGGTATCAGCGAGAACATTACGGTACGTTCGATCGTCGGTGACTTTTTGGAGCACAGCCGAATCTTCCATTTCTACAACAACGGTTTCGAGGAAGTCTATATGGGAAGTGCAGACTGGATGCCTCGTAACCTGGATAAACGTGTGGAGATTTTATTTCCGGTAGAAGATGACGCATTAAAAGCTGAAGTGATCCATATTTTGGACATTCAACTGGCGGATAACGAAAAAGCAAGAATTTTACAGAAAAACGGAACCTATCGACGTGCTGCAAAGGGCGGACACGCTAAACTCAACTCACAGAAATACTTCTGTGAAGAAGCAAAGCGTGCGCAAAAAGAACGTAAAAAGCAAAATAAAAATACGCATACGTTTGAACCTCTCCATTCTGTTCCGGAAGAGTAAAATAAAATCTAATACCAGAACAAAGAGTCGCTTGCGACTCTTTCGCGCTCGAGCGGTGCTTAATGCACCGCCCCTTTTTCACGAAAACGATCATGAATATTATGCGATATGATACATGATAACGCGCATTTTATTTTTTTGCTGTTAATTCTTATCACAGAAAGTCCATCAGCGAGATCTGATTTGAATGTGGCAGATCCCCGAATAATCCAAGCCTATCCATCGTCTCTACTGTATTTGCGCTGACCTTGCACCGGGTCTTAAAGTCTTCTTGCGACAAAAATTCCCCTTTGCTCGCCTCATCCTCGATCAACTCTGCTGCTTTATCTCCCAGTCCGTCGATCGATGAAAAAGCAGGCATTAATTTCCCATCCACGATCTGAAATCTGGTTGCTTTGGATCGATAAATATCAATCTTGCAAAAACCAAATCCTCGCGCATACATTTCCTGTACAAGATGCATATCATCTAACGTACTCTTTTCTTTGTCAGACAACTCATTTTTGCGTCTGTTATAATCATTAATGTAATACTCTAACCGCTCTCTGCCCTGACACATGATCTCATAATCAAAGGCTGTCGCGCGAATACTAAAATATGACGCATAATACGCCAACGGCTCGTGCACCTTAAACCATGCGACACGCAATCCCATCATAACATAAGCTGCCGCATGCGCTTTTGGGAACATATATTTGATCTTTTTGCAGGATTCGATGTACCAGTCCGGCACATTGCAGGCACGCATATCTTCTTCCATGTCCGGTGTCAAACCTTTTCCCTTACGTACACTCTCCATGATCTTAAAGGAACGTTCATTTTCCACGCCCATACTGATCAAATAGATCATAATATCATCACGGGTACAGATCGCCGTAGACAACGTACAGTCACCGTTTTTAATATAATACTGTGCATTGCCAAGCCATACATCGGTACCATGTGACAGTCCTGAAATACGGACAAGATCCGAAAAGTTTTTTGGCTTAGCATCTAACAGCATGCCCATAACAAAGTTAGTTCCAAACTCCGGTACACCCAGACATCCAAGCGTACATCCGCCAATATCTTCCGGCGTAATACCTAACGCCTCTGTCGAGGCAAAAAGAGAAAGCACATCCGGATCATTCATCGGGATCTCCGAGGCATCTTTACCCGTAAGATCCTCTAACATACGGATCATTGTAGGATCCAAATGTCCTAAAATATCCAGTTTCAACAAGTTTGCATCAATCTTATGATAATCGAAATGTGTCGTTATGATCTTTGTTGTCATATCATTGGCCGGATGTTGTACCGGCGTAAAGGTGTAGATCTCTTCTCCGATCGGCAACACAACGATACCGCCCGGATGCTGTCCTGTGGTACGTCTTACACCTACGCAGCCTTTCGCAATACGTTCCATTTCCGCACTGCGCTTTGTGATCTCATGTTCTTCACAATATTTCTTAACGTAGCCATATGCAGTCTTTTCCGCCATTGTACCAACCGTTCCGGCACGAAAAGTCTGACCTGCACCAAAAATAACCTCCGTATAATCGTGTGCATTACTCTGATACTCATTTGAGAAGTTCAGGTCGATATCAGGCTCTTTGTCTCCCTTAAATCCCAAGAATGTTTCAAACGGAATATCATGACCTTCTTTGTTCATTACTGTCCCACAATTCGGACAGATCTTATCCGGAAGATCGCACGCAGAAGTTCCCGCATTTTCCTTGATCACCGGATCATCAAAGTCATAATGATGGCAGGTTGAACAATAATAATGTGCCGGCAACGGATTGATTTCCGTAATTCCGGACATCGTTGCCGCAAAGGATGATCCGACTGAGCCTCGGGAACCAACCAGGTATCCATCTTCGTTAGACTTCCACACCAACTTCTGTGCGATAATATACATCACGGCATATCCGTTACCAATGATCGATTTTAACTCTCTCTCTAAACGCTCTTCGACGACCGGAGGAAGATCAGGGCCATAGATCTCATGTGCTCTGTTATAGCAGATATTACGCAGATCCTGATCAGAATTTTCAATATACGGCGGACATTTTCGCGGACTGCACGGATAAATCTTATCCACCATATCAGCGATCAGATTGGTGTTCGTAATGACAATTTCCTCTGCCTTTTTGGATCCAAGATATTGAAATTCCGCAAGCATTTCCTCTGTTGTTCGATAATATAGCGGTGCCTGCTGATCCGCATCCGCAAACCCCTTACCGGACATAATAATACGGCGATACACTTCATCTTCCGGATTCAGAAAATGCACATCGCAGGTTGCCACAACCAGCTTATTATAAGCCTCTCCAAGAGAAACGATCCGACGGTTAAGCTCCTTCAGATCGTTATCATCCTGTATCTGCGGATATTTATCTTCGTCACGAACCATGAATTCATTGTTCCCGATCGGCTGGATCTCCAAATAATCATAAAAGCGGACTAAACGGTCAATCTCTTCCTCCGGCTTTTCTTCAACAAGTGCACGGAACAACTCACCCGCCTCACAAGCTGAACCGATCAAAAGGCCCTCACGCCACTTCATAAACAGACTCTTGGGCAATTTCGGTCGTCTGTTAAAGTATTTCAAATGAGACTCTGACACCAAACGATACAGATTCACGCGGCCGGTTTCATTTTTGGCTAAGATAACAGCATGATACGATGGCATCTTACGAATCGACTCCTCATTCGGAATACAAGCCTCGTTTAACTGTGTCAGATTCTTGATCTCCTTGTCCTCCAACCGCTTGATCATATGCAAAAAGATTTCTGCCGTTGCCTCTGCATCGTCCACCGCTCTATGATGATGTTCCAGAGAAACATTAAGCTGCTTTGCCACAGTATGTAATTTGTAATTTTTAAGTTCCGGTAAAAGTGCTCGCGCAACAGACACCGTATCCACAATCGTAAATTTGCAGTCAAGCCCGAGATCTGATGATTTCTGGCTAATAAATCCCATATCAAATCCGGCGTTATGTGCCACCATGACTGCCCCTTCACAGAACTCCAAAAATTGTGGAAGAACAGTTTCGATCCCATCCGCATCACAAACCATAGAGTCATCAATGGATGTCAATTTCGTGATATGATATGGAATCGGTCGGTGCGGATTGATAAAGGTACTAAAACGATCGGTGATCGTCCGATTTTCGACCTTTACAGCACCAATTTCTATGATTTCGTTGCTTTTAGGACCAATTCCTGTCGTCTCCAAGTCAAACACAACATACGTATCATCAAACGCTTGTCCTTCATCATTTTGAACCGCTTCGATCAGATCATCGACCAAATATGCTTCGACACCATACAACACCTTAAATGCATCGTCACGATCCACTTCATGATCTGCATCCGGGAATGACTGTACAACACCGTGGTCTGTGATCGCCACTGCAGGGTGTCCCCACTCTTTTGCGCGCTTCACAAATTCACGTACCGGAACTACTGAGTCCATCTCACTCATTTGTGTATGTGCATGTAATTCCACTCGTTTTGGGCCCTCATAGATATCCATCCGTTTTTCTCTGGTATCTTTGCCCGGTTTGATGCCACGTACTGAACTGATCGTGATCTCGCGGCTAAAGGTATCAAAAATCGGGATTCCTTTCAGTTTTATAAATTTACCGTTTTTGAGTTCTCCGCCAATGGATTCTAATACTTCCGGCTCCAAAAAGATCTTCGCCTGAATCGTATCGGTAAAATCTGTAATATTAAACATTAACAGGATCTTACCACTTTTAAGCTCCCTCTCTTCCGAAGACAATATCATTCCCTCGATCACAACCTCACCCGGATCCTCCTGGATATCTGCAATCTTGACCATATTGCCATCACAGTTACGTCCATAGAAACATTCTTCGTCCACATTGCCATGAAACGAACCTCTTCCACCTTTTCGGCTGTAAGGACTGCCTCGAAACGTCTTTTTCTCTCCTCCGGCTTTCTTCTCTGCGGAATCGTTCTTTTTCTCCACAACCGGTTCCGCAGCGGTCTTGACGACAGTCTCTGTAGGTGCTTTCTGTCCGGAGACTGTCCCCGGATCCTGTGATCTTCCTGCGGTTTTTCCTTGTGCACCCATGTTTTTTGTTCCGGAACCACGCTCGAACCCTTGTACTTTCTCCGTACCGAATGCCTCCGCCGACTGCACCTGATTCTTATGTTGTATCACATCGCGATAGCTGATCTCTTCCTCTTCTTGGATCTGCGGTTCACGGTAACTGATCTTTAATGTGATCGAAAATCCGGCTTTTCTTGAAAAAAGATCTTGAACTTTCTTGATCACCTCTGTCTCTCTGGCACGAAACAATATATCATCATCACAGCACAAATAGAGTGTCTCCCCTTCGAGATGACACTCTCCACTATAAAACATGTTAAATTCCAGAACATTGCTTTCTTTCAAGATCATCAAAATGCTGTCCTGGTATTCCTGCCAAAAATTCTCAGGCGTATACTGTTCTGACAGTCGAAACCGATCTGTTACCTGTACGGTAAATCCTGCTTTATCAAACAACTGATTCAATGCGTACTCTAACAGTGCAATCTCACGGTATGGAATAATATGTTCACTGACAATATGAACCTCCACTCTTTTTTGCTCCCGCAACAGACACAGACGTTCTACATATACTTCCTCAAAAACAGACTGCTGCCTTGCCGTCAAACGAAGATCAGCAAACGTTTCCTGTAGTAACTTTTCCATTCGATCACATCCTATCAAGTTCCTGCTGCAATGCTAAGAGTAATTGATCTTCCGGAACTTTACGGATCACTTCGCCTTTTTTGATCAAAAGACCCTCACCTTTGCCCCCGGCAATTCCGATATCAGCCTCTCTCGCCTCTCCGGGACCATTTACAACGCAGCCCATTACAGCTACTTTTATATCTTTGTCAAGATCCTTGACCATATTTTCCACTTTCGTTGCAAGACCGATCAAATCAATCTGAGTTCGTCCACAAGTTGGGCAAGAAACAACCGTTACGCCCCCTTTACGCAACCCAAGTGTCCGCAAAATAAGTTTTGCCGAGCGTACCTCTTCGACCGGATCACCAGTGAGAGACACACGTATCGTATCTCCAATACCCTCATACAGAATCGTTCCGATACCGATTGCTGATTTAATGTTCCCGGAGTGAACCGTTCCCGACTCCGTAATTCCAACGTGCAGCGGATAACGACTCTGTTTATCCATTAACTCATGTGCTTTGATACTCATTAATACATCCGAGGATTTAATACTGATGACCAAATTGTCATAGCCCATATTTTCGATCATCGCAACTTTCTGTAATGCACTCTTTACCAACCCCTCCGCCGTCACATGACCGTATTCTGCAATAATATCTTTTTCAAGAGAGCCACTATTGACGCCGACACGGATCGGGATCCCACGCTCCTTAGCAGCATTCACAACAGCACGTACACGCTCCTCATCACCAATGTTGCCAGGATTGATACGAATCTTATCTGCCCCATTTTCAATTGCCGCCAATGCCAGACGATAGTCAAAATGAATGTCTGCGACCAGCGGAATATGGATCTGCTTATGAATCTCTTTCAAACTTTCTGCCGCCTGCATTGTTGGTACTGCACAACGGATAATATCACAGCCGGCCTCCTCCAGCGCATGAATCTGTGCAACCGTTGCTGCCACATCCTCTGTCTTGGTATTCGTCATCGACTGAATTGCTACCGGATTGCCACCACCGATCTTACGATCACCTATCTGAATCACTTTTGTCTGTTCACGCATCTATCCTCACCTATCCTTCTCCCGTATTAATGAATGATCTTAATCACGTCATTGTATAATACAAATACCATAAATAGCATTAGTAATACGAAACCTGCGAAATGTATATAGCCTTCCTTTTCGCGGTCTACCGGCTTACCACGCACAGCTTCTATCAAAATAAAGACCAGACGTCCGCCATCCAGCGCCGGTAATGGCAGCAGGTTCATAACGCCTAAGTTAGCACTTAGCAATACTGCCATATACAAAATGCTCAGCCACATTTCTTTCAAACCGATCTTAGACGTCTCATTGATCATGGTTCCGACAGTATCTACAATACCAACCGGACCGGATACTTCCTTCATCGACATTTTGCCGGTCACAAGCTGGCCTAAGCTGGCAACCGTTGTCTCGATCCAATATTTTACTTCGATCAAACTATACTGCAAAATCTGTCCTGCATTACCCTTCTGATAATCAGAAGCATATATTCCCAGTGTTTTGGTCTTGTAAGATTTTGGTGCGATCTCATACGTTTTCTCTTCGCTGCCTCTGCGGATCACAAATGAAATCGCTTCTCCTTCTTTTTTCTCTTCTTCCATGACTTTGCCAAGTTCTTCGCCATTATCCACAGTACGTCCATTTACAGACAAGATCTCATCCCCCGCCTTAACGCCTGCCTTTTGAAACGGCGAATCTTTGCTCACATCTGAGATTTTCGTATCTGCCGTGTTCTGCTGTTTGTAGGAAAAGCCAAACAAATATGCGGTATAATTCGGATCTACCATGATTGTCTTTTCTTTGCCGTCACGCTCGATCTCTACCTTTACCTCTTCTCCACTCAAAGGATGTAACATCAAGTACGTGTCAATTTCACGGCCGATCGTAATTTTTTTGCCATTGATCCGGCGGATCACATCACCTTTTTTGATTCCAGCCTCACTTGCCGGCTGATTGTCATACGCTGCAAGAACACGCGGAATATCTATTCCGTTATTGGCCAGAATGATAACCGAAAATACAAATGCCAGAATAAAGTTAAAGAAGGGACCTGCAAATACGATAGAGAAGCGTGCCCACACACCCTTTGTATTAAAAGAATCTGCCGCATCATTGTCCTCGTCTTCCCCTACCATAGCACAGGATCCACCGATTGGTAAAAGTTTCCAAGAATATTTAGTTACATCCTGCCAGTCTTCGTAGGCATCAAACTTCTTTTGCGAACAGAAAAATCGACAAACCGGCCCTTTCTTTGTCTTTGCAAACGTAATAATTCTCGGACCCATTCCCACGGAAAATTCAGGTACTCCGACACCGTGTTTTTTCGCAAGTAGAAAGTGCCCCAATTCATGAATCACCACAATGACTGTGAATATCAACAATGCTGCAATTATGTTCATAGTTTTCTCCAATCTGCCATCGTTTCCGATGACATCTATCCTTTCTTTATGCTTTGATCTTCTCTTTCAGCAAACGATATACGTCTTTCTCTACCGCCAAAATTTCCTCCAATGACGGATCTTTGATCACATGATGATGCTCCATACTCCAAGCGATCAAACGTGCTATATCCAAATAACCGATCTTATGCTGTAAAAACAGTGCTACCGCCATTTCATTCGCAGCATTTAATACCGTTGGAAGACTGCCTCCTGTACGTCCTGCCTCATATGCTAGAGCTAATCCTTCAAAAGTGTCCATATCCGGCTGCTCAAACGTGATCTCCTGCAATTTCCAAAAATCTAACCGCTCGCCCTGTAGATAACGGCGATGTGGATATGTCAAGGCATACTGGATCGGCAGTTTCATATCCGGCGTTCCAAGCTGCGCCATTACCGCTCCATCTTCAAATTCCACCATAGAGTGTATCACACTCTGTGGCTGCAAAACGACTTGTATACGATCAAAATCCACATCAAACAGATGACGGGCTTCGATCACTTCCAAACCCTTATTGACCATCGTTGCAGAATCTATCGTAATCTTGCGTCCCATGCTCCAGTTCGGATGACGGAGCGCATCTTCCACGCGGATATGTTCTAATTCCTCTTTCTTTTTACCTCGGAACGGTCCACCGGATGCCGTAAGCAAAATTTTATGTAAAGAGCCATGTTCCTCGCCCTGCAGGCACTGAAAAATAGCTGCATGTTCACTGTCCACCGGCAATAGCTTAACGCCATGCTTCTCCACCAAAGGCATAATGATGTGACCGGCCGTCACCAATGTTTCTTTGTTGGCAAAGGCAATGTCTTTCCCTGACTTGATCGCCTCGATCACAGGACGAATCCCGATCATGCCGACTACTGCTGCAACAACTATGGTTGCTTCGGAATAGGTTGCACAGGCGATCAGTCCATCCATTCCCGTAACGATCTCGGTATCTGCCGCAGCATCTTTACGTAAATGCAAACGCTCCTGTAATTCTTTTGCCTTGTCTTCCAAATACACGCACACCAGCTTCGGCGTAAATTCTACAATCTGTTTTTCCAACAGATCAATATTAGACCCTGCTGCAAGCGTTACGATCTGCATATCTTCATTTGCTCTGACAACCTCTAATGTCTGTGTTCCGATCGATCCTGTAGAACCAAGTACTGCTATCTGTTTCATGGTTAAATAACCCCTCCATTTCAAAGTTTCTCCTGCATTCGTAAAACTATCCGCATCACAAATAATGCATAGTCAAAAATACACTTAATACCCTATTATAATCCTACAGCGAATGAAACATCGTCACTAAATAATATACGATAGGCGCTGTAAAAATAATACTGTCAAAACGGTCTAAAATACCGCCATGACCTGGGATCAATGTCCCATAATCTTTAATGTCGTGATTTCTCTTGATCGCAGATGCTGTCAGATCGCCAATCTGTGAAATAACAGAGGATACTGCACCAACCACTGCAAACTGCCACCACAATGCGGTCTGGGTGCGGTAAAAAGCCAGTGCAAACAAAAAGCCGATCAAAGCTGCACCAATAATCCCCCCCACGCATCCTTCAATGGTCTTATTTGGACTCAATTTAGATGGCATTTTATGCTTTCCGATCAATTTACCGACACAGTATGCACAGGTGTCTGAGCCCCATGCTCCGATAAAGATCAGCCATACTATCAGTTGACCTCCCTCAAGCATACGTACCTGAAATACATACGACAACATCATTGTCACATAGATCAATCCAAAAAATACCATAATGATCTGTTCACTGCAATATTTTGGGTAAGCGATCACATAACAAGCCATCATAAGCATCAGCGCACCGATCAATAACATAATAACATAGTCCGTTTTTTGTGCCGCCAACAACAGATCCAGGCCAATACTCGCGGCATATCCGATCAACGCCGGTACTGTCTTTTCCATTTTAACGGCACGATAAAGTTCAAACAGGCCGATCACAGTGATCAATGTTATTACCCAAAACAACGGCAAACCGCCAAAGATCATCAATGCGATCGTAATGATCATCAATACAATTCCACTCAGTAGTCTAGTCTTAAACATATCTGCTCCCTTTCTATTTGACACCACCGAAACGCCGGTCCCTTTGTTGATAATATTCTACTGCCTTTTCCAGTTCTTTTTTATTAAAATCAGGCCACAAACAATCTGTAAAATAAAACTCGGTATAAGCCATCTGCCACAACAGATAATTAGAAAGCCTCTGTTCACCGCTGGTTCGTATCATAAGATCCGGATCCGGTATTCCCTTTGTATCCAAATATCCTGAAATCGTGTCCTCGGTAATATCTATCGGATTCAAAATGCCGTCTTTAACATCTTTCCCCATCTTGGTCACCGCACGCCGAATTTCATCTCTGCTGCCATAGTTTAAGGCAACCTGAAAATGCAACCCGGTATTTTTTGCCGAAAACTCTTCCAACTCACGGATCTGATCCTGCAGATCCGGTGCCAGTTTCGTAATATCTCCTATCACGCGTACCTGCATGTTGTTCTTCTCACTGGTTTTCAGGCAATCCTTTAAGTAACTATATAACAACTTCATCAAAGCATCGACTTCCTCTTTGGGTCTGGACCAATTCTCCGTTGAAAATGCATACATCGTCACGTATTCAATGCCCATATCCCATGCTGCCGCACAAATCTTTTCTACGTTTTTGCTGCCAGCTGCATGACCTGCGTTCCTTGGAAGGAAACGCTTTTTAGCCCATCTTCCGTTGCCATCCAAAATGATCGCTACATGTCTGGGTACGGCTCTCTTCTCATCACTCATCTATATCCTCATTTCTATGCGCAACTGCACCCATCCCGGGAGCAGACGCCATATTCCTTTATTGAAAAGTAGGGATAGACCCATTCCGTCCATCCCTATGATCCATGTTTTGAGAAAATCTCTCAAAACTATGTTATACTATACTGTCATGATCTCTTTAGATTTTGACTCAACCATTTCATCAATTTTCTTAACAAACTGATCTGTCAGTTTCTGTACTTCTGCCTCCGCATCCTTCTGCTCATCCTCAGAAATTTCATTTGCTTTCTGCTCTTTTTTGATATAATCGTTCGCATCTCTGCGGATATTACGGATCGCTACCTTGGCATCCTCGCCCTTTTTCTTGACATCCTTTGTCAAATCCTTACGACGTTCCTCCGTCAGTTCCGGGAAAGTCAAACGGATCACTTTACCGTCATTATTTGGCGTAAGTCCCAGATCAGAAACTAAGATTGCTTTTTCAATCTCCTTGATCAAACTTGTCTCCCAAGGCTGGATCACCAATGTACGTGCCTCAGATACGGAAATATTGGCAACAGACTGTAAGTTTGTCGGCTGTCCATAATAATCCACCGAAATACGATCCAACACATGCGGATTAGCGCGGCCTGCTCGGATCGTCGTATACTCGTTTGCAAGACTTTCAATTGATTTATTCATTTTCTCTTCAAATTGTCCTAATGATACACTCATGTTTACACCATACCTTTCTTATTCTCTATGCTTCTACCAACGTACCTGCCGTTGTTCCCATTGCTGTGTCAATAATACTGTTCTTTTCATTCAATCCAAAGATCATCATCGGCATATGATTCTCCATGCATAGAACCGCTGCTGCCAGATCAATAACGCCCAAACGCTTATTGACCACCTCATCAATGGAAATCGTATCAAACTTTTTCGCTTCCGGATGTACGGCCGGATCACAGTCGTATACGCCATCAATGGATTTACCGGATAAGATCACATCTGCTTCGATCTCAATTGCACGAAGCACCGTGGCTGTGTCTGTTGAAAAGTAAGGATGTCCCGTTCCACCGGCAAAAAATACAACCTCTCCCGCTTCCAACGCCTTCACAGCTTTATCCTTTGAAAACAGTTCTGTAAACGCTCCGCAGACAAACGGTGTCATAACACTTGTCTTCAAACCAACATAGCGGAAAATATCAGAAACATATACACAGTTCATAACGGTAGCTAACATACCGATCTGATCTGCCTTGGTACGGTCGATCGTTTCACTGGTACGACCTCTCCAAAAGTTACCGCCACCGGTCACGATAGCAACCTGTACACCATCCTCGACCAGACTCTTTACCTGTCTTGCCACTTCTAAGCAGGTAGCCTCATCAAAACCTGTCTTATTCGGACCGGCCAAAGCTTCACCACTTAATTTTAATAATACTCTCTTATACTTAGCCATAATTATCCTCATTTCTATGCAAAAAACTTATCAATATCCACATCAGTATAATCCAACGAGCAGGATCCGTCCAAAACAGCGCCCTGATTGATCTGCAAAGACTCTGCAATAACATCTCCCTTAACAACAGCGCCTTCCTCTAAGACAACCGCACCTTGCACGTCGATCGTTCCCTTCACAGCTCCGGCAATATACGCAGATGTTCCGGTAACATTTCCAATGATCACTGTTCCTTCACTGATCTGCACAGTTCCTTCGCTGTCCAAAGATCCTTCCAGTCGCTTCGTATTAACATAGATCTCTGCACCGGAAACATTACCTGTCACTGTACCATTGATCGCTACTTTACCACGGGAAGTAATGTCACCATTGATCGTACCCATTACATCAACAGCCCCGGCCGAATTAATACCGCCATTAACGGTGGTTCCCTGACTGATCACCGTCACTGTGTCATCAGACACTTCTCCGGGTGCATCCATATGTGCTGTCTTATTTTCCTTTACCTTATCCGTTTTCTTATTGTGTTTCTTATGATTTGATGCCGTCTTTTTCTCAGCTTCCTTCGCCGCAGACTCTTTTGCCACATCCTCAATATCTTCTATCTCACCTAAGAGTTTGCTCAAATCTTCATCCATTTCTCCATCAGAGGTCTTATCATCACTCTCTGAAACATCCTCACCATCCGAAAAAATCTGGCTTAACAGATCCTTATCCACATTATCATCTGCAATATCTGCATCGTCCGCCTTGTCCTCATCAAATAATGAACCTAGATCATCACCGATATCATCCAAATTCAAATCCTCCGGTAACGAAACATTCTCTGTCGTCTTTTCATCGTCATCCTTAAAGATTCCCATATTTTCCTCCATTTTGCGCATTGCTGCGCCCTTTATGCTGTAATACCTCATATACGGTCACCAAACTCCGTCTGATAACCATAGTCATACTTTTTAATTATATCATGAATTTACCGGTTCGTCTATAGTCTGCTTGACCCGTCAGCCCCTGCTCTATGCATCCACTGACTCCATTTGATACGAAATACTGCATATGCCCTGTCAAATACGATCCAAACCACCTCTGCCAAAAGTACCGCCGCCAAACCAAACAAGATCTTAGAATGCTGCAAAACCGTCAGCAAGAATCCTTGTACAAGCTGTTGGAAACCAAATACATAAACATAGCTACAAACTGCACTGATCAAAAGCACATGATACAATATTCCTTTTAGTATCCACGCAAGCATCCTTTGTTTCTTTGAAAAAAAGTGTTCCAAGCACTCCCACGCGAAAACATACAGTACGAATGCCGCATATGTCAACACATACCATTTATTTGGCAACAACACTACACCTAATACACCTGCTGCCGCAGAAACCAGCAATCCATCCTTCCACCCTCTCTGCCAAGTTGTCACGCCTCCTAAGAAAGCCGCTGCCGCCAGGCAAAATAATGAACAATTCTCAAACACGCAAGACAAATACAATAACACCACCATGGCCGCTGTGATCATACCACCATAACTAACCCTGCCAGACTTTAGAAACATGTACACAAATCTCCTCCCATGCATTCACAAAGTGTATCCGCACACCAAAGATCGCAGCACAGATTGCCTGTTCCACATTCATTGCCCGCATATGGATCTCTTCCATATTGACCACCATAACTTTGATATTGACCACGCTGATATGGATTATAACCCTGTCCACTGTTCTGGCCTTGATACCCCTGACCCTGATAGCCTTGTCCCTGATAGCCGGCACTATAGCCGCCAGACGTCTGACTGTCATTTGTTGCGTAGCCTTTCGCGCGCATATCCATGATCTGCGAATATGCCGCCTGCACTTCCTTAAACTTTTCCTCTGCCAGATCCTTCAACGGATTATTGGCATTTGCATCAGGATGATATTTACGACTCAGTTCACGATATGCCTTTTTTACCTCTTCATCTGTTGCATCGCTGGAAATCCCCAGCACCTTATATGGATCCATTATTGTTCCTCCTTCTGCAGTTCCTGTTTTATCATATCAAAGCGATTCCATACTCCTGCATATAAAATATTACGCATAATATCTCTATACTCCAGGCACGGTAGCTTCTCAAATGCTGCTCCGGCAGCCGCGATCTCTGTCAACAGCTGCTCCTCGACCTGCGGTAATAGTTCCCGACGGTCAGTCCCCAGATAAGGATTGAATCTCTCCTTATGGGTGTCTTCCGGCAAATCCTCAAAAGCATCCATAATATAGATAAATTTGCCCAAATAATATCCGGTTTCCCGAAAAAAATCTGCCAATCCGTCTTCTTTCCACGCAAATACTTCTGCAAGCATGCGTCCAAAACAATCTGCCAGAGCAGAAACATTCCTGCAGTCTTCCTGCTCTAATAAATGAAGCCTTTGCATTCCCTCGGCAATTGCTCTTGCCTGTCTTGGATAGTGTTGCTCCAATCGTCTGCTCTGCCCACGATACATCTGAACTCCCAATGATGCCGCCAGCGAATGTTCATCCTGCTTATCGTCCACAAAATGATAATAGCTCAGAAGCATATTAATATCTGCTGCATAGTTTGCTGCTTCCGTACGGATCACACGTCGTTTGCCTGCCGGATGGATAATGCATCGCTTGTGTTCCTCCTTTACCGCCAGATCATACACTGATGAAAGCAACAACACCAAAAATGTCATGTCATACGTCAGCGTAACCTGCCCCCGCAGCCCATAGTTATCCCGCAATGAATGACACAGGCCGCAGTAAAAACCCTTGTAACACTCATAGTCTTTTACTAACAGCTCCGGTTTACGGATTCTTACATAACCAAACATGCTACTTCCATCCTCTCTTTTTTTCTAACGTTGTTTATCATAACATAAAAATATGGTATGATGTTAAACGAAAAATTAAATTTATATTAAAAACTCAAATTTCGCACATCCAAAGCTTCTGTTAGGTCGCATATTGCTTATTATGTCAGCAATAAATATAGTATTTTGCAGCCGATAAGCTAACTTATTCTGTCGGCAGAGAACTAAGATAATTGCCGCAGAACGCAGAGTTTTTGGGTGATTTCTTATTTTGTTACATCTCTGATGGATACATGCCTGAAGGATTGTCTGAGAGGTCCCGGTCTAGCAAGGTATCATCGATTTTTGGACGGGACGCTTTCGCTACGATGCGCTACGTCACGTTACTTAGTATTCTTTGACATAATAAGCAATATGTGACAACATGATAATTTTTGAAGTGCGCAGTTTGAGAAAAAAAGAAAGGCAGAAAAAATATGAAATTAGTGATACAACGTGTTGATGAAGCAAAAGTAACCGTCGATGAGGCTATCATTGGCAGGATCAGCAAAGGGCTTCTGATCCTTGTGGGAATCAGTGACACAGATACCACAGACATAGCAGACAAACTGCTAGATAAGGCACTCAAAATGCGTATTTTTGACGATGAAAGCGGAAAAACCAATCTATCACTCTCCGATGTTGGTGGAGAACTGCTTCTCGTCTCCCAATTCACCTTATATGCCAACTGTAAAAAGGGCCATCGCCCTTCCTTCATGGAAGCCGGTAAACCGGAGCACGCAAAAGCTCTCTATGAATACATGCTTACCAAAGCAAACGATTACTGTGATGTCGTACAACATGGATCTTTTGGTGCACATATGCATGTATCGCTGGTTGGCAACGGTCCTTTCACCATTGTATTAGATTCAAAGGAACTACTCGGGTGTTAATCATTTTACGGATCTTCCGAAAACAATAAGTGTGGGTTTCATAGCGGTAATATTTCGGCTTTTCAAAAAGGGGTCGTATTCCATGGAATACGACCTCTTATATCATTCACTTTATTTCAAAAACTCTGCAGCTTCCTTACACATAAACAATAAATGACACAATTACTGACGTTGTTTATGATATTTTACTTTCTCGCGATACATCCTCTCGTCTGCTTCTTTAATAATCTCCTCTAGCGAAATTGATCGATCCGGTTTCAAAGAAACCAATCCGATACTTGCATCTACTTGATATGGCTTACCGGAAGATGCATTAAACTCGTCCAGATATCGATGCACCTTCTCGATCAACAACTCTCCGGTGTCATTATCATTCTCCGGACCGGCAACAATAAACTCGTCACCGCCAAATCTTGCACAGCAGTCATTCATTCCGCCAGATGCCTGCAGAGCCTTCGCAATCGTCGATATTGCAATATCACCATCTGCATGGCCATACGTATCATTGATCACCTTCAGACCGTTTAAGTCAACCGAAAGCAATTTGAACTTTTGCTGCTCCTCTACACACTTCTCAAAGTCTGATTTGATATTCATATAAAAACCACGTCTGTTAAACAAACCTGTCAACGGATCATGGACATATTTATTCTCTAAGTTCTCAATGATCGTCTGCTGTCTCCGCTGTGTCTTGGACATATCTAATGCATTGCACACATTCAAGAAAAACTCATAATAACGAATAATGTCAGCTGTATCTTCATCAATCGAAATAACAGCATAACCTACCGTCTGCGCATGAATGTGCAGCGGAAAGAAGCAAAGACTTCCACAGTCGTCCAAAATCTCATCCAGATCCGGCAAAAGATCATTTGTATTATAATCGATCATTCCCTGCCATACACCATGTTTGCGGTATAGTACACGATTCATTCGCGAGGAATATCCGGTATGCTGTGCCATACTATTCTCCACAATATCGGAAAATTCTTCCTCGTCCATGAAATTATCCACAATGCATATCATGATATATTCGTTGTTTAACTTAGCCGTTGACTGCATAATACCATCAAACACTTCAGCAAAGTTCGTTGCCTTTGTAAGTGACGCTGACATACGGATCTGATCCATCATAAAATACTTCATCTCTGCCTGCCATAAGCACAACGAATGAACCAAAGCATTCTGATTCTTGACCGTTTCTCTCTCGCATCCACAACTTCCGTACAATTGTAGATTTGCATCAATCTTATGAATATAATTGTCCGGAAATGTCTTGCCGTCAAAAAGCTCTTTCAAAATGTCAAACACCTGTCGTGTCACTTCTGTGATATCACGCCCTGCCGTTGCAATATGCGGCTGATGATTGACAGCCTCCGGGATGCCATCATAACCGGTGATCATAATATCCTCCGGCACCTGAAAACCACGCTGCTCCAAAAACTCTTCCACTGCCAATGCCATAACATCATTGGCGCACACCACCGCTTCCGGCATAGGAATACCACTATCAACAAACCGCTGCATAGCCTCTAATGTTGGCCCATTCCAAAAATCGCCATAGTCAATACGCCGCTCGTCCACTTCCAAATTATGATCTTGCAGAGCTCTCTTATACGCTTCAATGCGAGCTTCTGAGCAGCTTTCTCCTTTGCATCCTGCAATAAAATTAATATTCTTCACATGATGCTCTTCGATCATATGCGATGTAATCTTATAAATTGCTTCAAGATCATCAATGCAAACACTGATACATCCCTCTAATTCACGATCAATTGCTATAACCGGGATACCCTTTTGATTTGCATCATTCACAATCCCGGTTAAGATATCATCATCCAAAATAGTCACTGGAAAAATAACCAGTGCATCTAAGATATCATAGTTGATCAAACGATATATTTTCCGCTCTCCGATATCATGCGAATCCATAAAATAAAACGCACTGAACGAATAAAAATAAAGCAGATTAATGTCATTTTCTTCCGCAAATTTACGAAACCGGTGTAAAAAGACATCATTATATTGTTCATCAATATTTGCCATACAAACGGCAACCGTCTTTTTCTTCATATTTTCCTCATTTCTAATAGTGCATCTGCCACCCATCACTCAATATAGAAAAGAATATACGAATATGATTTCGTACATAGATTTCCTATATCAGATCACATATTATCTGACTAATTATACAACACTTTTTTTGAAAAAACTACTACAAATTTTAAGGTTTAAAATTTGCTACGATCACCCTGCAGGCACATAATTATTGATGGTAATAACTAAAGAATTCTTCCATCTTATGAATGGATTCTTCCAACACTTCAATCCGAGGAAGATATACCACACGAAAGTGATCCGGCTCACTCCAGTTAAATCCACCGCCATGAATGATCAAAATCTTCTTATCCCGAAGCAGATCCAATGCAAATTTTTCATCATCCACAATATTAAACTTCTTCGTATCTACTTTAGGAAAAATATAAAAGGCAGCCTTTGGTTTGACAGCAGTAATTCCCGGGATGTCATTGAGCGCCTTATAAATATACTCTCGCTGCTCATAAATACGCCCACCCGGCACAATGTAATTTTGCACACTTTGATGGCCGCCAAGTGCCGTCTGAACAATGGACTGTGCCGGAACATTCGAACACAAGCGCATATTAGAAAGCATATTTAAGCCCAAAATGTAATCTTTTGCCATCGCCTTGTTGCCGCTTAAAACCATCCAGCCTACACGGAAACCGGCAATCATGTGCGATTTTGATAAGCCGCTGAACGTCACGCAGAACAGATCAGGTGCCAGTGATGCGATTGAAACATGCTCTTCGTCATCCATCACCAAACGGTCATAAATCTCATCCGAAAAGATCATGATCTGATGTTCTCTCGCTACATCTACAATCTGCTGCAGCACTTCTTTCGGATAGAGTGCTCCGGTCGGATTGTTCGGATTGATAATGACAATCGCCTTTGTGCGGTCATTGATCTTTTTGCGGATATCTTCAATATCCGGATACCATTCTGACTGCTCATCGCATAAGTAATGCACGGCAGTACCTCCTGCCAGCGTCACACACGCTGTCCACAATGGATAATCCGGTGATGGCACCAACACTTCATCCCCACTGTCGAGCAAAGCAGACATGCTGAGATTGATCAGTTCACTAACACCATTTCCCGTATAAATATCTTCTATAGCAACATTTGGTATATGTTTCAACTGCGCATACTGCATGATCGCTTTTCGAGCCGAAAACATTCCTTTTGCCGGCGAATATCCCTCACAGTCTGCAAGTTGTCTGCGCATATCATAGATCACCTCATCCGGTGCACGAAAACCAAACGGTGCAGGATTTCCTATATTTAATTTAAGAACCTGTGTCCCGGCATCCTCCATGCGATTTGCTTCCTCAACAACCGGTCCTCTTACATCATATAATACATTATCTAATTTGGATGACTTCATAAACTCTCTCATGATACTTCCTCCTGATTTCACTCTATTTTGGGTTGATCCTTTCCAGGATACTTTCCCCTCAATTTTTCCTTCTGCACTCTCTCTGTCTTCTGCTTTACGAGCGGTGTTTTTCTCACCCACATTATGGATGGTATTTCCTTCTACCATCCGGCTGTCTCCTTCTCCCGTCAAGAGCCAGTCTGCGTCTACCTGCAGACAGTTTGCCAGAAAACGAAGAATTTCCGCTCGCGGCACTGTCTTTCCGCTCACATATTGACTCATATGGCTCTTTCCAAGCTTGACGCCATATTTATCCGCTTCGCGTACAAGATCTACCTGCTTGAACCCGCGCTGTCTCATAGCGTCTTGCAGCCGTTCTGCAAACGTCCGTTCCATAAACATTCTCATTCCTTTCTCCAGGTGCAATTCCACAGTCGAAACTGCTACACTGCTATCTAATCTTTTATTTATCTACCGAGTTCAATTTGCAGAACATTATATGTAAAAAAGTTCAATTTTATGTCATTTCTGCTGTCTCGAACTTCAATATGTTGCTATAATAGCACACCCGACGTTCAAAAGCAATGCAGATCTTTGTTTTTTCTTAAACTCATTGCGGGGAAAAGTTCAATTTTGTTATTAAATTGAACTTTTAGACACTACTTGATTTTTTCCATTTTCTTTGCCAATATATAATCTGGCATCTACTACTGTGACAAGTTTCTCAATCATCCTGCTTTCTGCACCACTGCCAAAGCCAAAGGTCATACTCACCTTTACTCGTATTCCCTTGTACATAACTGCTGTCTGTGCGATTGTCTCGCGCATACGTTCCGCAAGTTTTAATCCCTCCTCCGGCGTACCATGTAGCAAAATCAAAATCTCCTCTCCACCCCATCGACATGCCACACCATATGGTTCTACCAGGGTTTGTATGATCTCTGCAATCTTTTGCAGTACAATGTCCCCACATGTATGACCATAAGTGTCATTAATACGCTTAAAGTCATCAATATCTCCTAGTATCATGCAATACGGTGTTCCATCTTGTTCATACTGCTCCATCACTTTTCCCATGCTGCGACGATTGCGAAGCTTGGTCAATGCATCGTAACTAGCTAAAAATTGCAGATCTTCATTCTTATTTTGAAGATTTTGAAACAGCTCTTTGATCGCATACACAAACAACATCGTCTCGTAAATTAACATTGCCATACACATCGACAAATTAATGGCAAGAACGCGAATTGACAAAACATGGAAAGCACTCGATACTAAATTACTTTCTCTGGACACAAAGCACGATATAACGGTGATCACCGTTGCTATGATCGTCAGTGCATTATAGCTGCCTACTCCCCTCTGCCAACTGTCACTCGAAAATCCCACATAATAGATTACCGGAATCAGCGCAACAACATATAGCCAAAAGCCATATCCATATCCCAAATAAAGATTACACAACACCGCATGTGCTATAATCTCGATAAATGCTGCGATCAGCCAAAATTTAACATGCCTCTCTCTTCTCATGCAGATCGTACCCATAAAATACATAATAACACTGCAAATATTAAATCCAAATAACACGTACAACTGCAAGCGGTTAAACTCCACAGCAAGAACAATATGTACTAACATGCAGAATATATACAACATTCTGTATTCTTTTAATTTTTGAACTAAAATATTTTCCATAAATTCACTCCCCCCTTTTGTACATTACGCCATTATCTTCTGACAAGTTCAAACTATACACATCCAATATTATCATATCATCACATATTGCTTATTATGTCATAGAACACTAAACATTTTTCTGTGCGAAGTTTGAGTTATCTTTTGATACTTTAATCGCTATAAAGAAAAAAGATGCAATTCACACTACCATTGCACCCTTTTTAACCAATTCCATCTTTGTGCAACTGGCTGCCATTTCAAAGGCCCTATAGCTTTGCGTCACAGACTTTCACCTGCTTTGCCCAATTATTGTTAATATATTGTTATTTTACCACGATATGATATCGTGTCAAGAGCTTACTCTTACCTTTCACGCTCTATAAGAACCTGTGACGCAGGCTACAAGACAGTCGCATCTTTGCAAAGCGTTTTTTTACAATATAGAAAATGAAAAATTTCCTATATTGTAAAAAACCCCATGAACACATATCGTTTATGCATTCATGGGGTATCATTTACCATATTGATCTCTTGTTCAATAAGATCATTTCCGGTCTGACTAATGATTAGCCAAGCTGTGCTGCAACCTCTGCTGCGAAATCCTCTTCCTTCTTCTCAAGACCTTCACCAGTCTCAAAACGAACGAACTTTGTAACATTAAGCTTGCATCCCTCAGCTGTTGCAACAGCCTCAACATACTGCTTAACATTCTCTTTGTTCTCAGCCTTAACATATGGCTGCTCTAACAAACATACTTCTTTAAGCTCTTTGTTGAGACGACCAATGATCATCTTCTCAATGATCTCATCCGGCTTACCTGCATTCTTAGGATCATTCTTAGCCTGTGCAAGAAGTACCTGTTTCTCATGCTCTTTGTAATCTGCATCAACATCATCAGATGATACATACTTTGGATTCAAAGCTGCAATCTGCATTGCTACATTCTTCAAGCACTCTTTTACAGCATCGCTGTCGCTGTCTGTGTCGGCCACTACTAATACACCGATCTTACCACCAGCGTGGATATAAGAAACAACTAAACCATCTGTCGTAACTTTCTCAAAACGACGAATGTTCATGTTCTCGCCGATCTTAGCGATCATAGCTTTTAATTTCTCTTCTACAGTCTGTCCTGCCTCTGCTGCCCATGGCTCAGCCAAGAAAGCTTCAACATTTGCTGCAGATGTAACCTTAGCCTGTGCTGCAACTTCCTTAACATACTGCTGGAAAACCTCATTCTTTGCAACGAAATCTGTCTCAGAGTTTACCTCTACGATAGATGCGCTCTTGCCATCCTCAGATACGTCAACTGCAACCATACCCTCTGCTGCAATACGTCCGGATTTCTTAGCAGCCTTTGCCAAACCGTTCTCACGGAGCCATTCTACTGCTGCATCCATATCTCCATCCGTATTTGTCAGTGCCTTCTTACAATCCATCATGCCGGCACCGGTCATTTCTCTTAATTCTTTTACCTGTGAAGCTGTAATTGCCATTTCACTCGTCCTCCATTTTCCTGTTAAAGATTACTCTGCATCCTCTGCTGCTTCTGTGTCATCCATAGAAACACCCTGATTAGCCTCGATAACTGCATCAGCCATTGTAGATACGATCAACTTAACGGCTCTGATAGCATCATCGTTACCCGGAATTACATAATCAAGTTCTTCCGGATCACAGTTTGTATCAGCGATACCAATCAAAGGAATACCTAATGTATGTGCCTCCTGAACGCAGATTCTCTCCTTCTTAGGATCTACAATGAAGATAGCGTCCGGAATCTTCTTCATATCTTTGATTCCGCCAAGGTTCTTCTCAAGCTTATCCCACTCTTTCTTCAAGCCAATAACTTCCTTCTTAGGAAGAACATCAAAAGTACCATCCTCTGCCATTGTCTCGATTGCTTTCAATCTCTTGATACGAGTCTGGATCGTCTTGAAGTTAGTAAGCATACCACCTAACCATCTCTCGTTTACATAGAACATACCACAACGCTCTGCCTCTGCCTTGATAGAGTCCTGAGCCTGCTTCTTTGTTCCAACGAAAAGGATGTTACCACCGTTAGCAACGATATCTTTTACTGCATTGTATGCTGTATCAACCATGCCTACAGACTTCTGTAAGTCGATGATGTAGATACCATTACGCTCTGTGTAGATGTACTCTGCCATTTTAGGGTTCCATCTTCTTGTCTGATGTCCGAAGTGAACACCTGCTTCCAGTAACTGTTTCATTGAAATAACGCTCATTTTGTTTACCTCCATTTGGTTTTTTTGCTTCCATGTACTTCCAAACGCGAGACCTTGAGCTGTCAGGCACCTTCGCGCAATCCGCACATGTGATTAATTGATTCTATTGCGTGCAAAAACACACTAGCATAGAATAACACAAAAGAATCCCCTATGCAAGGGGATTCTTTGATTTTTTTATTTTTCGTTGTAGGGTTACAATTGATGTGACACCTATCACTATACAAAAGTGGCTGAGTCCTATAGAATGTTAATCGCTAAACCACAATCTATTCCCCCTTCTGCCTGTGCATCATAGGATTGCTTCACAATTTCCATGATTTGATCTAATTCATCCTGATGCTCCATAAACAATTCTACGTCACCATTTCCCCAGCGTCCTAAACCTGAAATATCCTTGCAGATACCGTTAGGATCATTAAGCTCTGAAAACTTCATATTAATCGAAATGCGCAATCTTTGTTTCTGGAATACAATATCAACAAAATTGGTATCTAGCTTATAAGCAACATACAACTTTTTATATTCCTTCTTCACCCTTGGAGATAATTTCATAATACGTTTATCCAAAGATTCAAACAGCATCCTTGTAAAGGCATTAACATCATATGATTCTAAGGAATACTTCTGCACTGTTTTTTCTTCTGCTTGATATGGTGCTAGTTCTGTAGCTGTTAAAGCAGGATATGGCCAAATAACTTCTGCTTTCTTTGCTAATTCATTTGCTCTCTCTTGGATGTGTGTCTCATTCCATTCATTCTGCAAAACCACATATTTATTAATCCTAAGTGCGCTTTCTTTAAATCCACCTAGCATATCCATCTTATCCAAAAAAGGCCTGTCACTCATCTCGGAATTATATGCAGTCAAAGTAAGATTGCCAATTGTATGTAAATATTTTTTCTGAACCTCCTGCCACTCAGGGCCAAGATTAGTTTGCCACTCCAAAGAAAGGTTTTTGTTTTGCGGCATAATATGTTCAATGGTGTAATTTTCTATAGTAATTGGAGCCTTGTTTTCAAAGTTTTCCAATCGACTGAGAATATAATTTCTCGCACGCATATTATAAATATCACGGTTTACGAATGCACCTTCAAACTTATCGTTATCTGGAAATTCTTTATAAGTATCCTGCATTACAAAGAATGCCTTAACAGAATTCAGGTAATCGTCTGGTTTAATATAATTCTTCAACGTTGCAAATGTTTTATTCATCGAATTAGTCGGAATTTCGCAAACTGCACGTCTCAGAACATAGCTAATACAAAGTTCCAGAATTTCCTTCAACTCATCTGATGTTATTAGTCCTTCGGTACAGTCATGATGAATCTTCAGTAAGAACGGATAAGATACTTCCATTCTCAAATCAATAATATCTTCATATAACCTCCTTAAATCCGTGTCAGAATTCCGCTTAAATACAATATTAGTATAATATTTTGCATACTCCAGCAAATCTTGACAAAGTTCTCTAATACTTCCAAATTCGCAGTTCAAGTGATACAACTTGAACTCTTCATATACACGTCCCTGCTTTGGAATACGAGAAAACTTCATGGTCAAGTAATGGCGGAAGAAAGCATCCATTACAGATCCTTGCGTTTCGTAAATAAACAGTTGTTCCATAGGCCGCCAAAGATGCTCATATACATAAGTTTGTTCAGATGGCTCAAGTCCCATCAAAACATAGTTACGAATCAAATCAGATTCTAAAAGTTCTTTACCCGTAGAGTTCAAGCTTTCAAAAATTGCCTGTGCATCATCTACGGTACGGTCTAACGTAATATTAACAATCTGTAATTTTCCAATTGATTCGTATACCTCTGCTGGCTGAATTTCTTTATCGGCTAGCTTCTTATCGAAAAAGTTATAATTTTCAATCAACCTTGATCGAGTACCTTCTGCAATTGGCTTTTTCTCAACAAGGCTTATAAGAATATCCCTATCTGTTTCGGTTAGCAGTAACTTATACCGTTCATCACCATTTTCATACTCATTTTTTAGAAGCATATTATCTATACGACGAGCATTAATTGTTGTGTCATTAGGATTCTTTATTGCATAATCGCGCAAAGCTAGGAGAAGAAGAGTTAACGTAGTCATTCGCTGCTGCCCATCGATAATCATATACTTCTGAACACCTGTTGGCATCGCTTGCTCAGCAATATTAACAATAGATCCAACAAAATGACCCGCTTTACCTTTTCTCTGCATCTCTACAATATCGTTCCAAAGTCGTTTACACTGATCAATATCCCAGCTGTAAAATCTCTGATAAACTGGAATCAAAAACTGTTTATTTCCATTTAATATCTCATAGATATTGCCTTTACGTGCATCCATGTCGCACCTCCATTACTACTTTTCTCCGTAAGAAACTGTATCTTCTGCCACCTTGCTTAGTTCTATTTCAGACACATATTTATAGAGCTTTTCCTCTTTTCGTGGTTCCGCATTATCTGTCCAAAGCTCACACTGACTAATTACTGTACTTATTGCAAAAGCATAATCTTCCGGAGGATACTTATATTTCTTAAGGAGTCTTTTAACCATCTTACGCATCTGCGCTCTAGCTGTTTCTTTTTTCTGCCAATCGATGGTACGATTCTTACGAAGCATTTCTGTAAGTTCTCTTGTCAGAGCAATCAATTCATCATTCTTGTAAAAATCTTTGATATACTCTGGTTTTGTAAGAGCATCATAGAATGCAAGTTCTTCTTGTGAAAGACCCAGCTTCTGGCCATTCTTGTAGAGATTTGCAATTTCCTCCGCAGTTTTCAACAGTTCTTTAATAACTTCTTCATTGGTGATTAATCCATTATAATAAGAGTTCATCAGTTGCGCTATCTTTTCTGAGAATTTTTGTGATTGCACCACATTAGTTCTCTTGTAAAGAGCTACCTGCTCAGCCATAAGTTTTTTCAAAATCTCAACAGCTATATTCTTTTCTTTCATTCTAGAGATTTCATCCAAGACAGCCGGATCAAACAAGCTAAAATTTTCACCACCACTCTTGCTGCTGTCAAATAAGCTGATGACGCCTTCACTCTGTACTGCCGCTTTCAAAAGTTCATTGATTTGATCGTTAATCTCGGTGAGCGACAGGCTCTTTCCACCGTTACCACCATAAGTGATCTTAATAACCGTAGATCGCAAAGCCTCCATGTAAGCCGCTTCATGCCGTTCCTGCTCTGTTGTCATACTGGAACAAAGTGAATGCGACTGTTTCAAAAGCATAGCTTCCTTCAAGAACAAATCTTTTCTTTCTGGTACACTTGCATCGAGAATAAAGTTTACACCACCTGTAATGAGCTTAGCCATCGTAAGCGGAGAACCACCTACAAACCCGCTAAAATCAAAGCCATGCAACAAATCTTTGCAGACTTGTAGCTTTTCCTGAAACTTCGGATAGGCCATCTTTGCAATGTTCATGTCACCGTATTTAGACTGATCGCGCTTCGTATATTCTTTCATTGCCGTCTTTAGAGCTGATGCAATTCCAACATAGTCGACAATCAATCCACCTTCTTTATCCTTGAATACACGGTTAACACGGGCAATGGCCTGCATCAAATTATATCCATGCATTGGCTTGTAAACATACATAGTAGCCAAAGAAGGCACATCAAATCCGGTAAGCCACATATCTACAACAATAGCTATTTTCATTGGATCATTGTTATCTTTAAATTTCCTTGCAAGCTCTTCCTTGTGCGCTTTGGTTCCGATAATCTCTTTCCAATCTTCCGGGTCATTGTTGCCGCCAGTCATAACCACACCTACTTTCTCTGTCCATGTAGGTCTGATTCTTAAAATACGGCGGTAAATTTTCATTGCAATCGGACGAGAATACGCCACAATCATAGCTTTACCTGTCAAAAGATTTGCTCTATATTTTTCATAATGTTCAACAATATCATCACAAAGAGATTCAATCGTAGAATCCGCTCCAAGTACACTTTCCATCTGGCCAAGCATCTTTTTGCTCTTCTCGATCGTTTGCGCATCGGATTGTTGTTCCAAGACATCATAAGTGGAATCAATTAACGCCAGCGTATTCTCATCCAACTTTAGATGAACAACACGGCTTTCATAATAAACTGGACGAGTAGCGCCATCTTCCACGGCCTGCGTCATATCATAAACATCGATATAGTCACCAAACACTTCACGAGTATTTCTGTCCTTAGCTGAAATCGGTGTACCAGTAAAGCCAATAAATGTAGCATTCGGCAATGCATCATGAATAACACGGGCATTACCGATTACCGTATGTGCCTCCTTTTCACCATTTTCATTCTCTGACATAACGATTTTCTCATCAAAACCATACTGCCCACGATGTGCCTCGTCTGCCATAACAACAATATTTCTACGTTCCGATAAGGCTTTCTCTCCACGCTCAAACTTAAACATCGTAGTAAATATGATTCCATTCGCACTTCTGCCATCAAGAAGTGACTTCAAATGTTCCTTGCTCTCTGCCTGTACCGGTGTCTGACGCAAAAAATCTGCGCATTGTGAGAACTGTGCATAAAGCTGATCATCCAAATCAATACGGTCTGTCATAACTACAATGGTCGGGCTATCTAATGCATCTTGCAATAAATGTGCATAAAAAACCATAGATAATGACTTACCAGATCCCTGTGTATGCCAAAACACACCACCCTTACCATCGGTCTTAGTTGCTACCTTTGCTTTCTCGATTGCTTTGCGAACTGCAAAATATTGATGGTATCCTGCTAATACTTTGAAACGACTATTGCTAACGCCTGAGAAAAGAATAAAGTTCTTCAAAATATCAAGTAAACGTTCCTTTGGGAACATACCCTCATAAAAAGTTTCAAAGGACGCATACGCAGTATCTTCGTAATTACCATCTTTTGTTTTCCATTCCATAAAGCGATCCAATCCGGAAGTAATCGTTCCAGCCTTATTCGTAGACAAATCACTAATTACACAGATTGCATTGTAATAAAAGATAGATGGAATATCCTGCATATAATTACGAATCTGATGGTATGCATTCTCCGCTCCCACTTCATCCTTCGCCGGACTCTTCAGCTCCATCAAAACAAGAGGCAATCCATTAATAAATAAAATAATATCCGGACGACGGTTATTTCCGTTTTCAAGGAATGTAAACTGATTTACCACATAAAAAGAATTATTCTTTGCATTTGCGTAATCAATCAAACGTACAATAGATGATTGCTCCTCGCCCTTCACAAAGAACTTAACCGTAATGCCATTTTGCAGATAATCCATAAATATCATATTCTTCTGCAACAAGCTTCCTGTATCGAAATTCTTCAATTTGGCCAATGCCTCATCAACGGCTTCTACAGGCAGACCACGGTTGATACGAACCAAACTATCTCTCAGAATAGAATCCAGAAGCGGACTGGTATAATCTCTATCAAAATCCGGAGCGTAGAGGTGGTCATAGCCCATATTTTCAAACAATTCAATAATTGCCTGTTCATATGTATCCTCTGTAAATAAATTTGACATGTTCAACCTCCTGTATTTTGCGTTATATTTTTATGGTAAACAATAATTTAGAGCAACAAGCTCAGGCAATTTATCAGCAAATGTTTATAGAAAACCAAAATCCTAATTGGAAAGAAGGAAAGCTTTCTGATTTAGTTGCAGTAAAATACGGTAAAGACCATAAGAAACTTGATGGCGGATGTTATCCTGTATATGGCTCTGGTGGCATAATGCGATATGTAGAGAAGCCACTATATACTGGCGAATCGGTCCTTATCCCTCGTAAAGGTACACTTAACAATGTTATGTATGTTAACGGTGCATTTTGGTCGGTGGATACAATGTTCTACACCGAAATGCTTCGTCCTAATATTGCAAAATTTGTGTATCACTTTGTAAAAGGCAAAGACCTTGCTTCGTTGAATGCTGGCTCTGCTGTGCCAAGTATGACAACCAACATTCTAAATGCAATGCCGCTATATGTTCCCGATGATGAAACCCTGAGCATTTTTGAAGAAACGGTAACCCCTATGTATTCTCAAATGCAAGAAAATGAAAAGCAATCGGCAAATCTTGCAAATATTAGAGATACATTGCTTCCTCGTCTTATGTCCGGCGAGCTTGAAGTATCCGACATCGACCTCTAAGCCGCTGATAGACTCGAAAACTGCTTCGCAGTTTCCTCGTTACCGCCTCTGCCAGACACCTTGCCATCCGTATGCAAGCATCCGTTTGCCAAGATGTCTGTCTACGCTGCTATCGCAGCTATCCGTGCGTTGCACGGATGAGGCGGTAAATTATTGTTTA
>NZ_QULH01000019.1:0-36424 GCF_003481635.1 Clostridium sp. OM05-6BH | reverse complement strand
AGCAATATGTGGTTTTGCAATAACTTCCGGTATGGGAAGTTTGAATAATGTTATTATTGCTGTGGAAAATTGGAGTCAATAAAGTGGTTTAAGTTAATCTGATTTCTTGGGGATAGAATGCTGCGTCCTGCAAACGAACGGAAAATGCTATTCATTGCATGGAACAACAGTGTTCCGATCAGGATTCCTAACAATGCCAAAGTGTAATCGTCAATCTGTCCGCGTCCCAGTCCACTGACTGCCTGAGAAATTTCCATAGCAGCAGGAAATGCAAGATATAAAAACAGGCGGAATATATAATTCCATTTCAAGAAGTAAGCACAGATATAATAGCCGAATGGAATATAGAGACACACTGCCTCTGCTAAATAACAAATAAGCGGAAACAGATCAGAACCATTTCGCAGTGCGGATTCCAGATAATTACCGGTTGCCATAAACGGTACAAAGTTCTGTGCGCCAAAGGCAGGCTCTTTGTAAGGAGGAACGATCGGTGTAATGTAGTATTGCTTGATCAGTGCCAATATATAGCATACGAGCAGCACTATACTCATTTGGATAAAGAAACGTCGGTACCCCTCGAAGTGCGGCGTTGTATCATACAGATCGCGGATGGAACAGTATAGAAATGGTGTCAACCAGTTTACTAAGACGAGCAGTACCAGATAAAAGCTGTAGTGCAGCCACGGATTCGGCTGGATACAGTATACGATTACCGCATAAATGAACGCTCCGATCGTCATAAATGCAGCGTGGAGCACATTATAGGAATAGCTAAAGGATGATTCCAAAAAAAAGTGTGATAATGCGAGAGATACTAATACTGCAAATACGATCGACCATATTGGTGATGGCAAAAAATAATATAAAAATCCCTCACAGATCAGCGAGAGCAGTGCCAGTAAAATAACGAGACTGCTGATGTTTACAGTACGTGCATTCATAAAGTTCCTCCATTCTGTCATCTGTTGACGGCAATGTGTTTTAATCTTTGTTCTGTGAAAACTAATTGTGGCTAAGTAATTGCTATAGTTTCTTGATGGCAGGACTCACTATATAGCGGCTGCAAAATATAATTAGGCCATCACATAATAAGCAATATGTGATTCTTACAGCAACTTCCGGTATGGGATGTTTTAGTAAGCCACACTTTTTTATTATACGAGAAATGATGAAAAAATTCAATTTCTCCCATGGAATAACTCCAATTGACCTTGCAAAACATGTATTTTCCAAGTATAATGAAACACGGCAAAGGGATGGATGGACAAACTTAGAAAAAATTAAAAAAAAGCTTGACAATACAGAAAAGGTTTGATATATTATACAAGTCGCTTGAAATTGTACGGGATCTTAGCTCAGCTGGGAGAGCATCTGCCTTACAAGCAGAGGGTCACAGGTTCGAGCCCTGTAGGTCCCATTAGACTGTATCAAGCACAGTCATTTATTTTAATATGGCGGAATAGCTCAGTTGGCGAGAGCACATGGTTCATACCCATGGTGTCAGGGGTTCAAATCCCTTTTCCGCTACTAAATGAAGAGCAGGTATAATTGATATACCTGCTCTTTTTGTTGCTTCAGGAAATAGCAGAGAAGGAGTGCGATAAAGCAAGATAGATGCTTTTGAAGCATTAGTAGGAGGATTACTATGCGCGTTGGAATGGGATATGATGTACACCGTTTGGTAGAGGATAGACCGCTCATCTTGGGCGGGGTAGAGATCCCATATGAAAAGGGATTGTTAGGACATTCAGATGCTGATGTACTTTTGCATGCGGTCATGGATGCTTTACTCGGTGCGGCAGCACTGGGAGATATTGGAAAACATTTTCCGGATACAGATGCTGCCTACAAAGGAGCATCCAGCATAAAGCTGTTAGAGCATGTTGGCAAGCTGCTGGAAGAAAAGTGCTATATGATTGACAATATCGATGCAACGATCATTGCACAGAAACCTAAAATGAGAGATTACATTGATACGATGCGAAAAAATGTTGCTGATACGCTGGGGATTGAGCTTGACCAGGTTAATATTAAGGCAACAACAGAAGAAGGACTTGGATTTACCGGAAGTGGAGAGGGAATCTCTTCGCAGGCGATCTGCAGTATTTCTTCTTATTATGAGCACATGGTAAACAATGCCCCGGCAGGATGTGCTTCCTGTGGCGGCTGTGCAAGAAACTGATCGGACAATAACAGATTATGATGTTGCCGTCAAAGGGTATGTAGCCCCTGACGGATGCCATGGCATATTCTCTGCATCATACTATTTTACGGTGATCTTACAACTAACGGTGGTACCGTCCTCTTTCACTTTGATCGTGGCGGTACCTTTTTTGCGTGCGGAGATCACACCTTTTTTGGTGACAGATGCCACAGAAGAGTTGCTACTGGAATAGGTGGGTGCATTGCCGGAAGAAACTTTGGCAGTCAGTGTTTTTCGCTTTCCTTTTTTAATTGTTAATTTAGAAGCACTTAATTTGATCGTGGGAGATTTTACGGTTATTTTGCAAGTTCGTGTAACGCCATCTGCCTTGACGGCAATGGTTGCCGTGCCATGTTTTTTGGCAGTCACTACTCCGGAATCCGAGACAACAGCGATACTCCTAGCGCTGGAAGACCAGGTCGGAACGGTTTTGTTTGATACGGATGCCCGCAGTGATATGTTCTGACCGCGGAACAGTGATGCGGCTGTTTGGGATAGAGTGATAGTTGGTTTAACAACGGTAACTTGACAGTGTTGTTCTGTCTGATCTGCTTTGATCGTAATCGTTGCACTGCCGGGTTTGAGTGCGGTGATCAGACCGGTAGAAGAGACCAGTGCGACACTTTTTTTATTGCTGCGGTAAGTTGGGACACTGCGATTTGATGTCCTGGCTGTCAATTGGAATGTCTGCTGCTTTTCCAGTGAAAGTGCCGTTTTGTTGAGGGAGATTGTCGTTGGAACGACTTGAATCTGACAATAAGTTTCGGATTTACCGGATTTGACTTTGATCTTGCAGGTGCCGGCTTTTTTGGCAGTGATCACTCCATATACATTGACGGAAGCGATGGAGGAGGCCGAACTGGTAAAGGAAGGGTAGCTTAGGTCAGAGGTGACGGCAGACAAGACCATTTCCTGGCCGATCTTTAACGAAGAACGATAACTGGATAAAATGATAAACGGAGATGCAGCACCGGAGTGGCGGACCATAGCAGGGGCGAATAACCCTGTAAGCAGTGCGGCGATCAATACCATAATAAAGAAAGTGCGGTTGACAGATGTGTGCTTGAAAAATTGTTGTTTCATTTCCATAAATACCTCATTTCTGCGCATGAAAACATATCTGATCGGGAGTAGAACGATAGCTGCGCCGGTTGCTGTGTACGATAGGAACAAAAGAATGTGAGGGAAACACTCTTGACAGTTAAAAGATAACATGCTAATTTGTATTTGTCAACACATATGGTAATAAAAACATTTCACAAACAGACTCATTTGTGCTATGATTGTGAAGTAAAATTTGTGAAATTACAGGCACAACAGTAAAAGGAGGATAATGCAGTGGACAAAATTAAGATGACAACCCCTTTGGTAGAGATGGATGGAGATGAAATGACCCGTATTTTATGGCAGATGATCAAGGATGAACTGCTGCTTCCATTTATCGATCTCAAGACAGAATATTACGATCTTGGTTTGGAGTACCGTAATCAGACAAATGATCAGGTTACGATCGACTCTGCAGAGGCAACGAAGAAGTATGGCGTTGCAGTAAAGTGCGCAACGATCACACCAAATGCTGCTCGTATGACAGAGTATGACTTGAAGGAAATGTGGAAATCACCAAACGGTACGATCCGTGCTGCATTAGACGGCACTGTATTCCGTGCACCGATTCAGGTAAAAGGCATTGAGCCGTGTGTTAAGAATTGGGAGAAGCCGATCACGTTGGCAAGACATGCATATGGTGATGTTTATAAAAATACAGAGATCAAGGTGCCGGGTCCTGGTAAGGCTGAGTTAGTATTTACCGGAGAAGATGGCAAAGAGATCCGCCAGACGATCATGGATTTTGATGGTCCGGGAATCATTCAGGGTATCCATAATAAAGATAAATCTATTGAGAGCTTTGCCCGTGCATGCTTTAACTATGCATTAGATACAAAGCAGGATCTTTGGTTTGCAACGAAGGATACGATCTCTAAGATATACGATCATAATTTCAAAGATATTTTCCAGGATATTTTTGATAAAGAATATAAGGAGAAATTTGATGCTGCCGGGATTGAGTACTTCTATACATTGATCGATGATGCCGTAGCACGTGTTATGAAGGCAAAAGGAGGATTTATCTGGGCATGTAAGAACTATGATGGAGATGTTATGAGCGATATGGTATCTTCTGCATGCGGTTCTCTTGCTATGATGACTTCGGTATTGGTATCTCCATCTGGCGTATATGAATATGAGGCAGCGCATGGAACAGTACAGAGACATTACTATAAACATTTGAAGGGTGAAGAGACTTCTACTAACTCTGTAGCAACGATCTTCGCTTGGACCGGAGCACTGCGTAAGCGTGGTGAGATGGACGGCATTCAGGAACTGCAGGATTTTGCAGATAAATTAGAGAAAGCGACACTGGGTACGATCGAGTCCGGTAAGATGACGAAGGATCTTGCTCTGATCACCAGCCTTGAAAATGTGACGGTATTAAACAGCGAAGGATTTATTAAGGCAGTTCGTGAATCGTTAGAGCAGGAATTGGCATAATAACAGCTAATGGAGGATTTCTATGAAAGAGCCATTTTTTCAATGCAAGACAGCATTGCCGGACCAGGCATTCACGCATGGTGCGAAATTTCATTCAGATGATGTATTTGCGACAGCATTTTTGCGATTGATCAAACCGGAGATTCAGGTAACACGCGGTTTTGAGGTGCCGGCAGATTTTGACGGCATTGTGTATGATATAGGACGCGGCCGTTTCGATCATCACCAGGAAGATAAGGAATACCGTGGGAACGGATGCCCTTATGCTGCTTTCGGACTGCTATGGCGCGAATACGGTGCACAGTGCATTGGTGAGGAAGAGGCAGTGCGTTTTGATGAGTCTTTTGTGCAGCCGTTAGATGAATCCGACAATACCGGATGTCACAATGTTTTGGCGTCCATTATTGATGAGTTTAATCCTTCTTGGGATTCCGAAGAGAGTTATGACGATTGCTTTTGGCGCGCTGAGAAGATGGCGGAGGAAATCCTACGTAACCATTTTGAGGCGGTAGCCGGTATTGTACGTGCGGCATCGCTGGTTCGTAAGGCAATGGAAGAAAGCAACGGCAGTATATTGATCCTTCCGAAGTTTGTTCCGTGGAAGAATGAAGTGATCGGAAGTAGTTATCAAATGGTGGTGTATCCGTCGAATCGCGGGGGATATAGCGTGCAGGGAGTTCCGATAGAACATGGTGATACAGCACTGGTATGTGCAATGCCGGAAGAGTGGCGTGGTAAAGACGCACCGGAATTATCGCAGATTAGTGGAATCGCTTCGCTTCGTTTTTGTCATGCAAGTGGTTTCTTGGCAGCAGCAGATACGCTGGAAGGCGCTGTGCAGGCTGCACAGACTGCAATTGCACGTAAGGAATCCTAGATATAATATTTGTAAGTTTGCGAAAGCTGCTGGAGCATGCGGTAATCTGTAATAAAGATTAGAACAATAATGAAGGCACCTCTTGATCATATCTACGAATATTGCGTTTTATATGCATTGTTCGTCAGATATGATTAAGAGGTGCCTTTTTTGATACCGTAATCTTAATAAGAACTTTTGTATTTATTTTATTTCTTATTTCACGTTATTTTGATTTATCTGGATTTTCTGGAATGGCTTCAATTGCGCTGATCGCAACATCCAGCCAATTACCCTCCAGATCTTCAACAGCACCAGCGTCACTGGCTGCCGCAATGGAAGGAGTCATAGGGATGCGTCCGAGTACCGGCAGATGGTACTGAGTAGCAACATCATCGACATGGCTTTTGCCGAAGATTTCGATTGCTTTGCCACAGTCCGGACATTCTACGTAACTCATATTTTCGATGATGCCAATGATCGGAATATTCATCATTTGTGCCATTTTGACAGCTTTTCCTACGATCATAGATACAAGTTCCTGTGGGGAGGTTACAATGACGATGCCGTCAACAGGGATGGTTTGGAATACAGTCAAAGGAACATCACCGGTTCCCGGAGGCATATCGACAAACATATAATCGACATCTTTCCACACTACATCCTGCCAAAATTGTTTCACCGTGCCGGCAATGACCGGACCACGCCAAATAACCGGATCTGTAGCATCTTCCAATAACAGATTAACAGACATCACCTGAATGCCGGATTTGGAAACAACAGGATATATTGCATGCTCGTCGCCCGTAGCTTTTTCGTTGATGCCATATGCCTTTGGAATAGAAGGACCGGTAATGTCCGCGTCCATAACAGCGGTATGGTAGCCTTTTTTCTGGAAGTTAGCGGCCAGCAAAGATGATACCATAGATTTGCCGACACCGCCTTTGCCACTAACAACGCCGATCACTTTGCGAATGCTGCTCTCTGCGTGCGGCTTTTCTAAAAAGCTCTTTGGATCTCTTGATGCACATGCCTCTCCGCAGCTCGAACAGTCATGATTACAATTTTCACTCATTTCATATCCACCTTTCTGTGAAATTAGTTGGGTATAATACCGTTTGACCCTAATATACGATTATAACAGTGATGAGAAAAAAAGTCCATCATTCAAACGATCAACGATCAACTATCAGAGAACTACAGTAATTGCCTTGCCGCATTTACGTTTTTCGTGATTTCTAGATTTTGTTATCTCTGATGATTGATTTACATGCCTTTCGGAAACTCGAAGTCCCGGAAGCAAGGTGTTCTTCATTTTTGAAAGGGACTTTGCGTAAGTAATATGCGATGCGACAGCAGCTTTGTATAAGCCAAATCTGAATCATGAAGTAAATGAACGATTTTGTTCTAACAAGCTTTCCATATACATATAGTGGTACAGAAGTATAGAAACAGGTTCAGAAATGAGGAAAAGAATGGGTCGTTATGAGCGAATGATTTGCTATTTGTATGAATATCAAGATGGACACAAGGGAGCCAATGTTGGCTATGTCAAATTGGAAAAACGCGGTGAACAGTGTCGGGTGCTGATTCAAATGCGGAGAGCCGACCTTGCCACTCTGCCACAGGCAGCATTGTTTCAGCAGGAAAAAACAGGCGTGCTGCTTATACCCATTGGCGTCATGAGAGATAATAATGGCAGTATGAAGGGGCAGTATGAGGGAAATGTGGACAATCTTGCAGGTACCGGGCTGTCTCTCGACGATGTACATGGAGTATTGGTTTATGTAGAAGAAGGACATTATTTTGCATCAACATGGAATTTGGAACAGATCGATGCACGGCAATTACGTTGGTGGCAGGGGGATCAACATGAGGATGCAGGAAAAGCAGAGGCTTTACCTGAGGGAGGCAGCGAGACATCACAAGATATGGTTGTTTCATCGGATAGTAGCAACGAGACACCGCAAAACATGGTTATTTCATCAGATAGTAGCAACGGGACACCGCAAAACATGGTTATTTCATCGGATAGTAGCAACGAGACATCGCAAAACATGGTTGTTTCATCGGATAGTAGCAACGAGGCACCGCAAAACATGGATGTTTCAGCGGATAGTAGCAGCGAGGCACCGCAAAAAGAAGTTGCTTCATCTGAGAGAGGCATCAATACACCGCGAAAAGAAGTTGTTTCGTCTGGCAGCGGCAGCAATATAGCACAGAGATTTGCGGATCATCTTGCCTCGGCGCAGGCAGGAATTTCCCGGAAACCCGAGAACGCTTCAATGGAACGTTGTAGTCGGTCGGCGGAGGTGACAGGGCAGTCAATCTGCGGAAGCTGTCCATTTCAGCGCAAAGAATTGGACTATGGCAAAAAAATGTTGCTTACTTTTCCGGTGATGCGTCCGTTTGGGGAACGTTATCCCGGACAATGCGTGCGAATAGAGCCGCAGGATATTGGATGTTTGCCGATGAGAATGTGGTCCCTTTCCGGGAATCCGTTTTTAATGCAGGGATATTTTCAATATCGCCATTTGATCTTTATGGAATGGGAGAAAGGATATGTCATCGGTGTTCCGGGCATCTATAGTAACATGATGCAGTCGAAGGCGGAGAATGCCGGATTTCGTGAATTTATTGCCATCTGTGGACAGAAAAACTGTCGCGGAGCTTTTGGATATTGGCTGATGCCACTGGACTAATCTTCCGATGAATCCGGTACTATGTAGGTGTAGAGGAGATGATCCCGGTATTGTCCGTTTATTTGCGCAAATGAATGCAGATAGCCTTCCCGTACAAAGTGCAGATGTTCTAGCAGTCGGATAGAGGACTCATTTTCCGGGAGAACCATCGCTTCGAAACGATGCATTTCATAGTGTTTTGCAACCAAAGGCAGCAAAAAGGCAATTGCCTCCTGCATATAGCCGTTGCCAGTGGCGGTTTGATCCAGTTTGTATCCGATCATGCATCGATGAAAGGCTCCGCCCTGAAATTCAGAAAAGCAGACACAGCCAATCGGGATATTGCTGTTTTTTCGAAACATCCAGTAACGAATATGTTTTGACTTAAGGAAAGCATTGTATTCCCAAGTAAGATTGCGGGATTGATAGGTAATGGTGTAAAAATATTGTGGACGCAGAGGCTCTACCGGCTCTAACGTATTACGGTTTCGTTCATAAAAATCCAAAACGGCTGACGAACTGTCCGGCTTTAATATACGCAATTCAAGTCGCTCTGATTGATAATAGGTTAACATGATAACAATCCTCATTTCTGTCTAAAATCTGACTCACACCTTCATATTTATATCGATACAAAGACTGAGTGATCTTATAAAAACATATCGGATTGGTGCGGAAAATGCAAGTGTTTCGTAGGTGATTTTGGCAGACAAAAGGTTGTTCTAATATACAAAAAAGATTATAATAAACACAGCACACTTAACTTAGGAGTCCCTTTTAGACTCCGTTATGCGCAGAAATCATGTGCAGTTATTATGGCATAACTACGTTAGAAATGAGGAAAAATGGCGGTGCAGAAAGACAATACGGAAAAATATATGAGGGAGGCGATCAAGCAGGCGAAAAAAGCGGCGGCAATTGGAGAAGTGCCGATCGGCTGCGTGATCGTAAGAGACGGAACAATATTAGCGAGAGGATACAACCGTCGGAACATTGAGGGGAGTACTCTGGCTCATGCCGAGATCATTGCAATAAAGAAAGCGAGTAAAAAATTGCAGGATTGGCGTCTGGAAGACTGCGAACTCTACGTTACGTTAGAACCGTGTCCGATGTGCGCCGGTGCGATCGTGCAGGCTAGGATTCCCAAAGTTGTGATCGGTGCTATGAATCCGAAAGCCGGGTGCGCCGGAAGCATTTTGGACTTGCTGCAGGAAAAACGCTTCAATCATCAAGTGGACAAGGTTATTGGAGTACTGCAAGAGCAATGCAGTCAGATGATGCAGGATTTTTTTCGGGAATTGCGCCGGCAGAAAAAAACGCAAAAAGAACAATCTTGACAGGGCATACAGGAATCTATATAATAAAATTTGTGTCGTTTCTCTAAAAGAAGCGCTCGAAGATGCGAGTAGCATCCGCTTGATTTTGTCATAAGATTTCCGTGCTAGCCGGGGAGATAGCGGTTCCCTGTACCTGCAATCCGCTATAGCAGGGGTGATGTTCTGTTTCGGGTCTATGGCTTGCAAAGCTGCCCTTTGTAAGTGGCGTTGACGCTTTGGTCTTGCGCAATGGAAACTCATGAACCGTGTCAGGAGGGGAACCTAGCAGCACTAAGTGAGATCTTCCGTGTGCCGCGAGGTTGCCGGGGCTGAGTTAACTGCAAAGGTAACGTTTGCAGCGATGGATTCAACGCAGAATGCACGGTTTTTTGTTATTTTATAGGAAATTGCTGTTATGTAGTGTGACGTTATCAAGAGTTCCCCGTCGCTGTTTTCAATAAGGAGGAGATTGAATGAATACGGAGCGAAAAACCTATTGTGTCAATCAGATCATGAAGGGTGAAATTATTTTTGAGCGCGGCAGTGAAGCTGCTTATGTTGGGCTTGTATTGAAAGGTCGAGTACGCATACAGGCAGAGGGTGTTAATTTGGTCATTGGATCCGGACATTTCTTGGGATTGACGGATTTACAGGATGGGATGTATCGTGTTACATATCAAGCTGAAACGGATCTCGCAATCTATATCTTTCGTGCCGGCGAACTTCAGGCGACCCTTCAGCAGATTTTTAAGGCGAACAAGGATTATGCAGCACTTATGGTTGCTACATTAGGAAAATATATACATGCTCTTGCGGGTGTATATCACACGCTGGAAGAGCAGGCAGAGAGGGATTATGAATTTTTGCAGGAACAGTATAGATCCTATCAGGTGATTGGGCAGGAGTTAGGAATCACAACGGATGAACTGCCTGGGATTGAAGAGTTGTCGCCGTTGATGCATTGGACGGCATTAGATGAAGAAAAGATCACTTATTATGATATCTTAAGTGGATTGAAACAGGATGTTCAAAAGGCATATTTTGGTGCATCAGAGACGATTGCAGTCTATCATATTAAGGACCAGATCAATCTGCTTCGTGATCTGCTGGATCAATGTGAAGCAGATGCAGCATATCTGCAGAGTTTGGTTGGTCCAATGTTTCGTACAGACAAAAATTTATATTTATCGGTTTTGCATATGGTGGCAACTGCCAAGAGGATTGATGCGGACACGAAAGCCGGGATGGAGATTTTTGATAAGTTGATCGATGAGATCAACCGTTTGGAAGAAGTTTTATACGAACAGGCAAGTATCAATCTGCAGATTGACCATAATTCTATGGATAATGCATACTACAGCCTAATCTGTGATGGGGCATCACAAGAAGAAACAATGGATGCTTTGACGGAAGAGTTTGCCTTAGTAGAGGAAAACTTTGTCAGCGTTGAAGAGTTAGATCATTCCTTGGAGCACATTTTAAGGTATTCAGAGCTTCCAATAGAACAAACACAGCAATTTGAAGCGGATGTTCGAGCGTTTGCAGCATTGTCGGACAAGATGTCGACGGATGACAACGCAAGAGAATTGCGTCGTAATATATTAAAACAGTATTATCCGCTGTATAAGGCAGTATATTATAAAGAGTATCACAGCACGGAGGAGACACCGATCGAGATCGACCTTTTCCTGCGTTATGGATTTCTAAGTGAGACATTATTGACGGAAGAATTGTTAGAGGAGCTGCTTTCGTTGGACAACGATCGTTCCGGACGCGGAGACTGCCGCGTTTATGATATGAAAGAATGGCTTACCGAGGTTTACGAGGGGCGTAAAAGTCCTTCTAAGAGTGAATTTGATCTGGATTATGAAGATTTTCTGCGAGATCAGAAAAAAACCGGACGGATCACGGAAGCGCAGATGAAAGAGCAGCTCGAGGATCGCGACGCAAAATTGGATTACGAGATTACCAATATGTTCCGCGTAAATCATCGTCTGGTAAGTGGTCAGGCATCGGTATTCGTACCGTTTTTGTTTACGGAAGGAAGTTCAGCATCATTGCAACGTACCTTTTTATCAAAAGATAAGATCAATGCGAGCCTGCGCAAGCTCAGACAGATTGATTATTCGGTATTTTATCGTGAGATGCTGTTTCATAAAGACGATTCGCCGATCACAAAGGAATATATGATGGAAGAGGTGGCACCGGACGTTATTTTGCTGCCTGCTTGTGGTACCAAAGGGATTATGTGGCAGGAACTGAGCGGCCGCAGAAGAAATTCCAAAGGTCGTTTTTTGCTGCCTCATTTCTTTGAAGGGGATTTAGAGCTTGCCATGATTCAGTTGTGCGGTCGTTTTCGCTGGGAGCTGTGTCGCACGATGCAGGGGACTTCGTGGAACAATATTCAGATAAAATCGCTGACAAGTGAATATAGTGATTATATCCAGTTTTACCGCAAAAACAGGGACTTGTCAGAGGACAAGAAAGAAAAATTAAAAATGCAGATTCAGAAATGCAGAAACAATACACGAGAGGTCTTTGTGACGGATTATATTAACTGGATCCGACATGAGGCAAAGGGCGGGATCACGTTAAATAAGACGGTTCGAGAGATTATGGCGACGTATTGCCCGTTTACTAAAAAGATTCGTGAGACAATAGTAGAACAACCGTTGTTCCGAGATGCAATGGCACGTTTTATGCGTGAAACAGGTAAGAAAAATAAAGAATATGCGTTAAAATTCCGTGTATGGGAGAAAGACGGCATAGAAGTCCCGGCAGAGATCATACAGACAAGAGATTTTTACCGCGATCTGTAAACGGGGTGGATCATATCCAACCGCCGTCAAAACGCAGCACCTGGCCGGTCAGGTATTCTCCGCTTTGAGCGACTTGTACAATAAAGTCAGCGGTTTCTTCGGCAGAAGCCGGTCGGCCGACAGGGATTTCCTCAAACAGAGAGCTGCGCTCGTCGTCGGAAAGCTGTCCATTCATCCGGGTATCGATAAAACCACAGGAGACTGCGTTGACAGTAATGTGACTGGGACCGAGTTCTTTTGCCAAGGCTTTGGTGAAAGCGCAGACACCGCCTTTCGTTGCAGAGTAAGCAACTTCAGTGGAGGCTCCTATTTCGCCCCAAACAGACGTGATGTTTATAATTTTGCCATATTGTTGGGCGAGCATGGTCGGAATGACAGCACGACAACTGTAGAATACAGAGGACAGATTGCTATTTACAATGGCAGTCCATTCATCGTCTGACATATCCTGCAGTAAACCAACATAGGAGATACCTGCGTTGTTGATGAGCAGATCAATATGTGGGTATGTGATCTGTATTTGTGAAAAAAAATCTGCTACTTGAGCACTGTCGCCAACATCGCACTGCATCGCAAGACAGTTGCGGCCGTTAGCGGTAATCTGCTTTGCAACAGCAGAGAGCGCTGTCATGTCTTTTTGACAGCAGATGGCAAGGTCGTAGCCTGCCGCTGCAAGTTTTAGGGCGGTCATCTGACCGATCCCATGAGATGCTCCGGTTACTATAGCTGTTTTGGCTGTATTCATACTAACCTCATTTCGTGTAAAATTTATCTGTAATAAAAGTAGTATAGCATAATGGCAATATACTTTACAGGGGTAAAAAGATTTGTTATAATAGTTTGAATGTTTGTGTAATGAAAGCTGGGGGTTTGATAGCAGCGCATAGATATGCGACGATTAGTGGGAAAAGGAGAAAACAAGCATGAAGGGTACTAAGAATAATATTTGGAAAGTATTTGCTATTAATTTGGGCAAGTCTATCCTGGGAATTTGCATTTTGATCGCCGTTGGATTTGGCAGTTACAAAATATCCTATCACTTCCTATCGAAAAATGCGACTAACGTGAATACGGATAAGGATAGTATTAAGGAGATCATTAAGGAGGCGAAGACAGAGGATATTTCTAAAAACTTAATCTATGTATGTAATGAAAAAGATCAGATCACACATATGATGGTTGAAATATGTAATACTAAGACGAATAATTTGGATTATGTTACAATACCAACAAAGAACGATTATACAATTCCGACAACAATGTATCGCAAACTATGTACTATAAGTGAGAATATTCCGCAGATCATGCGTATCAGCAAGCTGAAACAGTATTTTGCAGATGAACAGCAAGCGTATGGATACGGTTCGTTGATCGTGGAAAAGATGATCGGAACAAGTTTAAGCTATTATACGGTTTTGGATGAGGAAACATATAACAACCATTATCAGGAAGTCAAAGTAAAGGTTAGTTACAAAAAGACTGTGGATGTAGAACAGACCGCATCACCGGTTGCCTCTGCATCGCCGGAGCCATCCGGAGCCAAGACAAAGATGAAGATTTCTTGTGCCAGCGATGCGTATGTGCAGCAGCTTAAAGATCTGAATGGTGATGAATCGAAGATTGCGGATTTTATCAAATCACAGTATGATCGCGTGACTTCCAATCTGACAGTGACGAACAAGATTGGTTATATTCAAAGTTATGAGCAGATGAATGTGGACTATTTCCATTATTGGGGATGTCCGGGAAGCTACGATGGTAAGGTGTTTGTTGTAGATACAAAGGCTGCCAAGAAGTTTTTCAAAGGTCTGATCAATAACGAAGTGCCATATACAGCGGCTCAGGATCTTACGACAACGCAAAAAGCGACAACGTCGCCTGCAGCAAGCAGTAATACGACGCCAAAGCCAAAGAGCGGTAAGAAAGCAGTAAGTTCCAAAGGACTTAAGATAATTCTGCTCAACGGCAGTAAGATTGCCGGACTGGCCGGTAAGACACAGCAGAAATTACAGAAGAAGGGGTATACTGTACCTCAAGTAGGGGATTATACTAAAGAGACCTTGACACAGACAAAGATTATTGTTAAAGAAGATGGTCAAGGAGAGGATTTGAAGAAATATTTCAAAAATCCACAGGTAACCGTTGGTATGGTGGATCAAGGATATGATATCGAGATTATTCTGGGTACCGCTGATGCAAATCAGTAGCAAGGATGGTATAACGAAACGATGCACGCTTCAGTAAAAGTGCTGGATATTGACATTGATATGATGACAAATGATGTCTTTGTCCAGAAAATGAATGAATATCTTTCGGACGATAAGTTAGATGTGATATTATTTGCGTCGACGGAGCTGTTAGATAAGGCAATGGGGGAGGAGTCGTATCGTGAAGTGATCGAGCAGGCGGATTTGATCCTGCCTGGTGAGGAGGCACTGCTTAGTGCACATCATGTTGAAGTGCTGGAAGCTGGTGGAATGGTAGTCAGCTGTAAAAGCTTTGGCATTATGTTAGAAAATCTTCAGAAAAAAGATCAAAGCGTATATATAATAGGAAAGAGCAGCACGGAAGTAGAACAATTGGAAACTTGGTGCAAACGTATGCAGCCGGGGCTTCGATTATCAGGAAGTGTTGTGTATGATCCGGATATGGAGGCCGCAGCGCTGATCAATGAGATCAACAATCATACGCCGGATATTTTGTTGGTAGATTTAGAGACCGGGCCGCAGGAAATTTGGATCATGGAGCATTTGCCATTGCTGCATGCGCGTCTGTGCGTAGCGATCGGCGGTGTGGTGAGCTTGATCTTGGCTGAGGAAAAAGAAGCGCCGGAGTGGGTCAAGAAACTTCATTTGGAACCGCTGTATGAGAAACTGGTTCGCCAGCAATCGGTCAAAAAAGATGTTCAAGCACGTATATTTCGAAAGAAAGTTGTGCAATATAATAATAAATCAGATGAAAAAGATATTTGAAGTAAGAGAGGATAACCAATGATAGGTTATCCTCTTTTTGAATGAATTGGATTGGATGATCGAGGGGATGAGACGCAAGTATGTTTGGAAAACGATTTTGGTGGAGGGAATTACCGGCATTTGTCATTGGAACAGGTATGATGGCATTGGCGGTCAATATGGTATACAGTCCAATGGGGATGGTGCCGGGGGGCTTTTCAGGGCTTGCTATCCTGCTGTCGCATATGCTGTATGAATATGCCGGAATTCCGATGGCTGTTTGGAGCATAAATCTGTTGTTAAATATTCCGGTTTTTGTATGGGGAATTTTTGAAAAAGGGCATCGATTTATCATGAAATCATTCATTGCCAACCTCATATTTTCGGCAATGTTGTATGCGATACCGGAGCAGCCGGTGGCAGAGGGAGATTTTGTGATGGCTGCTATTGTTGGCGGTGTACTGACCGGCGCCGGTATTGGTCTGGTATTTGCAACAGGATATTCTACCGGTGGAACAGATCTGCTGGGGAGCCTGATCTGCACGTATTATCCGCATATCTCTGTGGCAAATGCGTTGTTTGTCATTGATTCAGTGATCATTGTTGCCGGAGCATTTTATTTTGGTATCGATAAGGCGATTTATGCAACAGCAGCCGTTTTTGTTTCTTCGAAGGTAATGGACGCAATCCTGTCCGGCATGACGCAAAGCAAACAGATCTTAGTTATTTCAAAGAAATGGCAGGATATAGCGGAGGAGATCATGACATCGTTAAATCGCGGAGTGACACAGATCAAAGCAAAGGGAGTGTATAGCGGACAGGAGCGCCCTGTGTTGCTGTGTGTCATAGGCAAAAGACAGACGGGACAGCTTCTGCAGGCGGTGCGAAAACATGACACGTCAGCATTTGTCATAATCACGGAAGCGAGAGAAGTTTTGGGTGAAGGATTTGATTCGACAGCTCTCGGCATGTCAGCAGATGGCAAAAAACTGTTCAAATTGCACAGAAAAACAACAAAAAAGCCGTAGATTTTTTGGCAAAAGCAATGAAAAAATCTCATTCTATACACTTTGCACAAAAAGCGAAAACTTTCTTTGGCAATTCGTGCCATGGTCAAAAAATTCTGTTTGGTGTATTATATTTTACAGGTTATGTGAGAGGAGTTATTCCCTTACAAGATAAATTAATTGACAAACAGGAGGACATATTAATGGCAAGTTTATCTTTGAAAAACATCTGCAAAACATATCCAAACGGATTCGTTGCAGTAAAGAATTTTAATCTGGACATCGCAGATAAGGAGTTCATCATCTTCGTAGGACCTTCAGGTTGTGGTAAATCTACTACACTTCGTATGATCGCTGGTTTGGAAGAGATCACAGAGGGTGAGCTTTGGATCGGTAATAACTTAGTAAATGATGTAGAGCCTAAGGATCGTGATATCGCAATGGTATTCCAGAACTACGCTCTGTATCCACATATGTCAGTATATGACAACATGGCATTCGGTCTGAAGTTAAGAAAGACTCCTAAGGAGAAGATCGATAAGTTAGTACATGATGCAGCAAGAATCCTTGACATCGAGCATTTGTTAGACCGTAAGCCAAAGGCTTTATCCGGTGGTCAGAGACAGCGTGTTGCCATGGGTCGTGCAATCGTTCGTAACCCTAAGGTATTCTTGATGGATGAGCCACTCTCCAACTTGGATGCAAAACTTCGTGTACAGATGCGTATCGAGATTTCTAAGATCCATCAGAGATTGGAAGCTACGATCATCTACGTAACACATGACCAGACAGAGGCTCTTACATTGGGTACTCGTATCGTTGTTATGAAAGATGGTGTAATGCAGCAGGTTGCTACTCCAATCGATCTTTATACAAAACCATGTAACTTGTTCGTAGCTGGTTTCATTGGTTCACCACAGATGAACTTCATCGACGCTGTAGCAATTCAGGAAGGCGAAGATGTTAAGCTTGCATTTGGTTCTTATGCAATTAAGCTTCCTGAGCAGAAAGCTGCCAGACTTGTTGAAGGTGGATACATTGGTAAAGAAGTCGTACTTGGTATTCGTCCAGAGGATATCAAAGATGAGGAGATCTTTGTTAACGGTGGATCTGACAATGTACTTGATGCAACTGTTAAGGTATACGAGATGCTTGGTGCAGAAGTATTCTTATACTTCACTGTCGAGGGATTCGATATCACAGTTCGTGTAAATCCTCGTACAACAGCTCGTCCTGGCGATACGATCAAGATTGCATTGGATCCTGCTAAGATTCATGTATTCGACAAAGAGACAGAGAGAACCATTACAAACTAGTCCTTAATGTTAGAAGATTTGTTAAAATTCTCATAATAAACTATCTAAGACAGGCATTGTATCTACAATGCCTGTTTTATTTACTTTTTACAAATTTCATGCTATAATTTAGTATATGTTATTGGGGATATTAGAAAGGGAAACTTTCTAAAGAACGGGTAAGTCGTTGCAGATAGATAGCACTTACTCGAGAAGCAGCGGAGGTAAATATGATTGCAAATCAGGTGTTGCAGACAAATATCGAAGGAATGAAGAATATTACGCGCGTAGATATTTGTGTAATGGATACGGAGGGGAAAGCGCTTGCCACTACGATAGATAATGTAGAGGAATATGAAGAGGCTGTAATGGCGTTCGTTAATTCGCCTGCAGATAGTCAGGTGCTTCAGGGATATCAATTTTTCAAGGTCTTTGATGATCACCAATTAGAATATGTAGTGTTAGCCAAGGGCGACAGCGACGATGTATATATGGTTGGTAAATTGGCGGCTTTTGAAATTCAAAATTTGCTGGTTGCCTACAAAGAGCGCTACGATAAAGATAATTTTATCAAGAACTTATTGTTGGATAATCTGTTGTTGGTTGATATTTACAATCGTGCGAAGAAGTTACATATCGAAGCATCTGTGCGCCGCGTTGTATTTTTGATCGAGACAAAGAATGAGAAGGACACCAACGCATTGGAGACGGTCAAAGGGTTATTTTCCAGCAAATCCAAGGACTTCATCACGCAGGTTGATGAAAAGAACATCATTGTCGTGAAGGAAGTGAAACCGAACGAAGATTATGATGATATGGAGAAAACTGCAAAAGTCATCTTAGATATGTTGAACACGGAAGCTATGACAATGGTGCACGTATCCTATGGCACGATGGTAAATGAGATCAAGGATGTGTCGCGTTCTTATAAAGAAGCTAAAATGGCGTTAGACGTTGGAAAGATTTTTTACAGCGACCGCAACGTCATTGCGTATAGCAGCTTAGGTATTGGCCGTTTGATCTATCAGCTTCCAATGCCGCTTTGTAAAATGTTTATCAAAGAAATATTTGGTGACAAATCGCCAGACGATTTTGACGAGGAGACCATTGCTACGATCAATAAATTCTTTGAGAACAGCTTGAATGTATCAGAGACTTCCAGACAGTTGTATATTCATCGTAATACGTTAGTGTATCGTTTGGATAAGCTGCAGAAGAGCACCGGACTTGATCTGCGTGTATTTGATGATGCGATTACTTTCAAGATTGCGCTGATGGTCGTGAAATATATGAAGTATATGGAAAATTTTGAATATTAATTAGTGAATGCATGTGGAAAGCCCTGGAAATGGTTATCATTTCTAGGGCTTTTTGGTATTTTGATCAAAATGTGTATTATTTACACATTCATATTGAAAAATGTGTATGCAGTGTGTATAATGTGATTAAAGGGGGGAAATATGAAACAAAGAGATCTTGTGAAAAAACTCAAAAATGCCGGATTTCACCTTGTCAGACATGGAGGAGACCATGATGTTTATCAAAGAGGGAATGATGAGGAAGTAATACCAAGGCATAAAGAGGTAAATGAGAGACTGGCAAAAGCAGTATTGAGAAAATGGGGATTAAAATAATCTCCCAGTCTCAATATAATGCATTTATTATATAAAGATGGAGGTTGAGCATATGAAAGTAGCATATCCGGTTATATTTACAGATGTAGATACAAATATATTGATTGAAGTGCCAGACTTAGGAATTTTGACAGAGTCAAACGAAGAAGGCAAGGCAAAAAGTTCCTTGGCAGATGCTATTATGATGGCAAGAGATGCGATTGGTATAAGTTGTATCGAGGCACAGGACGAGGGAAAAGAAATTTCAAAAGCCTCTAATATGACAGATGTTGATGTTTCCAAAGGTACATTTGGGGGAGAGGGCACAAGTGTTGTATCTTTAGTGGATGTTGATCTTGAAGTTTATCGACGAATGTTGGATAACAAAACAGTGCGTCGTAACGTAACATTACCTAATTGGTTAAATCAAGAAGCAGAGAGATCACATATTAATGTATCAAAGGTCTTACAAGAAGCACTCATGGCAAGGTTGGGAGTATCACGATAAGTATCACCTTGTTCTAAAATAAAAAGGGTCAATCGTCAAGGTGTACCTACATTCAATCGTTAGACTTCTAGGTCTAACTTTGGGGAGAGGGTATAATGCCTGTAGCGCAATACGACAAAATGTTGTATACTGATATTGTTTTTGTAGAGCAATTATGGGCAAAAGCATTAGATAAAGCACATAGAAAACATTAGCAGAAAGCATGCGTTCAAATGTACGCAGAAAAGAGGTATCATAGTGAGAAAAAGAGCAAAGAGGAAAGAGGAATGGACAGGACCGCTGATCTGTTTATCGGGGGTGGATGTTGTTTATAATACAGGAACAGAGGCATTGAAAAACTGTAACCTGAAAGTGGAAAAAGGTGAGTTTGTATTTGTAGTAGGAAGCAGTGGCTCTGGAAAGTCTACTTTGATCAAATCATTGCTCGGAGAGATCCCTCTACAGGCTGGTGAAATACAGGTGGGGGGCAATAGCCTCACAGAGATGAAACGCAAAAGAATGCCATATTATCGCCGTAAATTAGGTGTAGTATTTCAAGAGTTTCGTTTGCTGGATGATCGTAACGTGTTTGAAAATGTGGCATTGGCGCAACAGGTGATCGGCGTGGATAAGGACCGTATCGAAAAAAATGTGCGTGGTATGCTGCAATTGGTAGGTCTGCAGGATCGTGCGGACGTCTATCCGAGAGAATTGTCCGGTGGTGAGCAGCAGAGAGTTGCAATCGCGCGTGCAATGGTAAACCGTCCGTCGGTATTGCTGGCAGATGAGCCAACAGGAAATCTGGATCCACAAAATTCATGGGATATTATGGCGCTGTTGGAAGATATGAACCGGCTTGGTACGACGGTTATGGTCGTTACCCACAATAATGAGATCGTGAATCAAATGCAAAAGCGTGTTGTCACTCTTCACGAGGGCGTTATTATCAGCGATCAGATACAGGGAGGATATGTGCAATGAAAACACTAGGATACGGTATCAAACAAGGGTTCAAAAATATTGTACAAAATAAAATCTTCTCCTTAGTAGCGATTGGAACGATTGCAATCTGTCTGTTTTTACTGGGGTTGTTCTATGCGCTGCTTAGCAATTTCCAGCACATGATGTACAATGTGGAGAGTAATGTCGGTTTGACGGTGTTTTTTGACAGTGGGATCGAACCGGAAGAAATTGATTCGCTGGGAGAGCAGATCCGTAAGTTAGATGGCGTGGAGACGGTGGATTATATTTCTCCGACAGAAGCATGGAAAAAGTTTCAAAAAGAAATGTATCAGGGAAAAGAAAATTTGGAGGATACTTTTGGTGATGAAAATCCGTTGCAGGATTCAGCGTCGTTTGAGATCACTCTGACAAGAGTATCAAAGCAGGCGAAAGTGTCTAAGCAGATCAAGGAAATGAAGGGAATCCGTAAGGTAAACGGATCGAGCACTGTGGCAAAGAGCCTGAGCAGTGCTAATATGCTTGTTGCCTATGTATCGGCAACGATCATAGGATTGCTGTTGCTTGTCTCAGTGTTCCTGATCAATAATGCGGTCGCGACGGGTATCCGCGTGCGCAAGGATGAGATTTCGATCATCAAAATGATCGGTGCAACCGATGGTTTTATTCGTGCACCATTTTTGGTCGAGGGATTGGTTATTGGTTTGATTGGAGCGATCATTCCGATCATAGTATTGTGGGTATTGTACGAGAGAGTGATCCAATTTGTATTAGAACATTTTTCGGCATTGTCACAATGGCTAACCTTTGTGGCTCCATCGAAAGAGTTTGCAACCTTGATACCGATGTCGCTCTTAGTTGGAGTAGGAATTGGTTTTATCGGAAGTGCATTGTCAGTCAGAAAACATTTGCATGAGTAGCGAAAGCAGAAAGGCGGGGTGATTGCAGATGAGAAAGCGAAATAAATGGATCGCAGCAGGGGTTGGCCTGTGGCTTACAGGAGCGGTCTGCATTGGAAGCGGAGTATTTTTGGACAATCCGGGGGTTGCACTGACACGGGTAGTGCAGGCGGCAACACAGTCGGAAACAACGCAGGGGCAGATCGATGCAGCCAACAAGAAACGAGAGCAGCTTGAAAAGGAGCGGACGGAGTTAAAGGAAACTCTTTCGAGCAGTGAGAGCAAGAAGGGCAATATTTTACAGTATATTTCAACGTTGGACAAAAAGATGGACACGTTGACGGATAAGGTAAAGTCTAACGAAGAACAGATTCAGTTAGTGCAGTCTGACATCGATGAATTACTGCTTCAGGAGGCGCAGGCAACTGCAAAGATGTCTAGTCAGTATGAGACGATGAAAGAGCGCATAAAATATATGTATGAGGACGGTACTTCCGGGTATTTGGAGTTGTTAGCCGGATCCAGCAGTTTGTCTGAAATGTACAATCATCTCGAATATATCAGTAAGATCAGCGAATATGATCAGAAGATGTATGGAGAGTATGAGTCTACCAAGCAAAAACTTACCAAAACGAAGAAAAATAAGCAGGCAAAGAAAGATGAGTTAGTAGCAACGAAAGAGACGCTTTCTTTTGAAAAACAATCCGTGAAACAATTGATCAGTAAAAAGAAAGGGCAGTTGACAAAATACAACAATCTGATTGCAGATTCGGAATCTTCTATTAGCACGTATGATGCGAAGATTGCGGCACAGGAAAATCAAGTGGAGAGTTTGTTGGCGAAAAAACGCCAGGAAATTGCGGCAGAAGAAGCAGCACAAAAATCATCGCCTTCTGGCAAAGGTCCTAACGGCACTGATACGACCACAGATCAAACACCGTCTAGTAATGCGGTGAGCACATCAGGATTTATTTGGCCGTTAGCAACGGCAGGACGGATCAGCTGCGGTTTTGGCCCGAGAACGGCGCCGACAGCCGGAGCGAGCACGTATCACAAAGGAATTGATATTGCGACGCCGACCGGAACAATTGTGCGTGCAGCGAAGGCAGGAACCGTTGTGACAGCAACCTATTCCGCTTCAGCGGGTAATTTTGTGGCAATTTATCATGGAGATGGCGTTTATACATACTATATGCACAACTCTTCCCTGCGGGTATCTGTGGGAGAGAAAGTCACCAGAGGACAGACGATTGCATTGTCCGGCTCTACAGGAATCTCTACCGGACCGCACTTGCACTTTGCGGTATATGCGAATGGATCCTATGTGAACCCATTAAATTATGTATCAAGATAGTAAAAGAAATGGAGACAGAATGAAGCGATTTTTGAAAGGTTTTTTGTGTGGAATGCTTACCACATCGATGATGCTGGTGGTTGCGTTGACCATAGGTCAATTCGGTGGTTACATCGACCTCGGTGCAGCTTGGAATCGCACAGATCAAGATAGTACGATGAAGCGGGAAGTTAAACAAAAGGCTTCCACGATTGAGAAATATATTGATGCGTACTATTTGGATGACATCAATAAAGATAAGATGGAAAATTCTATATACAAAGGAATCGTGAATGGACTGGGAGATGATTATGCAGAATATTATACGGCAGAAGAATATGCGGAGATCATGGAGAAGACTAGTGGTACTTTCTATGGGATTGGCGCATATGTGACCCAAAATACGGACACAGGTGCGATAACGATCGTTAAGCCGATGAAAAACAGTCCGGCAGAAAAAGCGGGATTGAAAGCGGGAGATATTATTTATGCGATCAATGACGAGCGGGTTTCCGGCAAGGATCTTTCAGCGGTGTTAGCGCAGATCAAGGGTGAAGAGGGATCTAAAGTCAAGCTGACGATCGTCCGTTCCGGAGAAAATGATTACCTGACGCTTTCGGTGAAAAGAGCTAAAATTCAGGAAGACACGGTTTCCTATACTATGTTAAATGACAAGATTGGTTATATTCAGATCACGGGATTTGAAGAAGTGACGCCAAATCAGTTTTCCGCAGCAGTTAATGCCTTAGAAAAGGAAAAAATGGAGGCACTTATTTTAGATCTGCGTGATAATGGTGGAGGATTGCTCAAATCCGCAGTTTCGATGCTAGACCGTGTTATGTCTAAGGGGATGGTGGTTTATACCAAAGATAAACAAGGCGTTTCAGAGAAATTCTATGCGGAAGATGTTAAACATGTTTCTGTGCCGATGGCTGTGTTAGTCAATGGCAATTCGGCAAGTGCATCGGAAGTGTTTTCCGGGGCGCTGCAGGATAAAAAGAAAGCAAAATTGATCGGGACCAAGACGTTTGGTAAAGGGATTGTACAGACGATCTTTGACTTGCAGGATGGATCGGCGTTGAAAATGACAACGTCGAAATATTATACGCCGAGCGGCCGCAATATTCATGGAACCGGACTTGAGCCGGATATTAAAGTGGAATTGGATAAGTCGACGGTGGGGCAGAAGGATAAAAATGGGAAGCTTAAACCGGATAATCAGATGCAAAAGGCAATTGATTATCTGAAAGGTCAGATAAAAGGCTGACAAATAGCAATTAACTATCTGAAAGGTCAGATAAAAGGCTGGCAAACAGCAATTGACTATCTGAAAGGTCAGATAAAAGGCTGATAAATAGCGTATAACAGAATTGTGTACAGGACAAAGGAGGGGAACGCGTGGATCAAAAGCAGATACAGGATAAGCTGGAACGGATACAGCGGGAAGTCAATCAGGTGATCCGAGGTAAAGAAAACGTGGTAGAGCGGGTTCTTGCAGCGATCATCAGTGGCGGCCATATATTGATGGAAGATATTCCGGGCGTTGGCAAGACAACGCTTGCGACAACGTTTGCAAAAGCACTGTCCATGAACTATAAGCGTGTGCAGTTTACACCGGACGTTTTGCCAAGTGATATTCTGGGATTTTCGATGTATGACGCGGGGAGCCGGCAGTTTGTATACCGCCCCGGTGCCGTGTTTTGTAATCTGTTTTTGGCAGATGAGATCAATCGAACTTCTCCCAAAACACAGTCTGCTTTGCTTGAGGTTATGGAGGAGAATCATGCGACGGTAGATGGTGTAACCAGGCCGCTGCCGAATCCCTTTGTGGTCATCGCAACAGAAAATCCACTGGGATCATCAGGAACGCAGATGTTGCCGGAATCTCAGCTGGATCGTTTTATGATCTGTGTTTCAATGGGGTATCCGGAACATCAGGATGCTGTGGCGATATTGAAGGGCGAATCAGCCAATCTGTTATCCAAAGTTCAGCCGGTATTGTCAGCAGAAGAATTGTGTGCGCTTCGAAGCACATCGGAAACGATATTTGTGCATGACAGTATTTATGATTATATTGTAGATCTGGTGGAAGAGACTAGAAAAAATGATCTGTTTGAGATGGGAGCGAGTCCGCGTGCAACGATCGCATTGCTTCGTATCTCACGTGCGATGGCGATGATTGCCGGACGTGATTTCGTGACTGCCGCAGATGTACAAAAGGTATTGCGTGATGTGTTAGGGCATCGTGTGCGCCTGAGCGCCAGAACACGTGCGGAGCGTATTACGGTAGATCAGGCAATGGAACAGCTTGTGCAGACGGTGAAGGCACCACGGATGTGATAAAGCAATTCGGCGCATGGAGGATGAATGGGATGAATAGAGAAGGATCAAAGCGACATTGGAAACTATATCCGTTACGTATAGCGGGTTATGTTCTGCTGTTTGTCGTTATGGTCGTTCTCTATTTCTTTTTTAAGAGTTATGTTGTCGCATCATTAGTATGGCTGCTTGTTTTGCTGCCGGTCGTATCCATATGGTTGAACTGGAAAATGACCCCATATCTTACAGTGCGCATATCTGCCTTGCAGCCGAAAGTCATAGCAGGTGAAGAGAGCCGTTTTATGTGTAAACTGAGTAATGCGTTTCCGTGGGTTAGTTTACAATGCGAATTGCAGGGAACGCTTGGCAATACTTTGTATCACACAGAGGATCCGATCCGACTGTGTTTACCGGTACGCCTGCGTGGGGAAGAAGCCATGGAGTTACCGTTTAGATGCAAATATAGTGGCAATCTGCAATTTTGTATCCATACGCTCGCCATCAAGGATCTGCTCGGTTTTGTATCGGTGCAGCAGAAAATTTCTGAGGAGGCGGCGATCGCGGTAATGCCGCAGGAGACAGGAGAGGCATCAGAACAGAAAAGCGGTTTCCAGATGGGAATGAGTGAATTGGAAGAAAGTCAGGCAAAGGGAAATGACTTTGCTGAAATAACGGATGTCAGGGAGTATCGACCGGGAGACCGAATCAAGGACATTCACTGGAAACTTTCCGCTAAGAAAGAAACACTTATGGTCAAAGAGCGGACAAGCGTAGCACAGAGCCAAGTGGTATTGGTGCTTGATCTGTCCGGACAAAGGGACACAGTAGAAGAGGTTTTGGGGCTTGCTTACGGCTTAAGTAAGTTGTTCTTAAAAGAATATACACCGGTTCGTCTGCTCGTGTGGGATGCGTTAGAATATGATTTTATCGAAGTTTTGATCCAAAAGAGAGAAGAGATCGATACGCAGTTTATTTATTTGCTGCGGAGAGCTGTGGTGACGGACAATATCGAGCTGGCTAAAATGGTGCAGAGCTTGCGTCCGCAGTTGCAGGCATATGCAGTGATCGGCTTATACGAAGATGGTGTGCGCGGGGAGGTGATCTCTCATGGGTAATGGACGGCAGACGCTTCTGGATCGATTACGAAAAACATTTCGGATTGACTATGATGATGACTGCTTGGACAAGTGGGAAGGCATTGAGTTAGTTACGAAATCATTAGATCAACAGACGGAATCACGTATAGGTATGCTGCTTGTCAATGCGCTGCTGGTATTTTGTATTACAGCGGGTGGAATGGGAATCGTGTTGTCAGCGATCGACAGCGATTATCAGACTTGGATCGTAGAACTTGTAACTCTTGTGGCATCACTTTATGTGGCATTTTTGTATTACCGTAAATGGTGGGAAAATGTCGGATATATATTATTATTGGTCGTTGTATTCGCCGTTGGTTTTGGGATGCAAAGTTATGTGAGCAGCGGATTCTATAGTGTCATGAATGACCTGATGGAAAGCGTTTCAGAGTATTTTCAGTCTAATGCGACACGTAGTTACGGCGAAAAGATCGCCGATGCCAATTTGGCAGTGACTATAGCAATGAGTTATATTGCTGTGGCAGCAAGTGTTGTGGTAAATATATTCGTTTCCCGTAAAATGAGATACCGTTTCCTGATGCTGGTTGTTTTTGGCTTTCTGTTCCTGCCATTGTATGTGCATTTGGAACCGGATATGTTTTATGTTGTGCAATTTTTTGTGGGTGTTGTCGTGACGGTGGCGATTGCTAAAAATGGCGATTATAAGCAGGCAGCAGACAATGTCCGATACAAACAGGATGAGGAACGTATCGTTTATCAGTCTGCCTATCGAGTGAAATTGCAGGCGGGAGCGTGTCTGCTCGCAGTTGTTGCGATTGGTGCAGTGCTGTTTTCTTTGCTTGTTCCATCGAAGGATTATCACAACAGACATCCCGATTCCGCATGGAAACAGAGCACAAAAGATGCCATGCAGAATGTCGCAGTGCTCGGAATTGCCGGATTATTTAATTTTTATGATAATACCGGCGGTCTGACCAGTGGTAAGTTAGGCGGCGTCAGTGCAGTGCGACTGGATTATGACACAGATCTTCGGGTCACATTTGTACCGCAAAATGAAAACCGATTTTATTTGCGCCGTTTTATTGGACAGGATTATTTATATGGCATGAATCGCTGGGAATCTGCCAAAGCAATTTATATGCGGACGGAGCAGCGTGCCAAGACTGCGTTTGAGAAAAATATAACCGGCAGTGCACATGGAATCGTCAAAGTTGATAATGTGGCAGCAGATCCGGGATTGTATATGCCGTATTACAGTCTTCAGTCGGATCTGGTAACATCGCCCGGTCGCAGCCAGATATATGATTATTATACGTATTCCGGTTTGGATCGGGATTGTAAACTTCAGACAGAATCGATATCGAATTGGCTTACGGTGCCGGATTCAAGCAAGGCTGTTTTGGATGAGTTTTGCAAGGAAGCGGATTTGACGGGAACCGTTGCTGAGATCGTGCAGAAGCTGGCAGCGTATTATCAGGATAATATACCGTATACGTATCAGCCGGGTATAACGCCTTATGGTCAAGACTTCGTTTCGTATTTTTTGAAAAAGAATCGTAGAGGATACTGTGCGCATTTTGCCAGTGCAGCGACGCTGCTTTTACGTAACTGTGGTATTCCGGCTCGTTATGTGGAAGGCTATGCGATCGATCCGGAAGATATCGGTGAGAACGGTAAGATCCTTACCGATCAGAAGGTATCTGATTACTATCAGGGTTACCGCGAACTTACAGATACCGGAGTTGTGCAGGTAGATGTCACGGATGCAAATGCACATGCTTGGGTTGAAATTTACGATCACCATAAAGGCTGGTATGTAGTAGATATTACACCGGCATCGGATCAGGAAGAGGCGGATGTCAGTCTTTGGAATGCGTTTATGCGTCTTTTTCGTAACCGGGGTAATGGAACTGCGCAGAGTAATACCGGTGGTACCGGTGCGACAGGAACAGCAGATGCAGTAGAGGCGGTAAAAAGAACCGGTAAAGTTTCCCTTGGGGTGCTTGCATTGTTGCTGCTTATTTTTGTGATCACGCTTGCTGTCCGCCAGATGATTCGCATACTTCGGTGCAGTATTGCATATCACCGTGCGGATACGAATGACAGGCTGATTGCAGATTATCAAAGATATGTCCGTAAAATAGGGCACAAATATCCGGCATTTCAGAAACAAACAAATTATGAAACACAGATTGCATGGCTTCGTAAGCAGCGGTTATTAGTGATATCCGGAGAGGAGCGAGATCGTGTGCTGCGGATCTTGGAGCAAGCAGGCTTTGGTCATACACAGATCAGCGATGCTGATGCAGAACTGGTGCGTGGGTTGTTGACACGTAGAACGTAAACCTTTAGAATAGAATGATGTGCCCACATAATAGTATAGGGCGAAATGGAACAAGGAAAGGATGAAAAAATGAACAAAAAAAGAGCAAATTTTACCGGCACGATCGGCTTTGTTATGGCTGCTGCAGGAAGTGCCGTGGGGTTAGGAAACATATGGCGGTTTCCTTATTTAGCGGCAAAGGATCATGGAGGTGTGTTTATTTTATGCTACTTGATCTTAGCAGTGACATTTGGTTTTACGTTATTGACAACAGAGATCGCTATTGGACGTAAAACGGGACGGAGTCCTCTTACTGCTTATGCAGCGATTCAGCCTAAGTGGAAAGGTCTTGGTGTTTTGGCATGTCTTGTACCAATTATCATCTTGCCATATTATTGCGTGATCGGTGGATGGGTTGTAAAATATTTCGCAACATTTGTCACCGGTGCAGGATCAGCGGCAGCGGGCGATGATTATTTTGTGGGATTTATTCAAGGACAATATCAACCGATCATCTGGATGTTTATTTTCTTTTTAATGACAGCGTTCGTTGTGTTTAATGGCGTGAATAAGGGAATTGAAAAATACAGTAAGATCCTGATGCCAATTTTATTACTTTTGATTATCGGCATTGGATTGTATTCGCTGACGATCAAACATACAGATGCGAGTGGTGTTACCAGAACCGGTCTGCAGGGATTGAAAGTATATTTAATTCCTAATTTTAAGGGAATGACCGGTAAAGAATTTTTTGTTATTCTGATGGATGCAATGGGACAGCTTTTCTTCTCGATCAGCGTGGCGATGGGAATCATGGTTGCATACGGCTCGTATGTTAAGAAAGACGTCAATTTGATGAAATCGATCAATCAGATCGAAATTTTTGATACTTTGGTAGCGATGCTTGCCGGACTTATGATCGTGCCTGCTGTATTTGTATTTATGGGGACAGAAGGAATGAGCGCCGGACCCGGTCTGATGTTTGATTCTTTGCCAAAGGTATTCCAGGCAATGGGCAAAGCCGGAACGGTTGTCGGAGTGCTGTTCTTCCTGATGGTTATTTTTGCGGCAGTAACTTCATCGGTATCTGTTATGGAAGCAATCGTTTCCAGTTTGATGGATGCGTTTCACTGGACCAGACATAAAAGTACATCTGTTGTGGCAACATATGGGGTCATAGGCGGTGTCGTTGTTTGTCTTGGATATAACAAGTTATATTTCGAGCTGCCACTGCCAAATGGATCGACCGGACAGATACTGGATATATTGGATTATATCAGTAACTATTGCTTTATGCCGACGGTGGCGCTTCTCACATGCATTTTGATCGGTTGGGTTGTGAAACCTAAGACGGTCATTGATGAGGTAACTGTTAACGGAGAACGTTTTGGCAGAAAATATCTGTATATTGCGATGATCAAAGGGATTGCACCAATTCTGCTATTTGCATTATTATTACAGTCATTAGGCTTGATTCAGCTGTAGTAGTATTCGCAGATAATGGACCATGGGATGTATTTTTCATTGCAGATACATACTGTGAGAACTCCTTGACATAACAGGTTTGTGAACAATATTACATGATAGAAATGGAATAAAAAATGAGTAAAAACAGAGAAACTTTTGCATCCCGCCTTGGCTTTATATTAGTATCTGCAGGATGTGCGGTGGGACTGGGAAATGTATGGAAGTTTCCGTACGTATGCGGAAATAATGGAGGAGCAATCTTTATTTTGATCTACTTGGTCTGCTTATTTGCTCTTGGATTTCCAATTTTAGTATGCGAGTTTGCAATCGGTCGCGGCAGTGGTGCGAGCATTGGAACAGCATTGCGTAAATTGAGCGGTGGCAAAGGAAGATGGCATCAGTTTCGTTGGTATGGACTGTGCGGTAATTATCTGCTAATGATGTTTTATACAGTGGTAGCGGGCTGGATGATCTATTATGTTGGCGTTTGTGCCAAGGGGACACTACGTCAGGCGAATGTCAAAGAAATCGAACAGTATTATCAGAGCTTTATGCAGACACCAGGCAAAATGATGTTTTTTATGTTATTAGTAGTTGCCTTGTGTATTGGTGTGTGCGCACTGGGCTTACAGAATGGTATTGAAAATATTACAAAGAAAATGATGTTAGCATTGATCGTATTGATGGCTGTTATGGCAGTCAATTCAGTCATGTTAAAAGGAAGCAGTAAAGGCCTTTCTTTTTATTTGATCCCGAACCTCGAAAATGTGAAGAAACGTGGATTGGGAAATGTCATCTTTGATGCGATGACGCAGGCGTTTTTCACGTTGAGTGTTGGAATGGGTTCGATGGAGATCTTCGGCAGTTATTTGGGCAAAGAACGTAAGCTGACCGGAGAGGCGATCAATGTATTGGTGTTAGATACACTGATCGCATTTGTTGCAGGAATTATTGTGATCCCGGCGTGTATTTCTTTTGGAATCCGCCCGGATGCAGGACCATCACTGCTGTTTATCACACTGCCAAATGTATTTAACCATATGCCAAGTGGAACATTGTGGGGAATGCTTTTCTTTGTATTTATGTCCTTTGCGGCATTATCCACAGTGATCGCAGTGTTTGAAAATATCATCAGCATGAGCATGGACGTGTTTGGCTGGGAGCGTCGGAAAGCGTTAACGGTCAATTTAGTCGGCATTGCAGTATTATCCATGCCAACTGTACTTGGATTTAATGTATGGTCTGGTGTCCAGTTATTTGGACCGGGATCAACGATCATGGATGTTGAAGATTTTGTGGTATCCAGTAATATTCTTCCACTTGGAAGTCTGTTATTTGTACTGTTTTGTACGAAAAAAAGCGGTTGGGGATTTGAACAATTTTTGGAAGAGACCAATACAGGAGTAGGTACAAATTTTCCAAAATTTCTTCGCAGTTATATGCGGTATGTATTGCCGATGATCGTTTTAGTCATTTATTTTAAGGGATATTATGATAAATTTAAGGACAGTTCACCGGTAATCTTCGGTGTATGGATGATGATCGCTATTGCCTTTGCAGTGTACATTCTTTATCTGTCACGAGATAAAAAGTAAAATAGCCATTGTTAGATGGATATCATAGGCGACTTTGTGAGCTTGTGAGTTGGATAACAAGGTTCATTAATGTATGATACTATCAATATAAAGAAAGCCCGACAGGAATGCTTGCGGTACCGCCAAAAACGTTTCGCTTTTTGGTTTGATACACGGCATGATTTCTGTCGGGCATTTTTTGTTTTAATTGATAGGAAAATGCTCGTAACGTGGAGGGAAGCCAACAAGAATTGCTTTAGCAATTCTTGCAAAGCGCTGGCTTTGCTCTTTTATATTGTTACGTAGTTACACAATTTGCATTCCCAAATGTTGTCATTAAACATGCAATTTCTTGAGGAATGCTTTCGTGCGCTCGTTTTTCGGATGGTCAATGACATCTTCCGGTTTGCCGTTTTCAACGACCAGACCGCCATCCATAAAGATGACACGATCTGAGACCGCTCTGGCAAAGTCAATTTCATGCGTTACAATAACCATTGTCATTTTTTCGGAAGCAAGCTGCTTCAATAATCGGAGAACTTCTGCGGTGATCTCCGGATCGAGAGAAGAGGTTGGCTCATCAAAATACATGATCTTTGGATGTAATGCGAGAGCACGTGCAATCGCAACACGCTGCTGCTGTCCGCCGGACAGTTCGCAAGGATAAGCGTCTGATTTGTCTGACAAACCAACTTTTGTCAACAGGTCATATGCCTCAGAAATCACTTCATCCTTATCGGTCCTTTTCTGAACCTTAAGTGGTGCATGATAGACGTTTTTTAATACTGAAAAATGTGGAAACAGGTTGAAATTCTGAAAGACCAATCCAAAATTGGATTGTGCTTCCAAAATGTCACTGCGTTTTGGATAAATGGTATGATCGCCTTCTGTCGTTACCACACTTTTCCCGTTGTATGCGATCTCGCCGCTGTCAATCGTTTCCAGAAATGTCGCACAGCGAAGCAGTGTGGATTTACCGGAACCGGACGGGCCAAGGATTGAAACAACTTCGCCGGGAGAGATCTGCAGATCGATATCCTGCAATACGATCTTACCGTCAAAGCTTTTTTTGATATGTTTCATGTCTAATATATTCATAAAGCTTAGTTTCCTTTCTTAATGATAGTAATTCAATTTATTTTCCAGTGTTTCCATGACGTATGCTACTACGAAGTTAAAGACGTAATAAAATACGCCGGCGATAAACAGCGGCAGCAGTGAGGTTTGAGAAGCTGCGATCTGTTTTGCCAAGGTAAACATTTCTGTATATGCCAGTGCAAACGCCAATGAAGTATCTTTGACCAAGGTAATGATTTCGTTCGTGACCGGAGGCAGTACACGTTTGACCATCTGTGGGAACAGAATGTATCCGAATGTCTGCAGACGATTGTAACCCATGACAGTGGCAGCCTCACGCTGACCGATCGGGATACCTTGGAATCCGGCACGGTAGATCTCGGCAAAATATGCGGCGTAGTTCAAGGAAAATCCGATGATCACTGCCAAGAAGCGGTACGAATACGGTGTATGTATGTGGAACGCATAATACGGTGCAAAGAATACAACCAATAGCTGCAGCATCAATGGGGTACCACGCATGATCGAAATGTAGATCTTTGCAATATACTGCAGCAGCTTCCAGTGTGACATACGGATCAGACAAACAAGCAGTCCCAATGGAATTGAGAACAAAATTGTCAGGAAAAAGATCAATAATGTCGAGATCATACCTTTGCGCAGCTGTTTTGCAATCTGTGCAGCGGATAATTTCTTGACTTTATTTTTAGAGCCCTTGGTTTGTGACTGTTTGTCCGGAGCCGGAGTCACCTTTGTTAATTTGCTGGTATCAATGGTTGGCACTGCACCGCCATCGATGTATGTTTTGTCGTCAAAGCTGAGGCAGAGACTTTTGCTCAAGCCCCATTCTTTGGCTATATTTTCTAATGTGCCATCGTATAACATTTCTAATAATGTCGTCTGTACTTTATCACGAAGTGTGGTGTTTCCTTTCTTAAAACCGATGGCATACTGTTCTGCAGAAAGCGAATCATCGAGAATACGGAATTCATCGGATTTGGCAGACATTTGATAGACTGCAACACCATAGTCCATCGCAATGGCGTCAACCATGCCACTTTCCAAATTCATAAATGCAGAGTTGTAGTCGCCAACCTGCTGCAGCTCTTTGAGAGAATCTGCAATCTGGCGGTTAGCTTGTGTAGCATCGTCTCCCGTCAAAGCAGCAAGTGCAGAAGAATCGCTTTGTACGACCAAAACCTTTCCCTTGAGATCGGCAGGCTTTTTAATAGAAGAGTCCTTGCGGACAATGACTACCTGATAGTTGTTTAGATAAGGAGTTGACCAAGTGTAGCTTTTCTCTCGTCCATTCATCGTAAAACCATTCCAAATACAAGAAATCGCACCGGAAGTTAATTCAGAATCTTTGGAATCCCATGAAATAGGGCGCTTGATCAGCTTCCAATCATTTCGTTTGCAGACTTCCTCTGCCAAACTCAGATCAAAACCGATGTAGTCTCCGCTTTCGTCCAAGTAACCATATGGTGGGAACTCGGCATCAAATCCAACGATAAATTCTGTTTGTTCTTTTGCATAGGCCTTGTTTGTGCTGCAATAGAGAGAGCACACCAGCAACAAAAGAAAACAACCTGTTGCAATAGCAAGTTTTTTCATTTTGTTCATATATTCCTCTTTTCCGTGCACGTATTTAGTGCTGTTGAGATAATACTTTGGTTTGCCTGTTGGCAGCGCTTTCGTGCACACAAGCGCAGTACATTCCTATTTTACCACAAATTGCAATACGGTAGGGATTATTTTTGAGAAAAAGTTTACCGGAGCTGTGAGGCAGTTTATGCGCTGTTCTGTTTGCGGATCAGTGGCGCTATTTTGAGAAAAAGTTTGTCGGAGCTGTGAGGCAGTTAATGTGCTGTTCTGTTTGCGGATCAGTGGCGCTATTTTGAAAAAAAGTTTGCCGGAGACATGAGGCAGTTAATGTGCTGGTTGAGGAACGGTGATTGTTTTGCTTAAGTGAAAAGTTTATCTCCACTTTGAGAAAGATAATTGATGAAGTGGCATTTGCCCTTGCAGAAAGGGGGAATTCAATAGATAAGTGAATAAAATTGCTTGACTTTAAAGGTTACTCGTAATATAATAGGTCAGTGTGGCGTGTGTCAGGAACACCAAAGCCCCGGTGACCGACATAATAAGCGCTTCGACAGATAACAAAGCGGTTCGGACATTCCGCATTTGTTGCAGACGAAAAAGAGTATAGTTGAGAATTTAGTTAGGAGGTACTGGGATGAAAAGTTTTATGGCAAACCCATCCACGGTTGAGAGAAAATGGTATGTAGTTGACGCTACAGGACATACATTAGGACGCCTCGCATCAGAGGTTGCAAATGTATTAAGAGGTAAAAATAAGCCGATTTATACACCGCATATCGACACAGGTGATTACGTGATCATTGTTAATGCGGACAAGATTAAAGTAACAGGTAAGAAGTTAGAGCAGAAGATTTATTATCATCATTCAGATTATGTTGGTGGAATGAAAGAGACTACTCTGAAAGAGATGTTAGCTAAGAAGCCTGAGTATGTTATTACACATGCTGTAAAGGGAATGCTTCCAAAGGGAACATTAGGACGTCAGATGCTTAAGAAGCTTCATGTATATGCTGGTCCAGAGCATGAGCAGACAGCACAGAAGCCGGAAGTATTAGAAATCGTAGAGAGAGCTAACTAAGAGAGGAGGAAATCATCGTGGCAAACACAAAGTTTTATGGAACAGGAAGAAGAAAAAGCAGTATTGCTAGAGTATATTTAGTACCTGGAACAGGTAAGATCACTGTAAACAAAAGAGATATGGATGAGTACTTCGGTCTTGATACATTGAAGATCATCGCTCGTCAGCCACTTGAGGCAACAAACACTGCTGATAAGTATGATGTAAAAGTTACCGTTCGTGGTGGTGGATTTACAGGACAGGCAGGCGCTATCCGTCATGGTATCGCAAGAGCACTTTTGACAGTAGACGCTGACTTCCGTCCGGTACTTAAGAAAGCTGGTTACTTAACTCGTGACCCTCGTATGAAAGAGCGTAAGAAATACGGTCTTAAGAAAGCTCGTAGAGCTCCACAGTTTAGCAAGCGTTAATCAAAAGAGACGTACTTGCGTACAAAGTTGTATATATCAAATACCGAGAACAATAATGTTCTCGGTATTTTTCTATCTTTTTTGTCTTGAGAATCTATGATCAATGGAGAGTCTAAAGTTTCCCTGAAAAATGAAATTGAATTGAAATTCTGAGATTTTCCTGAAAAAAGAAATTGAATTGAAATTCTGAGATTTTTCTGAAAAAGAGAAATATAACGGAAAATCAAGGATATTCTTATAAAAGTTAAATTTTATGATGCATTTGCAAGTTTGAAGTCTAGAATTCTTTTTTTCAACCTATAGAGTGCACATATTATAAAAAATAACAAAACAGTGGATGGAAATTCAAGGATTTCATGCTAGTTACTCCCTCTAAAAATCACGGAAAATCCAATAATAGAGATGTTGTCGATGGATGTAACTAAAAAGACAAGCTGAAAATGATGGAACTATCAAAGCAGTCACCCAATAAGGCAATAAAGCAAGCTGGAATCGCCAAAA
>NZ_QULH01000018.1:0-37949 GCF_003481635.1 Clostridium sp. OM05-6BH | reverse complement strand
CACTTCAAATCAGGGATGTTGCTAACATCCAATTCCGTTATCTCATTGCCTATAATTGAAATCGTTCTCAATGCCGGTAATCCTGCAAACGAAATCTTTCCTTTCAAGCCTCGCTGACACAAGTCAATTCCTACCAAATGACCGTTTTCCCAATAATAATCTTCACCATTCCAGTAATCATCAATCTGAGCTCCTAACGCTCTCTGCGCTGTAACGATTTTGTGAAGTGCAACACACTCGGGAACTATTTGTGCGGTTTCTTCATTGTACACAATTAACATTTCATAATCACAGTATACATCCTCTTTCGTCATTTTGCTACATTTCCTGATGTCTACATACAGAATGTCCGTACACGAACAAGACAAATACTCTAATTTAGTATTGCAAGTAACATCCAAAGTTGTCAATTTAGTTGAATCGCATCTCAAAAATTTTAATTCTATGTTTTTACTGACATCTAAACTTTGGATATTCGTATTATAACAGTTAAGTTTCTCCAATGCCACATTTTTACTGACATCCAAAGCATTAATGGAAGAATAAGCACATGACACTTCCCTTAGCATTACATTATTGGATAAATCAATGTTGCTAATATGTTCGCAGAAGTCAAATGATAACTTCTCCAATTTCTTATTACTACTCAAATTCAAACTTTCAATCTCCAAATTATTGCAGGAAAGATTTTGCAAATTTGCCAACTTGCTCACATCTAAATTCTTAATCTGAGTTTCGTCACACTCCAATTTCTTCAGCTCCGGGTTATGACTGACATCCAAATAGTTAATCGGAATACAGCTGCAATCCAATTCTTCTAACCCCGGGTTATGACTGACATCCAAATCAGATATCTCTGAACCGCTACAATCCAACTTCTGAAGTGCCACATTTTTTTCTATATTCAGTGTCGTTATCTGAGAATGTGATATCTTAAGCGCCTTTAACGCTTTGCAATCTGTTACTTCTATTGAAGTTAATCCATAACTTACACTACAATCAATAGTTTCTAATGCTGTTAAGTCATTAAAAGATATATCCCCTGTCAACTTATAGTCTATTGTTGTATCCGAGTTGGAAATCCATTTTATTTCTACCAGTCTTCCATCATTCCAAGTGTACTGATCGGTATCATCCAAATTTTCACTTACAGTCGCCCCTTTTGCTCTCTGATCTGCAATGATCATATTAATTGCTGCAACATCATTGGCATTCTTGACGTCAGTTGGCGCTTTCGTTGGTTCTGCATCCGCCACAGCCATAGTGGCATCCGCTGCATTTGCACATTTAAGGTTTCCAAAGCCACCCATTGTTATCAGTAAACAAAATCCCAATAACAATGATATTCGTTTCTTGTTTTGTCTGTTCATTTCATTTCCTCCTTCATTTTACGGGCAGTGTACATGCACATGCCAATTTTCTGTGTTTTACCTTGTGCCCCTCTTTTGTACATGGTTATTTTCATACAAAGAAACAATATTCCATTGCGTTGTTTCATTTGAAAGTATATCACAGGGTATGTATAACTTTTTTCCGTATTTTTACAATAATAATTTTCTTCAAAAACTTGTATATACTGAAATAATCGAAACAAAACAAGTAACTATCATTTATCATTTTATTTTTTTGTATATTCCCCACAAAAATCAGAGCAAAACTTTGGCGATTTTGTTGGGAAAATTTTTGTTTCGTATATCGCAAATGTGTTCTACGAGGATGGAATCGCTGCACAAAATAAAATTGTATAGGTAATTACATGGTGATGTGCAAGAAGTGTTAAATGCACGTTACTCTAGTGCGTCTGCAAGATATTGGTTATGAAAAACAACAATATTATTCATTTGTATAAATTTTATCAAAAATATTTCACAAAATTTTCTGATAAAAATTGTGCATAATATACAATTTTGCAAGGGCGGTCAATAGATTAACAGATTTCTATAATGACTAAAACATAGAAAAATCAAACAATATCGATGGTTTGGCTCAACATAAAAGAAATGAAAAAAACGGAGAAATATTTGAACTGGGATAGTGTATGCTTGAGGCGAGGAAGATGAAATAGCTGTATGAAGGAGGAGCTAGATACCATGGGAAAAAGTAAACTTATTAAAATTGCAGCATTGTTGTTAGTAATGACATTGGCAATTCTTGCTTTGATTCCAGAACAAGATGCTGATAATAAGTTATCCGGAAAAGAGAAAACACAACAGATATTAATGGAAGATGTAGGGAAATAGATGTTAGGGAGAAAGGAAGATGTAAAAGAAAGCTGGGAAAAATATATTAAGTTGAAAAGCGAGCACAAGAACAGTTTGAAGATTGTGGCGGTGATATTTGAGAAAGCTAAGGTGCAGGTAAACGTTGAAAAAAGTCATGAATATTACATGTTATTTGTAAATAATAAAAAGCTTAAAAGGGTGACATTAGGGGCATAAATTGGGCGGATTGGGGAAAATGCATTTAAAGGAACAGCTAAGAAACTGGTCATTAAGGTGCCGAAGAACAAATATAAGGCATACAAAAAGTTTCTGAAGAAAAAAAGGAAACAGAAAGGTGGTGATAAGAAAATGATAAGTTGACGCTATATTACAGTATATTTCAAATGAAAGAACATGTTAATTGGTTCAATGGAATTTGACCACCGCTGAGATGATAGGAGGAAAGTTATGACAAAAGGGAGACGAAGAAAAATAGCATTGCTATTGGTTTTTGCATTAGCATGTACATTATGTGATTTCAATAATATTGGAATAAAAAGTGCTTTTGCATCAGAGGAGACGGCATCGGATACAACCAGCTCTGTGCAGACGATAAAATTGAAAAGTTCCGAATGGTCTTATGGTGCTGACGGTGACTGTCGTTTGGAATTAGGTAATAAATGGTGTAATCCATCACATGAATTTTCGGACAGATTAAAACAATGGAGTTTCACGGGAATTGACATTTCGTTTTATGCTCGACGTGTCGATCTGTCGCTAGAGACGATAGAGGATAGCGAGGCAGAGGCACAACTAAATTTTGATAGTGATAATGAGGATATTTACAATTTTACGGATGGTGGAGTTGCTACGACTACAGCCAAATTAACAAAAGATGCATACTACACTGTTAGTTATAGAGGGGATACCTTAATTCAATTTGCAAATTATATGGCAGTTCGAATTCCTGCCCTAGATAAAGAATCTTATCTTCAATTTCAGGATGTGCAAGTTACTTTATACGGTGCAGTTCAAACGTCATACACGCCGGCACCGACAGAAACACCGGACCCAACTGTTCATGGAACACCTAATTACAGTGCGACTCAGCAGACCCGAGGTACAGATGATGATTTTCGTGTCGGATTAACTTATGTTTCAGCCGATTGGAAAGAGAACAATTTTACTGATTTTGACACAGATCAGGTAATGCAGGTAAAGGGCGAAGGGGAGTACTCGGCTAGTTACACTATAGCAACAAATTCTGACATAGGATTATTGTGGCTGGATACCAATTTATATAAAGGTAGTAGAATGGAAGTGGATGTCACAGGTGTGACGATCATGACTCCTGATGGAGCATATCAAAAGCTGTATACGCTTGACAATGAAAAACTGAGACAGCCGGGAAGCTTGTGGGGATATCGAAATACATATGCCAAGGAAAATTATGCAGCAACAATTAAGAATGAGAATTTAAGATATGAATACTATATCAGTGAAGAGTATGATAATTATCGTAAAAAATATGTTGACTATAATTTCAATGCATTGGATGGAGTGAATTTGCTTTCGGAAAGCAAGATTACAGTTCAAGAGGGGGCAATAATAACAGTTAACTATACCGTGAAACAACGTGACGATTATGAGGAATCGACAGGAGCGCCCACCTCAGAGCCGACGAGTACACCAATGGTTTCGCCAGGTGTAAATCCGACGAGTAATCCGTCTGCAAGTACAGATCCTACGGAAAAACCTGTTGTTCATGGCACACCTAATTATAGTTCAACGCCTCAGATTAGGGGAACGGATGATGATTTTAGAGTTGGAATCTCATATGCGTCAGATAATTGGCATGAGGACTATTTTGCAAATATTACTACCTCGCATGCGATGCAGGTTACAGGTGAAGGAAATTATGAAATTTCATACACAACAGCGGACGATGATGGAATGCAGATGCTTTGGCTGGATACTAATTTGTATAAGGGTAGCAATATGAAAGTGGATGTTACCGGTGTATCGGTTACTTCTGCTGATGGAACTAAGACGGATACATATAACATTAGCAATGGGAAAATGATCAAGCCAGGCAGCATGTGGGGATATCGGGATTCTGATGACATAAAGAATTATGCAGCAACAATATTAAATCCATATTTGAAGTATTATTTCTACATAAATAGTTCGGCTGATAATTATAGAGATGAATATAAAAAATATGGATTTGATTCAGATGATTCCATCAATATGTTTGCTAATGACGTAAAAACATTAGGAACAGGCTCGACGATTACTGTGTCATTTCAGGTAAAGAATGTGAAGGAAGCAACAACGGAGCCAAGTGCGGAACCACTGCCAACACCGGTCATAAAGCCGAGTGCAGAACCAACGGCAGAGCCGACAACAGAGCCATGCGACCCAACGCTGCCACCGACATTTGTTCCATCATCAGAGCCTGCGAATACTCCGGAAGTGTCAGCAACACCGATTGCAACGCAACAGCCAAAAGATTACATTGATAATGAGCTTTGGGCACGGAAAGGTATTCATGCATATATTGCGTATCAGATGAATGGAACATGGGACTATCGAAATACATATAGAACCAGTAAGACGGATTCTAATTATAACTATATAAAGGCAGGTGGAGAAGAGGTCAATGCGGCGGATGTACAGGTTCGTGATGTATTTCTTAATCGAGACGGACAATATACGATTGCATTAAAAGGCGTTGACCTCTCTGCTTCGAAAGCATTTAATATTCTCGGTATAGCGACAGACATTTCGGCGAAAACCGAAAATAACCGTAATGGAATATATTCGGATGTGAAAGTGACGGATGCATCAATAAAGATTGACGGAAAAGAAATTGCATCAGGAATGAATCTGCCTCAAAAAGAAAATGAAAACTTTTACTGTTTCATTTTAAAAAATTGTTTTGGCATTGAAAATAGTGGTCCGTTGTATGTTGAATCCAAAGATGAGATACTTCCGACTCCGGAAGACAGCATTGAGATTACTTTTACCATCTCAGGTCTAAAAGTAGCATTAACTGATTTGCGAAATGGTACATATAAAGACCCGATGACGGGTGAATATATACAGAATGCCGATATTACGCAGGCTGATATTGATGCTTCGGTGGATAATTCTGTGGCTGTGCCGTCTATGATGCCGACAGCAACGCCGACCGTGGCACCGACGGTTGTGCCAACAATAATTCCGACAGCAGTACCGGCACCAACAGTAGCACCAAGTACAGAGCCAACAACTGTACCAAGTACGGCACCGACACCGACAGCAATGCCGGCACCGACAACAGCACCAAGTGTCGAACCAACTTTGGTGCCAAGTACAGAACCAACAGTAGCACCAAGTACAGAGCCAACAACTGTACCAAGTACGACACCAACGACAGGGCCAACATTAGTGCCAAGTGCAGAGCCAACAGCAGTACCGGCACCAACAGTAGCGCCAAGTGCAACACCGACGATAGTCCCGTCAATAACGCCACCAACGATGGTGCCGCTCCCAAGTGCTGAACCAACGGTAACGCCGGGAGATGAGCCAACAATAGCTCCGACCGAAGAGCCAATAATAGATCCAACGGAAGAGCCGACAGTAACGCCTAGTGATAAGCCGGATGTTACACCGACTCCGGTACCTGCTAAGACACCGGCTCCAGTGAAAAAACCGGCGGCTAAAGGAACAACTTTGAAAAATAAGCAGGGAGCTTACAAAGTGATTTCTTCTAATGCTAAGAAACCAAAGGTGGCGTATAGTAATGTAACAAAAAGTAAAAAGGTAAATGTACCGAAGAAAGTAAAAATTGCCGGAATTACTTATACAGTTACTTCTATCGCGCCAAAAGCATTTGCAAACAATAAGAAATTACAAAAGGTAGCAATTGATAGCAATATTACAAGCATAGGTAAAAATGCATTCCGAGGATGCAAGAATCTTAAGACCATTGTTATCAAGTCGACCAAGTTAACAAGCAGTTCCATTGGAAGCAATGCCTTTAAGGGAACACATAAGAAATTAGTCATTAAAGTGCCGAAGAAGATGCTGAAAAAATACAAGAAATTCTTAAAGAAAAAGGGAAATAAGAATGTAAAAGTAGTTAAGGCATGATGACGAAAATATTAGAAAATAGTATATAAACATAGGGCTGCCACTTTAACAATATAAGTTGAGGTGCAGCCCTGTTTTTCTATTCTGTCTGTTTCTGTGTCCTTCATCCCCTATACTTTTCACACCCTATTTTGACCATTCACGCCACGTGGGCACCCCCTCCCTCCAAAGATGATATAATTTCTACATGGGGAAATCAACTTTCCAGCCGGTAAATATTATAGGATATTATAGGAATGCGGTGTGGCAGGTTGAAGAAAGTATAGTAATGTATGAGGTTTTGTTTTGCAACAGACAATGGAAACAATAGAAGAAGGAGGGAACCTATGAATTTACACAAGGTTATGAAGCGTGTGATCTGCTGTGTGCTGACGTTGGGAATGGTCTTTTCGTCAACATCCTTTGAGGGAATCACGATCAAGGCAGCATCAGTAGACTCACAGTCTGTGGTAAGGGAAGGAGAATACACGACAGGTGTTTTTTCAGGATGCTATGGTATTGATCAGTTGTTTGACTATATCATGAGTACCGGTAGACTGAATGCACTGCCATATGATGCATCGTGGGGCAGTGCTAATGATTCCGAGGGTCAGCAGCTGACAACGGAAATTATGAAGGAACGTTATTTTGTTCTCAAGTATTCCGGTGACGAGGATTATCCGATCGCACTGTGTTTGTACGATGAGAATGGTACACCGGTCGTTGTAGATCAATCGGATCGCTTGCTCGAGGGATCTCGTATCGGACTTGAGAAAAATGTCACACTGACAGCCACTGCTAAGAAGTATATGAAGGAAACGTATGCCGATGGTGTGGAAGGTGTTATGGCACTTTGCAAGGTCGGAAAAGCAGATTCTAACGGAATGTATTTTATAAGTAAAAATAAATTTGGTTATTACTTGAGCGGCAATCAGGGGCGTGGTATTGGAGAGAAGATTGTATGGGAATCGACTGCGAAGAAGGCAACCGTGAAAGAGCTTGCTGCAATGACGGATTATTCGTCACACCAGTTGACTGCCGGTGAGTTTGCAGTCATGTTTCAGGCAAATGGTGAAGCGGTTACGGATATGCCGGAAGATCAGGTCAAACAGGGAGGACAGCCGTTGACGTTGTCTTCAAAAGTGCCGAAGAGAAGTGGATATACTTTTACCGGATGGAATACACGGGCAGACGGAAGCGGCACCTCGTATGCAGCCGGCGGCACGTATACTTCCAATCGAACTGCGACCATGTATGCAACGTGGGATCGCCATTATGAGTCTGGTCTGTTTAAGGTAAAGTTAAGCAGCAATCAGTTTTTTGATAATGTAACGTCAGCAAATAAGATCAATGGTTATCCATATGATGCTTCTTGGGGAACGGCCAACGCCTCAAGGGGACATCAGTATTCGGAGAAGCAGGTAAAGGATCGTTATTTTATATTCCGTTATAGCGGAGATGACAGATATCCGTTTGCACTGTTTATGTATGAGAAAAATGATAAGCCGGTTGTTGCCGGCACGTCTAAGAATCTGCCGGACAAATCTTTAGTCGGTACAGCGGATAATGTATGCTCGACCGCTAAGGGCAAAAAATATATGAATAGAGTATATGAAGATGGTATTAAGGGCTTGCTGTGCATGGGTAAAGTTACGAAATATGATGAGAATGGAATCCAGTTTGTAAGCTCGAATGGATTTGGCTATTATATGTCTTGCAACAGAGGATATAAAAAGGGCGACTACATTGCTTGGGAGAAGCCGGTAACAAACGGTATCACGCCGGAGGTTATGGATGCGGTCGATACGTTTTCGGATAAAGCAATGGCAGATGGCGAGTATGCATTGAATTACAATGTGAACACTACGGATAAGGTGATCGAATCGCCGAATACGCAGTGTAAAGAGGATACTTATAATTCGGTGCTTACGGTGGAAGAGCCGAAGAGAACAGGATATGAGTTCATAGGTTGGAATACCAAGAAGGACGGTACCGGTGATATGTATGAGGCCGGTTCCCGTTATGAGGGTGAAAAGACCTTAACGATGTATGCTACTTGGGAAAAGAAAAAGAAGACCCCGCTTTCTGTGGAGGAAAATGGAGAACCTATATCAAAAATTTATAGACTTTCCAATCGGACGGCGATTGCCAAAGCAGTAAAAAATGCAGATGATGCGGATACCTTTTACAATGAGCTGAATCAGGCTACGATGGTACGTCATTTGGATATTAAGGGCGGTGCATCGGAAGATGATGTATTTACGGCGGTATCTTCAAAGGAAGATATCTTAGATTGTTCGGTAGAGGGGACGAAGGTTACGCTGATCGGCAAAAATGAAGGTTTTTCCTATGTGACGATCACGGATGAGACCACAGAACAGATTTACCGTCTGAGTGTTTATGTGACAACCTTAAAGGATGCGCTTTATATTATCAGACCTGTCACGGCTGACAGCTACAAGTCCTATTTGGCGGACAATGACAAAGCAAGCTATGCAGCAAAGGCAGAGGTTAAGAAGAACGTTAAATGGACACAGATGAATACTTCCAATCAAACGGTGAAACAGTTATCCAACGGAGATGCTGTGGTATGGAAGCTTGGAACAAGTTATCGTGATGTCGGAGTAACTTGTGGCGTGTGCAAGTCCGAAGTACCGTTAGAGGATTTGAAGAGTGGTGAGAGTGATGGCTCTTATCCGATCAATATATATCCGGTATCGTCCACTTACAAACAAAATGTGACGTTAAAAGGATATGGACATGATGATGAGGATATTGATATTACAGTTCGATCCTTTATCGTGGATCTGGATGGAAACGTGATCGCTTCCGCCAACAAAACAGAAGCGAAGAAATTGTCCAGGAGTTCAGAGACGATCACATTAGAGTATGAGGATGTGCAGGAACTGAAGGACGCCGATGTGTTAGTGGAGGTCACGGCAAAGGATGATGCCTATGCGGCACAGCTTGTGCGTTATCCATTGTATCGAGACGGATATCAGGAAAATACCGGAACGTCCATATGGCTGCAGCCTTGCTATGGAACGAATGACTGCGTATTAACATCCCGAGATCAAAATTATGAGTTTGTTCGCAATCTTACGCTTTATAAAGGATATGATAAGAAAGTGATCGTATACTCTCAGGTTTCACAGAAACATACGGTTTCCATGTTTATTAATGACAAGGAGATCCCTAGCGTTTCTGAGAGCGTGGCATCCGTCGATGGTATGAAATATGAGTGGAAGCAAACAGAATTTGCGATCAACACCAAAAACGCAGCAGTAGGTAAGTTTACGCCGCAGTATCAGATCAAAGCAGCGAGTGGAGAGGTGCTTGCAGATCAGCCGGCAGACTATACCGTATGTAATATTTCAGAGATTGGTAAGCCGGCGAAGCCGACAGAGGTAAACTTCTGTGGAACGATCGAGACGCCGCAGATATCAGCCGGAGAGGTCATTAACCGTAAGTTATCCTTTAATATTCCGAAGGTATTGCCAATGAAGATCGCATACCAGGATACCGACAATCCGCTGAAGAAAACCTTTATGGTTGCCATTGGTACAGCGGGACTCGATGAAAATAATGTTGTATCGGTAGTGACAGAGACAATCAATGATCTGCGTGACAATAAAGTGTCCAAGACGCTGTCCGGATATGCATTTGGTACGGCAGACTATATTGATGGCAAATGGATCTTGACCTATACCGGTGGTGGTATTGCCGGAACACTGGGTTATGAATTTGGTTTTAATAACAATACGATGGTTGGCATCATCCCGATCTATTATGGAATCAAAGTGGGATGCACTGTCAGTGTCGATGCGCTGCTCAGTGGCCAGAATCCATATCATGATAAGTTCGTTGGCATGAATTTCCAGACGAATAATCTGACGGTTACCAGTGAATATAATTTTGTATCAGACATTCTCGTAGGTGTAGAGGGTTATGTATGTGCCAGTGGAGGAATTGGTTTTGATGGTAAGATTGTAAAGATCAAGTTTGGTCCGGTTGGACGGTTGTCTATCGGATATGACAATCGTATCGTTACATTCAGTGATCTTAAGAAGACCAAAGCCTATTATGGTGGCTGTTTGAATTTTACCGGAAGCATCTCCTTAGATTTTGAGTACAAAGGATTATTTGTTCGGTATCACAAACAAATATGCGGAACCGGCTTCAGTAAGGTACGAACGTATCAGGATTGGGACAAATTCCCGGCAGGGCGACCAAATCCGTTGGACTTTGCAAATATGAGTAATGAGACTACCGGTAAGGTGGTACGGTATTCTTCGAAGAAGAAGGGCGCAGATTGGACACAGTATATCAATCCGGATGTGCCGCCGGTGCTTGCAGCCAATGGCAACAGTATGGCACTCACCTATTCAGATACGCTTGAGGATCTTGCAAGTATCAATCCTGCGGTTAGCACAAAAGAAAGCGGAGAATGGACGAAACCGGAAGTACTTACTTCATGGAGAACAGAAGGCAAATCGGAAACGGTTAATTCAGTAGATTATGCTTCTGATGGCAGCTTAAAGGTATTAGCCTTTGATTCTGCCGTGTATGATTCTGACATTGATTCGGATGGAAATGTTGACAGCAAAGAATTAAACACTGTGTTTAACTCCTCCGAGATCCATGTATATGTTAATGGAAAGCATACGACGCTTACTGCAAATAATGTGGCCGATATGGCACCGGAAGTAGCAGTAAACAACGGAAAAGCAATTGTAGTATGGCAGAGTGACACCTATAATCTTGCGGATACGGATGCAGAAACACTTCAAAAAGATATGATGGGAGAAAAGAAGATCTGTTATAGTTACTATGATGGAACAGATTGGAGTACACCGGCTTATTTGGAACGTGGCGAGATTAAGGGAGCCCAGGCGTATGATGTAGCACTGTCTGACGATGGTACGGCGATGGTATTGGCAACCATGGGCAGCAGTGAAGAGGTGCAGGAGAGAGAGCTTTATTCATATATTGTGAAGGATGGAGCCCAGAAGAGTGTAAACCGAATCACCTGTAATGATGCGGGAGAGACGCAGCCACGTGTGAAATATGTAACGAACGACGGTGGAATGTTCTTAGCAGCATGGAAGCAGTCGGAATACAAAAAAGGTGAACTTACAGATTCGTATTTGGCATTACAGGGTTATCAAAAAGACGGCAGTGCTAATGCAGTTTCTATGAAAGACTCCGGAGAAGTTACGGAGAATTTTGATTTTGCCAAAGGTGGAGATACGATCAGTGACACTGCTGTGTATTGGCAGTCGGCAGGTGATGACTCTAAGATGCATACGTATGTGAAATACTTGAATGCAAAGACGGGTACGCTGTCGATGCAGTATGAGATTACCGGTACGGCGTCTGCTAATGAGATGTTGGTAGGAGGCAGTGTGGTAGTAGACGGTGACCGTTTTACAACAGTTTCATGTGCGCAGACATCAACACAGTCTGAGACGACGAAAGATACCGATCTGACGCAGACAAAGGACGAGGAGCAGCCGGCAAGACTGATCACCGGTACGAAGACCATTCAGAATGAGTTATCAGAGGTATCGGCAGATACTTTTGGACAGAACGTGGAGCAGAATAGTACGATCAATGTGACACTGTCCTTTGCGAATGCCGGACGGAAGGCTATGGATTCTGTCACAGTGAAACAGTCAGGTACAACGGTTGCGGATGCGCTTCCAATTCATTTGGAGAGTGGAGAGCGTGGTCAGGTGAGCTTTAGTTACACACTTGGCAATACCTTGCAAAATGAGACTTTTGAGGTTGCAGCAGACAATGGAGCAACTGCGAAGGCACAGTTAACACTGCTTGGTACGGATATGGTACTTGGTAATCCGGAAGTGGTAGAGAATCTGCAAGGTGGAGAGCGTATTGTACAGGTCGTTATCAGCAATGCCGGTACAAAGGCGTTGACAGAGGATGATACGATCCGTGTTGCCTTGACATCGGTCGATAAGAAAGCAGTGACTGTGAAGCCGACAACTGCCGGTGCATCATTTGATGAGGATAAGAAGTTGATCGTTATTAGTGGTAAAGATGCTATGGAAGCGATCAACCGTGGTGAATATGTGTTACAGTTTAACTACACACCGAAATTTACCAGTGAAGCCAAGAATGTATCAATATCGTTGCAGGCAACAGCATACAATGGCAGTGCTGCAGCAGAGGAACTGAATCTGATCGATAATACGGCAGCCTTTAGTATTGTAAAACCTTCGAAGCAGTATGACAGACCATTGACGTTTACTTCAGTCATTGAAGATGGAAAGCTTAAAGCATTGGATGTATATAATCGTTACGAGAAGAAGGTTGCAAGAACCATTATCGTATCCAATGGTATCGAGACGAAGAAGATCGATGTCAAGTTGGGAGCAGAGGAGGGCAAGACGTATGATGTTGGAATGGATGCAACGCCTGATGTTTCCTATGAGATGGAAGGCGATGATCCGGTTGTCATTCCGACACCGGAGCCGGAAGATGATCCAAATGTGACCCCATCTCCTAGTGGCGAGCCGACACAGAATCCGGTTGCAACTGTTAAGCCGACGAAGAGACCGGTGCCAACACAGACTGTCAAACCAACACATACGCCGCTGGTGAGACCGACTATAAAACCAAGTGATAAGCCGAAAAAGGCGGCACCAAAGATTGTCGTTGGCAAAGCGAGATTCTTGTCGGTTAAGAACAAGGCTTCCAAGAAGTTAGTCATTTCCATGAAAGTAGTTGCCAGAGCGAATGGATACTGCGTGCAGTATAGCACGAACAAAAAGTTCAAAAAGGCTAAAACGAAACTGACGAAGAAGAGAAAACTGACGATCAAGAAGCTGAAGAAAAAGAAGACCTATTATATTCGTGTACGCGCTTACCGATTAGATGGAAAGGGAAAGAAGATATTTGGTCCATACAGTAAAACGAAGAAGATAAAGATCAAGAAATAAGAGAGTTATCTTGTTTGTCCTGTGTTCCGCACAGGAACAATGATCCTGTGCGGACAATACTTATAAACCCTCTTTCTAAAAAGCATAGTCAATTCGAGAGATTGAAAAGACTATGCTTTTTTGTTTTAATAGGAAATTGCTGTTGTGTAGTGTGATAAAAGCAAAGCGTTTTCTTTGCTTTTTTGCTTCTTGTATCGGCTGGCGATTATCGGTATAATAAAAGAAGTTTAATCTGAACGGATGGAAATATCCTGTAGATTTTTATGGTGAATGAGTAGAATTATGGTAAGGGGAGCATTATGAAAATAAGACAAAGGCGAATTGCGTGTATTGTGGTACTGGCATTATTGTGTTCGATGCCAGGTTTTTCAAATAACATGATCCAAAAAGCGGTTGCTGAGGAAAAAGAGACAGTGTGTGGTACGCCAAATTATGAAGCGCCACAGCAGTTCCAGGGGAAAGATGATGACTTTCGTGTAGGGATCAGTTATGTGTCAGAGAATTGGGATGAGGTGATCTTTGCAGATTTTACAACTACAGATGTGATGCAGATCACCAAAGAGGGAGATTATACCATTTCTTACACGACAGCATTGGATGATGGAATGAAGATGATCTGGCTGGATACCAATCTGTATATGGGAAGCAAGATGAAAGTAGACGTTACCGGTATGACGATCACATCTGCGGACGGTACACAGAAGAACGAGTATTCTCTTTCTAATGGAAAACTGTTGTACCCGGGAAGTTTATGGGGATATCGTGATGCGAATGAAGGAAAAAATTACGCGGCAACGATTCTAAATCCGTATTTGGAATATCATTATTATGTTGCTCATTATTGCAACAAATATCATTATTATGTTGCTGATTATTGCAACAATTATGGTTTTAATGAATGGGATATGATCGATCTGTTCAGTGAAAAGATACTGACGTTAGGCGCCGGCTCTGTCATCGAGGTGGCGTTTACGGTATCTGATGCTTCAAAGAATACCAATACGAATGGGAATGGGAATGCGAATGGAAACGGTAATGCGAATGGGAACGTGAATGTGAAGCCAACGGCAATGCCGGCACCGTATATCGATCACGAGCTTTGGGCGCAGAAAGGCATACACGCCTATGTATCCTACCAGATGGATTCGACTTGGGATTATCGCGATAGTTTTAACCAAAACACCGACCTATCCAGTTATTCATATATTCGAGCAAATGGTAAGGAAGTGGATGCGGCAACGACAACCGTGAAAGATGTGTTTATTAACCGGGATGGTGAGTATACGGTTGGCATTAGTGGAATTAATTTAAGAGCGTCTAAAAAGTATAATATACTGCAGATCGCAACGGATCTGTCTGTGAAGACAGAGAAAAATGGGACAGGAATCTATTCCGGAGTTAACATTTCTAATGTCTCTCTGAAAGTAGATGGTGTGACAGTAGAACAAGGACTTACTCCTGTTTTATTGGAAAACGAGGACGTTGCCTGTTATGCATTGACATGTCGCTGGGAATCTTGCGGACCGTTATATGCGGCTGCCGGATATGGCAAGATTGCGGTACCGATGGACAGCATAGAGATCACGTTTACGATCACCGGTCTCAAGGCGGCGCTCAATGATCTAAAAAACGGAACATATCGGGATCCGATGACGGGTAAAAAGGTAGCAAATGATACGATCACGCAAGAGGACATTGATGCTTCAACGGGGATAATTCCGATTGCAACGGTCAAACCAACGGTCAGACCAACGATCAAACCAACGATCAAACCAACCGTGAAACCACGTGCGACAGCGAAATCAAAACCAAAGAAAAATGCAGTATCCAAAAAGATGACGGCATCCAGACAAAAGGCTGCCAATAATATGATACGTCCAAAGATCAAAGCAGGTGCAGGACGGGTCGGCGTGATCCGTTATATTTCGCTGCGATTGTGTAAATACAAGGGCACAAATGTTATAATTTATTACCGCATGAAAAAAAGAGGTTGGAAGAGACTGCCGTTAACATCCAGTTCGATCCGAAAAAATCGCCGTCGTTTTCGTATACGCTGCAGCAGCCGCAGACAAACATATTATTTTCGGGTGAAGACCTATCGAAAAGTGCGAGGAAAAAAAGTAAAAAGTGTGTATTCTAATGTTGCGAAAGTGTCGATACGATGAAGAATGAAAAAAACGGAAAAAAATTAATGTATATTAAGTTTGTGATATACTATTCTTAAATGTGTAAGCATAAGTAATGAACAACAAGGATGGACTGCGTATGACGACAGAACGAATGACATACTGCATGGGGTGCATGAAAGCCTTTCCCAAGGGAAAAGACAAAAGATCAACTTGTCCACTGTGTGGGTTTTCTCTGGAAAGTTATGATAGAGCACCACGTTGCATTCGTCTGGGGAGTATATTAAAAGAACGATATTTGATAGGCAGAGTTCTCGGTGAGGGGAGCTTTGGCATTACATATATTGGCAGGGATATGCTTCTCGACCAGATTGTAGCGATTAAAGAATATTTTCCGATCAATCATGTAAGCAGAGATATGTTGGAAGAGGAAAGTGATGCGGGGAACACGGTATATGTGTATGCCGGGGACGAGGAAGAAAGTTACAAGAATGGTCTGGAAAAATTTTATAATGAGGCAAAGATTTTAGCAAAGTTTCACGGCATCGCCGGCGTGGTTTCTGTTATTAATTTCTTTTATGCGAATGGAACAGCTTATTTGGTTATGGAATATGTAGACGGGATCACGCTAAAAGAATATATCAAAGAGCATGGTCCGATTGCCGGAGAGCGTGTACTCCAAATGATACATCCGGTGATCAAAGCATTATCTGCGATCCATAAGACAGGGATCATTCATAGAGATATCAGCCCGGATAATATATTAGTCAATCAAAAGGAAGAGTTAGTCTTAATTGATTTTGGGTCAGCCAGAGCAGAACGTCAGACTATGACACAGAGCATGACGGTGTTATTTAAGCGCGGATATACGCCGGAGGAGCAGTATCGCGGCAGAGGTAATTGGGGAGCTTGGTCTGACGTGTATTCTTTGTGTGCGACAATGTATTTTATGTTGACGGGGATCGTGCCAAACGAGTCGATTGAGCGAATGATCCATGATGACATCAAGCTGTTGCGGGATATGCCACATATTCGGTTGTCTGCGACAGAAGAGGATGCGATCATGCGAGGCATGGCGGTCAAAGCAAATCGCAGATTTCAAAGCATGGAATCATTAGAAGCGGCACTGTATGAATCGAGAGGCTGGGTGCAGCGAGTGGTATTGTATTTTCAGCACAAGAGCAAACGCGTACTGTTGGCAGGGGGCGCAGTGGTGTTGGCAGGAGTGTTAGCTGTCTGTGCGCTTTTGACAACGGGCGGCAAATTGTCAGCCATTGGATCACCTGTGGCGTCAGGAAGACCAGGCATGACAGAATCAAAGACTGCTTCCGGACAGGCAATCAGTACCGATCATGCGGATGAGACGAATGCGAAAGCTTCCGCAGGGGCACAGAAGAACGATCCCGCAACATCGACAGTGGGGGAACCGAGGCAGACAGCGGATGCAAAGCAGACAGTGACGCCAAAGAAAACGGCAAAGCCAAAGCGCACCACGAAACCAAAAAAGTCAGCGAAACCGAAGCGGACTGTTAAGCCAAAAAGCACTGCTAGATCCAAGGAAACAGTATCTCCACAGAGAACTGTAACAGCGACGAAGAAACCTTCCAAATCTAAGAAAAAGTTTGTTGGTGTCATTCCTTAATGAATAAAGACAGTAAGAAGAAATGGAGAACGTACGGCATGAATACAACAAGACGCGATGAATCAAAAAAGAAATTTTATGCGGAAGTAAAAGATATCCTGAAGAAAAAGCACCGGGAGAGTAGCTGGTATATGATGGAACTCATGGGTGTGGAGGGGAAGGAAGAAGCAGACCGTAAAAAGGCATTCCGCATTATGATGAATAAGCTGACCGAACCATATCCGGCTTCCAGACCAACAATGCGCCGGTGGTTTGGGATCAATGGCATGGCTACGCCAAATCGAGCTCAGGCATACATGATCAGCTTTTGTTTGGGATTTAGTGTGCAGCGGTTGAATCATTTTCTGCAGGAAGGAATTGGTCAGCCGGCGGCACAGTATAATGATTACAGAGAAGTTATCTTTTTATATTGTTTGGATCATCATTATTCTTATGAACAGGCACTTAAGATGATCGATGGCTATGAGAAATCGTTCCAAACGCAGACGCAATTAATACATACGCATAGTACGAATCAGCTCATGCAGGAGTTTGCCTATCATAAAAACAGCAGCAAAGAGGCATTCATGAAGTGGATGCGGGAAAACAGCCAATTTTTCAAGGGATATAGTCTGACAACTCTAGACTATCTGAATACTTACAAATATATGATAATAGACGTGATCAGAGAGGATGCAAAACGCAGCCTGGATAATCTGATCCGCGAGACAGATTTTGCAACATGGATCAGGATGAAATGTTCTGCGGAATCTGAAAAGGAGTATCAGTTGATCGAGAAATATATCGCCGGAGCCAGACGCAAGAAAAAAGATGTAAATAATGATGTATTGGAAATGCTTCACGAATTGAATCATATGGTCAATTCTAAGAAGGCGTATAATTCTACGATCATTGAACTGTTTTCAAATGAGGTAAAGCAATCACCCCTGCCGGAATTAACGTCCAAACATTTGTCGGATATGCTAAATACTCCTTTACAGAAAGAGCGGGAAATACGCACCAATATTGCGCTGAATGTACTTTCCGGTATGGAGTCAAAGGAGGCTTGCCCGGAATGGATCGGTCGATTTATTGCAGATTACACGAAGGATAGTTATTATGCGGAGACGGTCTTGGAGGCTAAGGTCTGGGTCGAGAAATTCAGCAAAGAACATCATCGAAGATGCCAGCTCATTCAGCGCGAGGATTTTCTGCCGATGATACTGTATGTTGCACAAAAGCAATATCAAAGTTCGATCGAGCAAAAAGAGAGCAGATATGAGCAGGGAGAAGCTCTAGATGTTTTTCGTGACATGGTCAACAGTACATTTGCAGCATGTGGTATGCGTAAATGGAACCCAATGTATGAGTTGGATGCATTGCTGGCGGCCTGTTATCAGGAAGATGAGATGTTTTATTTTGGCGAATTATGTGATGCGGTAAATAAGGCGCAGGAACAGGTTTTGACGGCAGGTCATGTGATGTAGTAAATCCGTAGAAATAGATTTTGACGGCAGGTCATGCGATGTAGTAAATCCGTAGAAATAGATTTTGCCTGCAGATCGTCAAAAAATGTGGTAAAATGATAGACAAGTGAGCATGTCAGACAACGGATACCTTTTGCTGCTGCCTTGATGCGGTTGCTGGCAAAGACGTCTGAGATGGGAGGATTGTTTATGCGTTTATTTACTACATTACATAATTATAAAAAGAATTATTTGGCAAAGGATTTGATCGCGGGCGTTGTAATGGCGGCAGTGTCTATTCCAATCGCCATGGGATATGCGGAAGTATCGGGCCTTCCGGCCGTTTATGGGCTGTATGGTTCGGTACTTCCGATTCTTTTATTTGCCTGCTTTTCGACATCGCCACAGTTTATCTTTGGCGTGGATGCCGCACCGGCAGCAATTGTTGGCGCCAGTGTGAGCTCCCTTGGAATTGTATTTGGATCTGCGGAAGCGATCGATTATATTTCCATGATCGCCTTATGTACCGGATTGTGGTTGCTGCTGTTTTATGTATTGAAAGCCGGAAAGATGGTAGATTTTATATCGACACCGGTTATGGGTGGTTTTGTCAGCGGTATTGCCGTGACGATCATTTTGATGCAGATACCAAAGGTACTTGGTGATTCCTCCGGAACAGGGGAGCTTCCGGAACTATTGCACCATTTATGGAAAACTATGCATCACGTGAATGGGATGTCAGTAGTATTGGGGTGCGTTTCTTTGCTGATCATTGTAATAAGCCGTAAAATAGCGCCGAAGTTTCCGATGGTCGTTGTTGTGATGGTGGCGGGTGTGCTTTTGACGAAATATGCTTCCTTAGAGCAATATGGCGTGCGTATGCTTGCAGATGTAAAAAATGGTCTCCCGTCATTTCGTCTGCCGGATCCGGGCGGAGTAAACATGACGCAGGCCGTCGGAAGAGGACTTATCGTGGCAGTGGTGGTGATGGCAGAAACACTGCTTTCTGAAAATAACTTTGCTTTTCAAAATGGCTATAAGATCAAAGATAATCGTGAAATCTTGGCATGTGCTGTCGGAAATTTTGGTGCAGCCGTTGTTGGATGCTGTCCGGTCAACGGGAGCATTTCACGTACTTCCATGAATGACCAGTATGGCGGCAAAACGCAGTTGGTTTCGATCACAGCGAGTTTGACAATGGTGTGTGTGTTGCTGTTTGGTACCGGATTTATAGGGTATTTGCCGGTACCGGTGCTTACCGCTATCGTGATATCAGCCTTGATGAAAGTGGTGGAATTTGATCTGGCGGTGAGATTATTCCGCGTGAGTCGGATTGAATTTTATATTTATATGGCAGCTTTCTTTGGTGTACTGATGCTTGGAACAATTTACGGCGTTATCATTGGTATTATCTTATCTTTTGTAGAAGTCATTCTGCGTGAAACTGATCCTCCACGCTGCTTTTTGGGGATTATTCCGGGTCGGGATGGATTTTATGACCGCACCAAAAATCGTTTTGCGTATCCGATCGATCATGTTGTTATGTATCAGTTCAGTGAGAGTTTATTTTTTGCAAATGTCAAAATTTTTGTGGATGATATTGAGCAAAGTATTACGGATGACACAAAGGTGGTCATTGTCGATGCCGGAGCTGTCACAAATATTGATATTACAGCGGCGGATCGGTTGGAACAGCTTGCAGACAGTTTGCAGGGCAGAGGCATTGCATTTTATATGACAGAGCATCACGAGGGGATTAATGCTAAGTTGCGAAAGCTTGGTAAAGGGCAGATGATCCAAAAAGGATATGTGCGCAGAACAATTACGGCTGCTTTACATGATGCAGGTATTAGGGAGCCTTATCCGGTAACTTCAATGCCGGAGCAGAAACGACAGTTTATTATGAATATTCCGGCAGAAGCAGAAAATACTTTGGAAGAATTTGCGTGGGCATTTGGAGAAGATACGGTTAATGAGATTGAGCGGCGTGTGCATATTGTGTTGGAACATATCCATCAGATGCCGGATCTCGAGCAGTTGGCTGAGCAGGGAATCGAGGAGTTGATGGAAACATGGCATACGCTTGGTGCGATCGATGAGGATGAATTCCTGCGTCGTATGGAACTTCATATGGACGAATTACCGGAGCATATGACAGAAGAACATAACCGCAGAGTTGTACTGGAATTGATCGAAAAACGTCGTCGTCATATTGCCAGACAGCTGCAACAGGATAATCCTGAGATTTTAGAGAAATTGAAGGCTAGCCGTGTGAAGTTGGAAAAGCGTCTGGAAAAACAACAGCCGGAGGCCGCAAAACGGCTGCGCCGGCTGGAAGAAAAACTGCATCATAAATAAAACAATGGTTTAGAGACGGAACTGCGATCCAATCCTCGAGATGCAAATAATATCTAATATACGAAAGGGATCAGAGGCGGAAACGATATCCGACGCCCCAGATCGTTTCAATATATTTTGGCTTTGAGGTGTTTTCCTCGATTTTTTCACGAATTTTTTTAATGTGTACGGTAACGGTTGCAATGTCACCGACAGATTCCATTTCCCAAATCTTCTTAAAGAGTTCTTCTTTGGAGTAAACATGGTTTGGATGTTCTGCCAAAAAGGTGAGGAGATCAAACTCTTTGGTGGTAAATGTTTTCTCTTCACCGGCAAGAATGACGCGGCGGGCTGTTTTATCAATAACCAGATCGCGGATCTCAATGACTTCATTTGTCTCCTGCCCGGCAGAGGTGAGCCGTTTGTAGCGGGACAGGTGCGCTTTGACGCGAGCTACCAGTTCGCTTGGACTGAACGGTTTGGTCATGTAATCATCAGCCCCCAGACCTAAACCGCGAATCTTATCAATGTCTTCCTTTTTGGCAGAAACCATAATGATCGGTGTGTTTTTCTTTTCACGGATCAGCTTACAGATCTCGAAACCATCCATGCCGGGTAACATCAGATCCAGTAAGATCAGGTCGAAATCTTCATCGATAGCTCTGGCAGCACCCTCACTGCCCTCATGTTCGATCTCTACATGAAATTCGCTTAATTCTAAATAATCTTTTTCTAATTCTGCAATGGCAGTGTCATCTTCAATGATCAAAATATTGCTCATGAATGTACCTCCTTAGGATAAATCAGTGTTTTTTGCTTTTTTCAGGGTAAATATAATGCTCGTTCCAACGCCTTCTACACTTTCAGCCCACACTTTACCGCCGTGTGCAGAAATGATCTGCTCGACGATGGAGAGTCCCAGACCGCTTCCACCTGTTGATGAAGTTCTAGAGGCATCGGCGCGGTAAAATTGTTGGAATATATATGGTAAACTGGCTGCGGCAATGCCGGGGCCTTCATCCTCAATGTGGATCCGTATAAATTCGTCTGGTGGCAATGCAGGCTCAATCTCGGAACCGTCCTTATTGAGCTGTCGATACAATGGCGGCTGCTCCGGTTTAGAGGGTTCTTCGGTGATAATAACGTGCAGGGTAGACGGTGAATGATCCATATATTTTTCAGCATTATTCACGATGTTAAAGATCACTCGTTTTAATTTCTCGGGATCTGCCATCACCTTGGTGTCTGGCGGCGTAGAGTTAAACATGGACAATGTCATGCCGTAACTCTGCAGATCAAGGGAAAGATCTTCCATACAATCCGTAAAGTAATCGGACAGATTGATTGGAATGAGATCATAGTGAAGTCTGCTCTGTTCCATTTTGGCAAATAGAGAAAGTTCTTCGACCAAATAGGTCATATCGTTTGCTTTGGCATAAATGGTATGCAGATATTTGTGCTGCATTTCCTCGGTGCCCGCTATGCCGTCCAACAGTCCTTCGGAATACCCTTTGATCGCTGTTAATGGCGTCTTTAGATCATGAGATACGTTGTTTAACATTTCTCGGGTGGCGTCTTCGTAATGAATACGTTCATCCATCATAGATTTTAAGCGGATACGCATTTCCTCAAATTCCTGACATAATTCACCAATTTCATCCGACGATATCGGATGGATCGGGTAATCCAGATTACCGGCACCAATTTGAATCGTGGCAATGCGCAGTATGCTGATCGGATATGCGATACTTCGATAGAGCCAGATCACGAGGAGCAGCGCGGTGATCAAAATGATCGCTAAGAAAGAGTAGATTAGATCAAATATCGCTTTTTTCCAATGAGGTGCCAGAGATGCTAAATTGGTCACCAAAAAGAGCTGTCCCTGTGTTCCGTTGGAGAAGTAAAAGTCTTTTTTCTTAGTTACCATTGAAGCACCTTGATCCATATATACAATGTTGTCGGTACCTTTTTCATATTTAATAAAGCCTGGGAGTGTTTCCATTCTTTTGTGCTGCTTAGAATTGCCGGTGAATGTTACTTTACCGTTTATTTTCAAAATAAGGAACGAGTCGCGGCTTGCCAAATGGTCATTTGCTTTCTGGAGATAATCAGTATCGTAAAAGCGATCCGGATTCTGGTCTGCCGTCTGCACTAGGGCAACATAGTCGTTCATCGTTACATTAAAGATGATCGTGATCGGATTGAGAGATAATTCGTAGTCCGAAGATTCAATATCGTAGTTGCTTTTGAGAAATGTTGTCTGTCGTTCCATCACGAAGTGTACGCAAAGTACGCTCATGCCAAATGGAAATAAGATCATGATCAAAAAGGCAATAATAAGTTTGGTACGAATCTTCATAGTCAATCCCCCAAAGTAGTTATGGAACCATCATCGTCAAGCTGATTACAAGTTCCTTTGGTGTTGTACACCGACTACTGTTAAGCTAATTGCTGGTTTCTTTGCTGATCGTGTGCACAAGTTTACTTGGCTCATAATTGTCGGTTCCAAATAGTTCTTTGTGCAGTTTCTTTACATTGGATACGAGTGTCGTTGGGAAGTCATAATATATACCGTCCCGTCCGCGGTGACAGCTTAATTTGTACGGAAATCCCTGTTGATCGCCAATCTCATAAAAAGGCAGGTACTTCATGAGTGACAGGATGTCCGATGTCGATAGGCTGGTGTATATCTGCGGAAAGATTTTATTCATAGCAGAGATCAGCGCAGTAGGACTCGATTTTTTTGCCTTGGCAAAAATAGCCTGAAGGACGGTTCGCTGTCGTTCTGCACGGGTGAAATCGCCACCCTTTGTATAGCGTACGCGGCAGTAGCCGGTAGCTTGTACGCCGGTCACTGTCTGTTTGCCGGGATGCTTGATCTTGGTATATTTTTGACCATTGATCTTCGCAACGTCGTGACCATAGGCGTTTACCCATTTTAACTCTTCTTTTTTGATCGTGAGTTCAACACCGCCCAATTCGTCAATAACATTCGTTAAAGCACTAAAGTTTACCGTGACAAAATCTTTAATATTCAGATCAAAGTTTTTGTTGAGTGTATTGACGGCAAGATCAGGACCGCCATACGCATAAGCGTGGTTGACCTTAGTGCAGCCATGATCATGAATCTTTACATAAGTGTCCCTGTAAATGGACACTAACTTGACGTCGTGTGTTTTATTATTAATGCTTGCTACGATAATGGAATCACTTCGTGTGTTCTTTCTTAGGTCGTTGGCACGGGAATCCACGCCGAACAGGGCAATATTGGTGTAATTCTTGATATTTGCATCCTGTTCCCCGCAAAGTGTCACATCTGATAGCGGATGATTTTCAATCGTATTCAGTGATTTTACCAAATAAACAAATATGCCGCCGACACATAAAGCAACGATCAGTAAAAGGCATAGTAAAAAACGGCGGATCGGATGGCGGCGTTTCTTATTACGTCTACCTGCTGCACCAACAGAGCGCATATCTCGTCTGCGGCTGTCTGTTACATTGCCGGAGCGTGCGTTATGACTGCGGCTGCCGATGAAACTGCCGGACCGTCCGCTATGACTTCGGCTGCCGGTTGAGTTGCCCGATCTCGTAGTTTGTCTGCGCTTTGCGTTGGTACCTGATCTTTTTGTCGAACCAGTCTGACGAGCTCGTCTGACCGGCTCGCTGTAATCTTCATCCTCATAATATCCCGCGCTGCGGCGTGTTGCATAGTCAGCGTTGCGTCTGCGGCGCACTGCCTCCTGCGTACGCTCATTGCGGCGACGGTAATCTTCATAATCCTTTGCCATACCTCTATCAAACCCTTCCTCTTGTTATTAATAGGCATTTTTGTTGGTGTTGCGTCCAAAGAATGTTAAAAACAGTATTTTAAAATCCAACAAAAGTGTCCAGTTTTCTACATAATATAAATCGCATTCAATACGTTTGGTAATGGATGTGTCCCCGCGGTATCCGTTTACCTGCGCCCAGCCGGTCATACCCGGGCGAACCTGATGCTTGATCATATAACGCGGGATCTCTTCCTTAAATTTATTGACAAAATATGGTCTTTCCGGTCGAGGACCAACGAGACTCATATCACCCTTCAGCACGTTAAAGATCTGTGGAAGCTCATCCAAATTGGTCTTACGCATAAATTTACCAATGCTGGTAACACGAGGATCATTTGCCGTTGTCCAAGCCTTTTTCTCAGCAGACTCTTCCTGCACACGCATAGAACGGAACTTGTACATGGCAAATTCACGGTTGTGCAGTCCGACACGTACCTGCTTAAAAATAAGCGGTCCCGGTGAGGTGATCTTGATGATAAGAGACAACAGTAACATTGGAATGGCAAATATGATCAGAGCCACAATGCCGCCAAACAGATCAACGATACGCTTGATCGCATTGTTAAAGGAGGAACTAAGCGGCACATGGCGCACATGAATGACAGGGATGCCATCCAGATCCTCTGTATATGGTTTTGTCGGGATGATATGATTATAATCCGGGATAAATTTTGTATGGATTCCCGATTTTTCACAGGTTGCCACAATCTTTTCCAATTTGAAAAACTCCTGGATGCGAAGTGTGATAGCAATCTCATCGTACTTGTTGGTAGCAAGCAGATCGGCAAGTTGTCTGGTGTTGCCAATCACGTCCACATTTCGGTAAGATTCCCCGATCGGTTTGTTATCGTCCAAAATACCGTGTACATAATAGCCCCATTCCGGGTGAGCACGAAGACGGTCGATATAGCCCTCTGCCATACGGCTGTATCCAACTAATAGGATGTGTTTCAGGTTTTTGCCGCGTTTGCGCAACAGCTTCAATATGCTCATTACGATCAGACGGAAAATGTAATCTGCAGTCAGGTTGATCATAATAAACATGGTCAAAAACAGACGGGCGTAATCAGTCTGCTTGATAAAGTACAAAATCGCTGTACCGTATACGATACCAAACAGGTTTGCCTTGATCAGGCAGTAAAGCTCATGACGTTTGCTGTTGGTTCGCTTTGGATCATATAAGCCGCAGAAACGGTATATAATGATAAAACATGGGATCAAAAATACCAATGTGTTGAGATATTGATCCAGCCGCAAATAATATCCGATGGGCGGACTGATAATGTGGTGACGGATCAACGGACTCCAAAGCTCGTTAAAACGCAGTTCGTAAGACAGCAGGAATGCTGCTGCAATAATAAGGGCATCTATTATAATATGAAATAAATTCAATAATCGTTGATTTTCTCGTATCAATGTAATATAAACCTCCCGCTTTTATTAATCTATCAGCTACCACAGTATTATAGTATTTTCTTCCATTATTCGCAATATCCAACTGGGATTTAACTTTTTCTTAAAGAAGTTTTCACAATAAGAACACAAATCACTGGTAGACTTACAGTCAGAAACTAAGAACAGCACATGAGATTCTTAGTTGTAAATGGTTAGAGCGTATGAGATACATTCGACAATCTGACCGACGAAAAATGTACGCTCGGAGTGACTCGTTTTGAGAAGATACCGAGAGGACGTAAAATAGAAATGGAGGGTTAGATATGGAAGAGAACAAAAGAACAGATTCAGGATACACAGGTGAGTACGGTAATCCGGTGGAGCACAACGATGCACCACAGGTAGAAACAGAAAATGCGGCGGCTTACAGTGAGACAGCGCAGTCTGCTTCTGAGCAGGGCGCAAGCGCACAGGCAGAGCAGAGCAGTACTTACAGCTACTCTTACAAGAATGGAGAGGGCACAAGCATACACTCCGGAGATTATTATGGCGGTGGAGCTGCACAGCCAAATAATGACTCTGCGCAGCAAAGCGGAGCCGGTCCACAGCAAATGAATGGTTACGGTTCACAGATGAACGGTGGCCCACAGCAGATGAACGGCGGTCCACAGATGAATTTCAGACAGCCGAACCAAAAACCACCGAAAGCAAAGAAATCAAAACAGCCGGGCAGCGTAAGTACCGGAAAGAAAATTGCATTTTGCATTGCATGTGCCGTTATCTTTGGTGTTGTTTCCGGAATATGTTTCCAAGGCGTTCGCTATGTAACGAATCGCTTCCTGCCTACGACAACATCATCTGCCACGAAATTGCAGTCAACAACAGACGGTAAGAGTGCGAGCACAGCACGGAGCACCTCTTCTCCTTCGACTACGCAGACAGGAACCACAGACGTTTCCGGTATCGCGGAGCAGACTATGCCGGCAATCGTTGCTATCACAAGCACTTCACAGGGTGCGAACTATTATGACTTGTTTGGACAGCAGTATCAGGGACAGGATACGACCAGTGCCGGTTCCGGATTTATTGTAGGACAGAATGATAAAGAATTGCTGATCGCAACCAACAATCATGTTATAGACGGTGCAAAGACAATTTCTGTACAGTTTATTGATGAGCAGATTTACGAGGCAACGGTAAAAGGAACAGACAGCAGCAATGATCTGGCTGTTATCGCAGTACAGACATCTAAGATCAAAGAGAGCACGATGAACAAGATCCGCGTAGCTGATCTTGGCGATTCGAGCAAGATTAAAGTTGGTGAGATGGCAGTTGCTATCGGTAACGCACTTGGTTATGGTCAGTCGGTAACGGTTGGTTATATTAGTGCAAAAGATCGTGAAATTTCAGAATCTGAGAGTGGCAGCTCCAGTTCTTCCTCCTCTAATACGATCAAGGCAATTCAGACCGATGCAGCTATCAATCCTGGTAACAGTGGTGGTGCTTTGATCAATATGCAGGGGCAGGTTATCGGTATTAACTCTGCTAAGATCGCAGCTTCTGAAGTAGAAGGTGTTGGATATGCGATCCCGATTTCCGTCGCAAAACCGATCATTGAGGATCTGATGAATAAAGAAAACCTCAAAGATAGTGAAAAAGGCTATTTAGGAATCAGCGGAAGAACGGTTTCTGATGAGATGGCAGCCTACAATATGCCAAATGGTGTTTATGTTGCAGAAGTATCTAAGAATGGTGCGGCAGACAAAGCAGGCATCCAGAAAGGCGACATCATTACATCCATTAATAATATGGAAGTCCGTTCTATCGAAAGTCTGCAGGAAAAAGCCAATAGCTACAAAAAGGGAACTCAGGTAGAGATCATCTTGCAGAGAAGTGATTCTGGAACGTATAAAGAAAAGAAAGTGAAAGTTACACTGCAAGGTTCCAGTTCATTAAACGGTTTAAGTTCCGGCAAATCGTCCAACAATGACAGTCAGAGCGGCAATTCCGGCAACAACAGCCAGAATGGTAACAACGGTCAGAACGGCAGCAATGGCAACAGCGGTCAGAATGGCAGCAATGGTAACATCGGCAACAACGGCCAGAATGGCAACAATGGTAACAACGGAAATTCCGGCAGCGACAGCGGATCCGGCAACGATTGGTTCGGATTTGGAGATTTGTTTGGTAACTAATAGATACATGATAGAAAGACTCTAATAAGAAACTCAAACTTTGCATATCCAAAGCTGCTGTCCGATCACATATTGCTTGTTATGTCAGTAATAAATATGATATTTTGCAGCCGACAAGCTAACTTGTTCTGCCGTCAGCGAACTAAGATAATTGCCGCAGAACGCAGAGTTTTTGTGTGATTTCTTATTTTGTTAAGTCTCTGATGAATACATGCCTGACGGAATGCCTGAGATGTCCCGGTTTAGCAAGGTATCATCGATTTTTGGACGGGACGCTTTCGCTACGATGCGCTACGTTACGTTACTTAATGTCTCTGAAACACGAGACATAAGTAACGACGAGCGCAAAGTCCCTTTCAAAAATGATGATTACCTTGCTTCCGGGACGTCGAGTTCTCCGTAAGGCATGTAAATCAAGCATCAGAGACAACAAAATTTAGAAATCACCTAAAACGAAAATGCGGTAAGGCAATTACTATAGTTCTCTGACGGCTGAAATCGCTATGTTGTGGCTGCAAAATACTTAGTATTCTTTGACATAACAAGCAATATGTATCGACAAGATGATTTTGGATGTGCGAAGTTTGAGCAAGAAATAAATGGGCCTGCCGTATTGACGGCGGGTCTTTTGCGTTGCATAATAACGCTATTATTATTTTCCGAAGAATGCGGTTTTAGCATGTTTTTGTTAACGAATTGTTTTTTGGAATTCGTGGAATGGGGGAATGTTATGCTGAAAAAATGGTATGCAAAAGTTATTTTCTTCATACTATATAGTTTCGCATCGTATTGTATGATGCAGTTATTTCTTGATGCGAATCCTTTCACAATAGGAGTAAACGGGATTGCACGCAATATGTTTTTGTTCATGATCTATTATGGCGTGCTGCTTTGTTTCTTTCGCAAAATGCGCCCTGCATTATTGTTTGGTGGAATATTGATGATCCTTATTGGAGGGATCAATTATCTTGTATTGCAATTTCGTGGCTATGGAATCATATTTATGGATTTTTACGCTATTTCTACGGCGATGACAGTGGCGGGGCGGTACACCGTTAAGATCATACCGTGCCTGATCGCGGCGACAGCGGTAGCGGTGTTGCAGATTGTTGCAGTGTGTGGGTTGCTTTCGAAGGAAACTGCTTGGAAACTGCGTGGTTCTTTGATCGGACTGATCGTATGTGTCGGGATGACAGTGGGGATGTTTGGCTCAGGACTTTTGATGGATGGTGTTAGTTCGGTATATTGGGATCATCAGATCGGTATGCAAAAATATGGCTACTTTGTTTATTTCCTTGCCAATGCACAGGTGCATACGGTATCGGAGCCGGAAGGGTATAGTAAAGCGGCTGCTCAGAAGATATTGCAGCAATATGAAAAACAGGCAGTTTCCATAGGGCAGGAGCAGTCGCCCAACCTGATCATGATTATGAACGAAGCCTTTAGTGATCTGCGTGTATGGGGAGATTTTCAGACAAACCAAGCCGTGATGCCGTTTTGGGACAGCTTGCAGCAAAATACGGTAAAAGGGTTTGCACAGTCATCCGTTTATGGCGGTTATACAGCAAACTCGGAGTTTGAATTTTTGACCGGCTGTACGAAAGCATTTTTGCCGGGAAATCCCTATTTGGAATACATACATACCAAAACGCCGTCCCTATTATGGGACATGAAAAACAGGCAGGGGTCGTTCATTTATGCGATGCACCCGTATAATGCATCCGGTTATAATCGAAATCGTGTCTATCCGTTGATCGGGGTGGATTCTTTTGTGACGAAAGAAGAGTTTGTGGGAGCAAAGAAGGTACGAGGTCTGATTTCAGATGAAGCAGATTATGACAAGATGATTGAGCTTTATGAGCAGCAAAAAGGGGATAAGCCGTTTGTTATGTTTAATGTGACAATGCAAAATCACAATCCCTATACCAAGAAAAGTTCTTTCAAGGAACCGATCAAGGTCACATCTTTTCAGGCGGATCCGGAGGTAGAGCAGTATTTGTCCCTGATCCACGAATCGGATGCGGCATTGCAAAAATTAATTGCATATTATGAGAAACAGGCGGAGCAGGCAGTGATCGTTTTCTTTGGAGATCATCAGCCTCATTTGCCGGACTCCTTTTATTTCCAAATGACAGGAAAGATTCCTGCCGGTTTTACCAAAGAAGAGGCACTCAAAAAATACGAGGTACCGTTTCTTATTTGGGCAAATTATGATATTACGGAAAAAGAAATTGATCATATATCGCTGAACTATTTGTCGACAGAAATGGCTGTGGATACCGGGCAGAGCATGAGTGCTTATCAATGTTTCTTACAGGCGATGCGACAGGAAATTTCTTCCTTGTCTGATAATGGCTGTTATGATGCAGAGGGGCGGTATTACACGTTGGAGGAAGCACCGGAATCCATGCAGCAATGGATCCGGGAATACAAGATCCTGCAATATTATATGTTGTTTGACGGTCAGGAGAGTTAGCTACTTTACGAACGCCATATTTTTCGATATAATACGTCTTATGTAATGCGATAAGGAGGAACAGCATGAGAAGATTTTATACAGTAATGACTGCAGTGGCGCTTACCGTAGCGACCGTATTTTCCGGAGTGAGTACGGTACAGGCGGGCGGATATCATGAATATGATGTTGAAAAGTATGTCATGAACCAGTTATCCGCGGCAAGTGTGCCAGGGGTCAGCGTATCGATCGTCAGCGATCAAAAAGAAATTTACAGCGCTACGTTCGGTGTGGATGGCAAGACACAGTCTGATTATGTGTTAGGTAATCTGACACAGTCTATGACAGCGTTAGGTGTGTTGAGTCTGGCAGAAGATGGTGAGATCAAGTTAGAGGATGATATTACGACGTATTTGCCAAAATACAGTGCGCTGAAGGGTGTTACGATCGAAAAATTGCTTCATCAGACCACCGGGATCAAAAAAGAAACGATGTTAGATCAGGTGAAGGCCGAGGGCAAAGAAGGCATTTATCAGAATGCATATGTGAATTATTCCATTTTGGGTGAATTGATTGAAAGTGTTTCCGGTGAGACTTACGAAGAATATCTGACGGAAAATATATTGGATGCTTGCGGTATGACATCCACCTACAGCTTGCGCCAAAATCCGGAAATGCAGGAGGAAATGTCACCCGCATATAAAAATTATTTTGGTTATCCGGTTGCAGCCAAGTATCAATACAATGCATCGGATCAGTGGGCAACAGTCTCTTCGGGATATATGATCTCTGACGTAAAGGACATGGGTAAATATTTGCAGATGTACCTGAAGGAAGGCGGGGATGTCGTAAATCCGGAAGATATTGCAGGGGTATTACAAAATACCGTACCGGTTATTAACAAGAGTAAAGAAGATAGTTTGTATGGAACTGAGGAAGCCTATGGTATGGGCTGGATGGCAACCCAGTACAAAGGCACGGATCTGTATTATCAGTCGGGTGTTTTGGAAAATCAAATGACAATGATGGCATTGATACCGGACAAAAAAATCGGTTTTGTCATGTTGTTTAATGGCGGCGATTACTTGGTCGGCAAACAGTTGATGGAGAAAATCTGCGTTGGTGTAACGGATATCCTTTTGGGAGAAAAAGCAGCGAACATTCCGTCAAATAGTTATCTGCTTCAACATGGACTCATTGATCTGCTCCTTTTGATCATATTGGTGGGCTGCAGTCTGCCGATCTTTATGACCGGGATTTGGAGAAAACGTGCGGCAGCAGGTTTTCATGCGGCTCGTTTGGTCAAGGATATTTTCATCCAGATCGTATTACCTACGGCAGTGCTTGTTGTTGTGCAGAAGGAAATATTCCCATGGAAGTTGTTGTACCGTATTGTACCGGATGTGGTGATCGTAGCGGTCATTGCGATTGCACTTCTTTATATCGGTGGTTTGCTTAAACTTCTTCGCAGTGTCGCAATGGTGGTTCGATACAAGCTGGATCCGGAAGGATTTCACGCATCCTTAACAGTACAGGATGGGGAAGAGGTTCAAGCCGGTGAATTGATGGAATTAGTGCTTGACACACCGGACAAGTCGGAAGAAACTGAAGCCGAGGTGGAAGCTGCGGCAGTGCAAATGCAGCAGGATGCTGCGTCACCAACATTGGAAGCGACAGAAACGCCGGAAGCGACAGAAACGCCAGAAGCGACAGAAACGCAGGAAGCGACAGAAACATCGGATGTGTCACAAACATCGGAATCCGAACAAAAATAATTTATGGTATTAAAAATGTGCTTGCAGTAATCTGTGGCATTCGTTGGGGGCAAAATATTTTTGCCCCCAATTTTAAGATTTTTAACTGAAACTTCGCACATCCAAAATTATCATGTCGTCACATATTGCTTATTATGTCAAAGAATACTATGTATTTTGCAGCCACAACATAGCTATTTCTGCCAGCAGAGAACTATAGTAATTGCCTTGCCGCATTTTCGTTTTTGTTGATTTCTAAATTTTGTTGTCTCTGATGTTTGATCTACATGCCCTTCGGGAACTTAAAAGTCCCGGAAGCAAGGTAATCATCATTTTTGAAAGGGACTTTGCGCTCGTCGTTACTTATGTCTCGTATTTCAGAGACATTAAGTAACGTGACGTAGCGCAGTGTAGCGAAAGCGTCCCGTCCAAAAATGGATGATACCTTGCTAATCCGGGACATCTCAGACACTCCTTCGGGCATGTATTCATCAGAGACATAACAAAATAAGAAATCAAACAAAAACTCTGCGCTCTGCGGCAATTATCTTAGTTCGCTGCCGGCAGAACAAGTTATCTTGTCGACTGCAAAATATCATATTTATTGCTGACATAATAAGCAATATGTGACCGAACAGCAGCTTTGGATGTGCGAAGTTTGAGTTTTTAAAATTAGTAGGAAAGGATAAGATGAGGATGAAAAAATTATATTTTACACGTCATGGACAGACGATTTGGAATGTAGAGAATAAAATATGTGGTGCGACGGACATTGCATTGACAGAGCTGGGACATGAGCAGGCAATGGAACTGGGACGTAAGATTAGAGAACAAGGATTGAAGATAGATGAGATCCGTTATTCTCCGTTAATGCGTGCGGCAGACACCGCACATCATATTGCAGAGGCTACAGGAATCCCCTGTGTGGAGGAACCAAGGCTCAAAGAACAGAACTTTGGCAAATACGAATCTACTGCTAGAAATGGCGCAGAGTTTAAGGTCGCTAAGAGAGAGTTTATCAATCATTATGAGGGTGGCGAATCCATGCTGCAGCTCGCACAGAGAGTATATAATTTACTGGACGAATTATCGAAGGATGATAAAACGTATCTGCTAGTTGCGCATAACGGTATAGCCCGCGTTGTGCGGTCCTATTTTATGGACATGACGAATGACGAATACGCAGCATTTGGTATTGATAATTGTCAAGTGCTGGAATATGAAATTTAATGTCAAATTCTTAAAAACTCAAACTTCCTATACCGGAAGATTTTACAAGCCCATATAATAGGCAATATATGGCAGATATGGATGACAGTAGCATTTGGTATGGGAAATGCAAGATAATATGATATTCATTTACTATGTTATTGAAGTAGGGGGAGGGGTGAATTGAATTAGTTGACTGGAATTAGAATTCTTGGAAATTCAGCTTGCGTTTCTTGGGGAGTTAGTTGACTGGAATTAGAATTCTTGGAAATTCAGCTTGCGTTTCTTGGGGAGTTAGTTGACTGGAATTAGGATTTTAGGAATTTTAGCTTGCTTATGTGTGCTTTTTTATGGATATATGTTTTGCTCTCAATGTTCCAGTTATTTAATCACTTTTTTTCATGACGATTAAGGTGTTAAAAAGGTTTGAATTTTCCTTGCGAGTATTTTGTGAATCTTCAACCAGATATCCATCAATTTCGCTTCTCAAAAGGGGCGAGGTTTTTTTTATAGATGATCAGATATGTCCAAATTCTTAAGAATTATTAAGATTATGCTGCTATTGTTGACAAGGTAACAGATCTATGGTGTACTAAAGATGTAACTAACGGAAGTTCTGTATAGAGTGAATTATTTTTTGTATCTAGAGTATCTATTTTTTACATGCGAAAAGTGACATGGGTAAGGAGGTGCAAATGAAAAAGAAACGAGTAAGGAAAGGGATCGTGGTCAGCATATTGGCGGCATCTATGATCCTTGGCGGGGCACAAGAGACATTTACAGTTCGTGCGGCAGCGCACAAAGAAACAGCAAAAGATTACATCGTGAACGTGGCAGATCGACATAAGCTTGACAAGCTGGCAGAAGAGTATGACACTGTGGATCACAATGAAAGTACGGCAGAACTGTTGGAAAGTTCCGGCTGTGTGAGCTTGGAGCTGAACGATTCACAAGCAAGGCAATTGGAACAGGAGTCCGGAGTGGTATCCGTAGAACGTGACGAAATAGTAAGCGGCTGTGAATCGGATGAAGCAGACCAGATCATTCAGTTTGCTAAGGAAGCATGGAATATTGATGCGGTCAATGTGGAGCGTGGAGTATCTGGCAAACCGAAGAAGGCAGAAAACGGCAAAAAGAAGATCGCTGTGATCGATTCCGGGGTAGACATTACAGAAGATATTGATGTGGCTGACCGTGTGGATCTTCTGTACGCCGGGGAAGAATCCTCTTTTCTATGCTGTGATATGACCGGTCATGGAACGGCAGTTGCCAGTATCATCTGTGCGAAAGATGATGACAATGGTGTGACGGGAATCGATGATGATCTGGAAGTCTATTCCGTGCGGATCTTGGATGAAAACAACGAAGCACCGATCAGCAGAGTGGTTGCGGCGCTGCAGTGGTGTGAAGAAAATGGTATTGATATTATCAACATGAGCTTTGGTACGAATTACGATTCCGATATTTTAAGAGAAGAGATCAAATCTGTTGCAGACAAAGGCATTCTGATGATAGCAGCAGCGGGAAATGATAAAGAAGCGGATCAAATATTATATCCGGCCGCATATGAGGAAGTCATGGCTGTTGGCGGTGTCAGTGCAGATATGTCGCCGGCAGATTGTTCAGTACAGGGAGCGGGAGTTGAACTGTCAGCACCGGGAGAGTATATTCCGGTACTTGCCCAGTTGGGAGGATTGACCGTGGAATCCGGCACCAGTATGGCAGCACCGCATATTGCTGCGGTAGCGGCGAAACTGTGGGAGAACCATGCAGACTGGTCTGCCGATAAGATACGACAATGCATGGATGTCAGTGCCAAACAGCTTGCTGATGGGAACGGAAAGATCGTCGACTATAAAGCTGCATCGGAACTGGCGAAAGATTTTGATGCTGTTTATAAGCCTAATTGCAGCACAAGTGATCTGCCGGAGTGTGGGAGCCATGTTACTGCAGAAGACCGGTATGAGATACCGGGAGTGGTGGCAAAGTGGATGGAAAAAGGACACAATAGCCTTATTAGAGATGCCGTATCGGATGCGAACTTGAAATCAAAATACACGGATAAAAAGATAGCTGTGCTAAAAGCGGTTAGTCTGGCAGTGGATACCTGCAGTGGAACAAGCGGGGGTACAAAACTCACCTTGGCAAAAGATGTACCGAACCTGCATGCGCATGGGTATACCAATTATATTACAACAGCCTATTACCTATATAAGATTGCATATTTACAGAAAACTAATCAGGGGAAAAGCATTACGGAGATCATGAACAGTGACTCCGCCAAAGGCGCAGTAGTTGATCTGGCAAATCTGTCATATATCAATAAGGCGATCAATATTATCTGCACCAAAGAACTTAAAAAAGGCGGTAAGGCTTATAACATCCCAAATGCCTATACCGGGACCAATGCGGCTGCCAATAACAGAGCACTGCGGGTGCTTGGAATGGCACTGCATGTAGCAGGAGATGCATTTTCTCACAAATCGATTGTGCCAAATGATGATTCTATGCGAAAACAATTGTGGAAAGACGTTATTGGTAATGGAGGAGCTGACCTTTTTATGACGTCAGAGTGCGATTAGATCATAAGAGACATGTATGGCAGTTATATAACATATTCAGCGTTAGATCAGAAGATCACACATGAATATAACGGCAAAACAGTTGCTTATAGAAGGCGAAGATCACATGAAAATTATGCAGATAATCCGGGATCAAATGGAAACCGTTATAAGTACGGAGCTAAACATGCGGTGTCAGGACTGCTGCAAAATTATTATAATAAGCATAATAAGTTTAATATTAAAGCTTTTAACAATTTTGGAGCAAATGACTCGAAGAATCCAAAGAATGATATTTGCTTATACAGAGTATATACTTATGCGAGAAAATTAGATAAGTCCATCAGCACAACTTCAACATGGAAAACATATTCACGTTGTGATTGAAACTAGGAATATTAGTATGTGGAACATGATAACAAAAAGTATAGTTGAACAGGAGGGATTCGTATGAAGTGGAAAAATTATCTTTTATTAGCGGTCTTTTGTGCATTAGTTGCAGTGTCTTCCTCAGTAACAGTACATGCACAGCGAGACTATGTGCCGGTGGATGACAGGTATTTGACGTTATTTCAAAAATTCTTTACCATGAAAGAAGCAGAGTGTGGCAAGTGGGGTCAGAAAAATGGGTTTACTTATCTTTATTCGGAAAAAAATAATACAGCTAAGATCGTGGGAATACCAATGGATCAAAAAATAGTCAACGTACCGGAAAAGATTGACGGAAAAACAGTAACAAAGATAGATTTGTATGATGTATTTAGAGCATCAGAACAGCAAGATTATCGTTATGAATTATATGATGTGGAAGAGGGAACGTGGCTTGTACCAAAGGTGGAAATATTAAATATTCCTAAGACGGTTAAATTGATCGATGCGTACGAAGGGGGATCGTTGAATGAGGGGTATTGCAAGGGAATGCAGTCATTCCTAATGCATCTGAAAAAATTTAACGTAGCATCCGGTAATAGGTGGTATAGGTCATACAAGGGAATATTGTATACTAAAAATGGAAAGAAATTAATTACTGTACCAAGAAAGTATACGGCAAAAACGGTCAAAGTAAAAAAGGGGACAACAAAGATAGCAGATTCCGCTTTTTCCTTCTGCACCAACATTAAAAAGGTGATCCTGCCGGATACGGTAAAGGTGATTGAACAGAATGCGTTTGTGTGCTGTTCGTTGAATTACATTAGGATGCCTAGAAAACTGAAAGAATTAGGGGTGACAGCGTTTCGTAACTCTGCGTTGAAGAAGATAACAGTATACGGAAAAGTGGAATTGGATGAAACATTTAAATATTGTAAAAAGTTAAAAACAGTGGTGCTAAAGAAAGGTGTGAAAGAACTTGGAGAGCTTGTTTTTCATGAATGTCCCAAATTGAGAAGTGTCACGGTTCCTAAAGGCATAAAAAATCTTGGGTGGAATATTGACAGTATATTTTATTATCGTGGATTAAAGTGTAACCTTTCCAAGATTACCATAAAAACGCCAAAGAACTCAGAAATGTATAAGGAACGTAAATTTTTGAAGAAGCGATACAAAATAAAAGTGAAAGTCATTAAGTAGCAGTTCTTATGTAAAGAGATTCAAAGAGATTTTATTAGCCTTAATACACGTTGTTGCGGCACAGAAATCTTAACATCAGTCATAACTAATTCATAGAAGTTTTGCACAGAGTGACTGTGCAGGAAAGGATGGGTGATCACTATGAAAAT